>CAYWWC010000077.1:0-15060 GCA_964461615.1 uncultured Anaerolineae bacterium
TCTATACCTATCGGATTTCCCCTGATGAACGCAACTTGAGCCAATTTTCCCTCTATGTATACGACGAAGCAGAGCGTAGTACTGGCGCGAATCTGACCGTCAGATTGCGCTGCCCCGATGCCTGGTTCTTCTCGCCTGCGCCGCAGGGCTGCGCGTCGGAGCCTGTCCTCAGCAATGCCGCCGAGCAGCACTTTGAACGCGGCATCATGATTTGGGTTGAAGATGCGACCTGGGTCGAAGAGGAGGCTTCCATTTTCGTCTTGTATGACGATGACCAATACAGTCCCAAATGGGAAAGGTTCACCGACGAATGGGATGAAGGTGAACCTGACCACGACCCGGCACTCATTCCGCCCGCCGGGCTCTACCAGCCGGTGCGTGGATTCGGTCTGGTCTGGCGCGAACGTCCCAACGTGCGTGCCCGGCTGGGCTGGGCCGTTGACCAAGAGACAGGCTTTAGCACGATCATACAAAGCACCACGCTGTTCAAATACAACTCTATTTATCTGCGCGCGTTTGATGGCCGTAAGCGAAGCGGCGTCTGGCACTTGGAACCTGAATTGAGCAGTTGGGAGAAAATCGCGGTGATAGAATAGTCCTAGCCGTCGCCAGCGCAAGAACTTCGCGTCTTTCTCAGCTTCACGACTCAATCAAAGGTTTGCTGCAATCTTCTGATTCCACCACCTCGTCAGCCAACTGCTCCAGAAACTCGACAAAGAATCCAAACCGCTCTCTCGCCAACTGCCTGCCCGTCTCCGTCCACAGGTAATCCTTGAAGAAATCGGCTCGCTTCATGGCGGGGCCCTCTGTCAATGCCATGCGGCATTCGTGGGCCAGTTTCTCCTGCTTGCCCAAGTATAGCAGACCGCTGGCGATGGCGCTGGCGCCCAGCTTGTCCAGGATGTCGGCCTCCACCACCACCTTGCCTTCCCAGGAGAAGAGCGCGCCCTGCTCCTCTGGCGGTAGGGGGCCGAAGTCAGCCCCGTGTTCGTCAACGGCCCGAGCTACACGAGCCACGAATTCCTCAGGGTAGCCCTCTCTGTTGAGATACTTCGCGGCGATGTCGGCGCTGACCCGCCCGTGGATGGAATGGTCGCAGACGAACATGGAGATGTCGTGCAGAACGGCGGCCACCCGCACCACGTCGGCCACGTCATCGGCGGCCCCTTCGCCGGCCAGAATCCTCTCCGCGTTGCGCAGCACGTTGAGGGTGTGTTGCCAGCGGTGTTCGGCCGCACGGGGGAAATCACGCACCCATTCCTGTTTGCTCATGGCGGCCGTGTCTTCCAGGTATTGCTTGGTGAAAGCGCAGATCTGATCGAATTGGGTCTGGTTAAGCATATCGCTGACGACTCCTCTAACGCAACCTATACTCGCGTGGGCCGAGTATCTCCAGCTTACCTGTCTCCAGCCAGCGCCGTTTTCGCTCCAGGGCCATCTTCAAGAGCACCCGCTCCTCCTCGAGGTCACGGGGTCGTTGGCGAGGCAGGCGACGCCAACCGGCCCGTAGTCTTTTGAGAGTGAACTCGCTCCGCCGTTTGACATGCTCATCATAATCAATCACCGCCAGCCTCCTCTCTCAACTCGATCAGCTTATCCAGCGTGCCCTCTTCGCCTGCTCGTCGCTCCAGATAGGCCCGGTCCAGTACCTGGCCAAACAGGAGCATCAGCTCCTTGACCCACAAACAATCTGCCTCCGACCTCCAATGAACGCAGGCGTTCAGACGGTCAATGAGCAGATCTTCCTTCCCGATCAAGTAGACGGTGTATTCATCAATGGCTACCCTTTCCACCCGCTCCCGGGAGCCAGCCAATACATCGTCCGGCACCTCGACGGCCAGGTCCAGATCAAGCCGATACCAGTGTCGACCCTCTCGGTGAAATCCTGCCTGTTCCAGAACCTGCCCCACTGTCGCCCTGTCGTAGCATACCAGGTCAATATCGGCGGTAGCGTAGTCGCCCAGGGTGTAGAACTCCAGCGCATGGCCCCCGACGACAATCGGCTCCAGGTGGTATGGTTTCACCTGTTCGGTGAGCCAACCAACGAACAGCAAACGACGCCTGCCCCTATCCACAGTCTGAGCCAGCCTTTCCCAAATGTGAGCCATCGTCAACTCCTCACAGATACTCCTTTAGCGACCTGCGGTTCGATTTGGCATACCAATATACCAACCTAGAACCCTATTTTCTTATGGCGCATCACTACACTCTGCACTAGGCCCTCGGCTATGAGTAGAGTGATCAGAGAACTACCGCCGGAGCTGATGAAGGGCAGGGGGATGCCTATCACCGGCAGTAGGCTCAGGTTCATGCCGATGTTCACCAAGCTTTGGAAGAAGATCAAAGCAGCCACGCCGCAGGCGATCAGGCGGCCAAAGTTATCACGAGCCAGGCTGGCCGCCCTGAGGATCCGCCACAGGACAACACCAATGAGGGTAAACAAAACCAACGCCCCCACGAAGCCCATCTCCTCGCCAATGACGGAGAAAATGAAATCGGTGTGCCGCACCCTCAGGAAACGCAATTGGCTCTGGCTGCCGCTGGCATACCCCTTTCCCAGCCACCCACCGGAGCCGATGCTGATCAGGGCCTGGTCAATATTGTACCTGGCCGCCGGGTCCCGGGCTGGGTTAATGAAAAGGAGGAGTCTCTCCTGCATGTAACCCTCGAGTGAGAACCAGATGACTGGCGCGGACAGAACCCCAGCAAGTCCGAAAACGCCCAGATGCAGCAGGCGCATCCCGGCCATCAAGACCATGATCAGCCAGATGACCGCCAAGACAATCATCGTCCCTAAGTGCGGCTGTAGATAGATTAAGCCCATAGGCACGGCCACATAGATGATGGAGAACAGGATGTAGCGGAAACTACCCATCTCTTTCTCGTGCTGGGCCAGGAACTGAGCCAAAGTGACGATGACCAAGACCTTGGCTAGCTCCGAGGGCTGAAAGGAAGCGCCGGAAATCCAGCGCTGTGCCCCGTGGGTTACCTGCCCCACCAAGAGGACCAGGAGCAAAGAGACAATGATCAGGGCATAGAGGGGTTTTTGCAGACTTTCGAGGGAGCGATAATCAATGGCGGCCACCAATGCCAGCAAGACCAGACCCAGCAGAGCCCAGATAACTTGCCTGCGAGGCAAGTCTTGCAGGTCCGGCGTATCCGAGGTGGCGCTGTAAATCATGGCTACGCCGAAGAAGATCAAAAGCACTGTTGCAGCCAGCAGCACAAAATCAAAGTTGCGCCATATCTTGCGATCCATTTGTCACCAAATTGGAAATTGGAGGTTGAAAGCTGGAGGTTGGAAGCCTGCCCTGAGCGGCTCGACTGAACTCGCCGAAGTCCTAGCTGAAGGGTTGGAGGTAAAGGTTCCCTCCCGTGTTCTTTTTTAGTGGTCCACCGTCATCTTCTCTGCCCACGAGCGCCGCGGAGGGGGATGTCGGCTGTCAGCCGACTGCGCTGCTTGCCTCGAGAGAAGGTAACCTCCACCCCCTCGCGATCTATCTCCACATACTTGGAGATGACGGTGATGAGCTCGTCCTTGAGGGTTTGCAGAAGTTCCGGAGAGATCTTGATCCGGTCGTAGGCTAACACCAACTGCAAGCGCTCCTTGGCGATCTCCCCGCTGGAGGGTTTGCTTTTTCCAAGTAACCAGTCTAAAGCTCCCATACTTACCCCCTATTCTTGGCGAACAAAGCGGACAAAGCGTTCAATGAAATTGGGCGTCTCCCTGATGGTCATGAAAGGGACCTCTTCGCCCAGCAGACGTCGGGCAATGTTGTGGAAAGCAAGGCTGGCCGGAGCCTTATTATCCAGGACAATGGGCACTCCCTTGTTAGTGGAAATAACAAGGGCCTCGTCCTCGGGGACGATTCCTATCAAGTCTATAGCCAGAATCTCTATGACGTCCTCTGTGGTCAGCATGTTGCCGTAGCGTACCATCTCCGGCCTGAGGCGGTTGATGATCAGGCTGGCTGGCCCTTTCTCCTCAGCTTCGACTAGGCCGATGATTCGGTCGGCGTCGCGGACGGCTGCGACATTAGGGGTGGTAATAATGAGTGTCTTATCAGCCGGCGCGATGGCGTTGCGGAAGCCCTGTTCGATGCCGGCAGGCGAATCAATGAGGACAATATCGAAATCATTGCGCAACTGGTTGCAGAGCCGGATCATGTCCTCGGGGCTGACGGCGGTTTTGTCGCGAGACTGGGCTGCGGGCAAGAGGTACAGTTCCGAGACCCGCTTGTCCTTGATCAAAGCCTGGCGCAGGCGGCAATAGCCCTCGGTGACATCCACGATGTCGTACACGATGCGGTTCTCCAGGCCCATCACCACATCCAGATTACGCAGGCCGATGTCGGCATCAATTGCCACCACCCGCTGGCCCAAGAGGGCCAGGGCGACACTCAGGTTAGCGGTGGCAGTGGTTTTGCCCACCCCTCCCTTGCCCGAGGTAATAGTGATAACCTTAGCGGCCATAGTCTCATCTCCTGTCCTGGAAGTTGGAAGCCTGTGAGCCCAGTCGAAGGGTTGGAAGGTCCTCTGCTAGCGGCTAGGCCGCCACGCTTTGACGATGATTTTCCCTTCCTCGACCGAGGCTACCTCCGGTACAGCCTTGCGCCCCGGTTTCCCCTCCGGCGAGCGTGCGATGTATTTGCCAATGCGGAGTTGGGTGGGAGCCAGATCCAGGGCGCATACGATGGTTCGATCGTCGCCCGTGGCTCCGGCATGAACCGTACCCCTGAGCCTTCCCCAAATGACGATATCGCCGCCGGCGACGACCTCAGCACCGGCGTTCACATCGCCAATGATCACCACGTGGCCTGGATGGCGGATGATTTGCCCGGAGTGCAAGGTGCATCGTACCAGAGCTCCCTCGCTGAAATCTTCCTCGGCTCTCCGTTTTGGTCGGGGCTTGGGCCAGAAGCTGCGTTTCGTCTCCAGGCCCAGTCGACCGGCAGCGGCTCTGGTGACGGGCATTTCGCTAATCACCGTCCCCAGGGTGACCTCGTGTTGGGCCAACAGGGCTTGGATGTGTCCCATCTTTTCGACGGATACTTCCCGCTGCCCGACCGCCAGAGCCACCTGCCCTCCCTTGAAGAACGAGGCCGTGCCGCTCAGTCGCTCCTCAAGTTCAGTCAAGAGGCTCGCCAACTCCCCCTCGCCCAGGGTCACTAGCAGACCATCTTTTGTTCCTTTGATATCAACACTGGCCAAAGCCATCCCCGCTCCTACCTCAATGATACCTCATAACGACAAACTTGTCAACTGGAGATTACCCAGCGGTGTCCTAACGACTTGTCAGGGGCCCCAGCGACAATGACTAGAAATCGCCAAATTAAGGCGTGAAGTGGTATATTGAGTATAAAACTGCTCCTTGACAAAGAAAAGGATTCGTGGTACAATTGTATACGTATACAAAACCCCGAGGTGAAATAATCTCCATTAAGCATCCCTCAGTCGTAGACTAATGGCAAAGAATATCAGCGGAAAAAAGGTAAGCAAGAGAACTCCCTCGACTGACGTGGCACGGCCTGCAAACGTATCTCAAATTGACGTGGCACGGCTGGCAGGCGTGTCTCAAGCAGCGGTCTCGCGCGTTCTTACTCCTGACGCCAGTGTGTCCGATGAGATGCGCGAAAAGGTTTTGGCGGCCGCGGAAAAGCTGGGCTACAGACCCAATGTCATCGCTAGAAGCCTCGTCCGGCAATCTACCAATATGATTGGACTTGTTGTTATCCGGTTCACGAACCCTTTCTATGCGCGTATGATCAGGGATTTCACCAGGGCGTTGCAGAACCGAGGATACTGGACCTTGCTGCTAAATATCCAAGACAGCCAGGAGGTCGAAAAGACCTTGCCAATGGCGCTCCAATATCGGGTGGATGGGATCATCGTTACCTCTGCAACGCTTTCCTCGAAACTGGCGGATGAATGTGCCCGCCTCGGAACGCCGGTGGTTTTGTTTAACCGCTATGCCCTCACTGGCAATGTCAATGCCGTGCGTTGCGACAATGTTGGGGGCGGCCGGCTGGTCGCCGACGCCCTGTTGGACGCAGGCCACCAGCGGATTGCCTACATTGCGGGTGAGGAAGGCAGTTCGACCAATCGTGACCGCGAAAGGGGATTCACCGAACGGCTGCAGGAGCGGGGCCATACCCTGGCACTTCGTGAAAGTGGGGATTATACCTACGAGTCAGGCTATGCAGCCGCGCGACGGCTGTTACAAAGGGACGATCCACCGGATGCCGTTTTTTGCTCCAGCGACCTGATGGCGATGGGTGCTCTTGATCTGGCCCGTTATGAGTTGGGTATCAGGGCGCCGGAAGAGCTTTCGATCATTGGCTTTGACGACATTCCGATGGCAGGCTGGCCGGGGTACTCGCTAACCACCATCCGACAACCGGTCGACCGGATGGTTGAGGCTACGATTCAAGTTCTGGTGGATGCGATCGAGGCGCCAGGAACTGAGGCGGTCATAAGAACCATCCCCCCGACTTTGGTGATGCGGTCCTCCGCCCGGATTACAGGGGCGGACAGTCATTCATAGCAGCTAGAAAGGAATTTCTAAGGTGCAACCAAACAAGCAAGTTAGTGACAACGCAATGGCGGACTATCAGCACAACAAGTCACTGGTACTGCGCTTCTACGACGATCTCGACAAGGCAACAGGAGATGACCTTACTGAGGTCTTAAGGCGCTATACGACGGACGATTATTTCTTTCGTGGTATGCATCCCTTCTACGAGCAGCAGGGCGCCAGGACTGTCGCTGATGTGTTCTGGAAACCGTTGCGCCGGGCATTCAGGCCAATCCAGCGACGTCAGGACGTCTTTATGGCAGGCGCCAGTGAAATTGATGGCGGCGAATGGGTATGCAGCATGGGACATCTGATGGGCCTTTTTGATGAGGACTGGCTCGGCATCCCGGCGACAAGGAAAATGGCCTTTTTGCCCTATGTCGATTTCAATCGCATCACAGATGGCAAGATCAGCGAAACCGGATTCTTTTGCGACATCATCAGAGTCATGCAACAAGCCGGTGTGAACCCGCTGCCGCTCCAAACCGGCGCCGCCATCCTGACCCCGGGACCACTTACCCATGACGGTCTTCTATTCGACGAACAAGATCCAGCTGAGAGCAAGCAGACATTGGATTTAGTCAATCAGATGCGCCTGGACCTCACCGGTTCTGGGCTTCACTCCTCCCTGGGCGAGCTTGACCGCACCTGGCGCCACGACATGATCTGGTTCGGACCTGCCGGCATCGGCGCCACCTACACAATCAATCGCTATGAAGAACAGCATCAGGGGCCATTCCGTGACGGCCTCGACAACATCGAGTTTCATGGTCATCTTTGCCGCTTCGCCGAAGGCAACTATGCCGGCTGGTTCGGCTGGCCAAACCTGACCATGACTCCTTCAGGCGGTTTTATGGGATTGCCGGCATCGGACAGAACGGTCGAAATGCGCGTCGTAGATATCTACCGGCGAGATGGGGACAAACTCGCAGAGAACTGGGTCTTTATCGACATGCTGTATTTTCTGAAACAGCAGGGACTGGATGTGCTGGAACGGAATCAGCGTTTGCGGACTGTTTGATTCGGGCCAATGAACAGACACACCTAACTGCGAGGTATTTAATGTCTACTGATAAGAACTTGGAATTGATTCGCCTTAGAGGTATTGCGGCAGATGGGCGTTGATCCTCTTGACTTTTGAGTTCTGGAAAATATTGAGGAGGTGTGAAAATGAAGTTGATTAAGCGGGAAGACGTAGAAAAGAAATCCCTGCCTGGCAGAGCGATCCAGTTGGTAGTCGGCAAGGAGGATGCCGTCTCGTCCAGCAGGGTGATGACGATGGGATTTGCCCATTATTCGGCCGAGAGCGGGCCGATGGCGCCGCACCGACACGCTGAGGAGATCGTCTATATTCTCAGCGCCCAGGATGGCTGGACCCGCTACGGTGGCGTAGGTGATGAACCGAACGAGTTAGGCGATCCGGTCCCGCTGAAGGCGGGGATGACCCTGCACTTCCCGGAGAACGAATGGCACGTCTTTGAGTTCAACGAGGGCGGACACGTGGACATTATTTTCTTCTACAGCCAGGCGGACGTCTACTCGGCCCGTCCGTCCAAATAAGCTCAGCAACTCGGAGGTTTCCAAAGCGTCGCGAGAGGCTGGATAGTTGCCAGCCACTTTCCCGTTGGCCTTGCATGGTATGCGAGTGCGGCCAATGAACAGCTCTTGGGGGCAAAAATGTTTGGATATCACGGCAAATTACTACGTATTGACCTGACAAAGAGGAAGGTAGAAACCCAGGTACTGGATGAGCAACTACTTGAAGAATACGTAGGAGGTGTCGGCCTCGGGGCAAAGATGCTGTATGAAGAGACGACCCCAGACACTGATCCTCTCGGGCCGGATAATATGCTGATCGCGTTTACCGGACCCTATACTGGTACAAGGGTTCCATCCTCCAGCAGACATCACCTGGTTGCTCGCTCTCCTCTCACGGGGCTGTTCGGAGAATCGGACGTGGGCGGCTCGTGGGGAGTTCATTTCAAGAGAACCGGGTTCGACGGTATCGCTGTCACCGGAAAGGCCGATCATCCTGTATACCTTTGGATTCATGACGAAGGCGTAGAGATTCGTGATGCCCGGCCGATTTGGGGCAAGGACTCTTACGAATCGGCAAGTTGGCTCAAATCGGAGACAACTGAAAGAGCCGCGGCCGCTGTGATCGGGCCTGCGGGGGAACGGCTTGCCAAAGTCGCCAGCATCCCTCACATCGGCAATATCGTGAGAGCCGCCGGCCGGACAGGTCTGGGTGCGGTGATGGGATCCAAGAATCTGAAGGCGATGGTCGTCTTCGGGACAAAACCGACCCCCATAGCTAACGCTGAGGCCCTCAGTGAAAATGTAAGAGCCATCCTTCCCCATATCAGAAGTGCAACCGAGATCTTTGGTAAGTATGGCACATCCGTGAGCCTGGAGAAGTATGAGGGGATGGGGAATTTCCCCCTTCAGAACTGGAGAGGCAGCCGATGGGAGGGGGCCAGCAAGATATCTGGCGTTGCCATGCACGACACGATCCTCACCGGGAGGAAGGCCTGCCTTGGCTGCCCCATCGCCTGCGGCCGCCACATCAAGATAACGGAAGGCCCCTATGCCCCCCTGGACTGTGAGGGCCCTGAGTACGAGACCGTGGGCACGATGGGGGGCGAATGTCTGGTTGATGATCTCGAGGCCATTTGCAAGGCCAATGAGCTTTGCAACCGATACGGACTGGATACCATTTCCACCGGCTCCATTATCGCTTTTGCCATGGAAGCTTTTGAGAAGGGGATTCTCACCAAGAACGATACGGATGGTGTAGAGCTTGTCTGGGGCAGCGGAGAAGCCCTGGTGGAGATGGTTCACAAGATTGGCAGAAGGGAAGGGATTGGCGCGCTGATGGGGGAAGGTTCCAAGAGAATGGCCGAAGCCTTGGGGAAAAACGCTGTCGAGTTCGCCATTCATGTCAAGGGCCTGGAGCCTTCGGCCCACGACCCGCGCCGCTTCTGGAGTCAGGCTCTCACATATTGCACTGCGGCCAGAGGGGCTTGCCACAACAGGAGCTGGGGCCATGCCTACGAACTGGGCCTCTTCATGCCAGAGATCGGGATAGCGGAGCCCCACGAGTCCTATCAGATCGAGGGCCTGGCGGAATTCACTGCCAGGCTGCAAGACTTTCAGAGCATGAATGACGCCCTGATCATCTGCAGATTCAGTCAGGTGGGTAAGGCCGTAACCATCACCAACTTGGTCAACTGGTTCAACACAATCACTGGCCGGGATATGGACATCGAGGAGTTCATGAAGACGGGCGAGAGGATTTTCAACCTGAAGAGGCTCTATAACACTCGTCTCGGGATCAGCCGCAAGGACGACTTCCTGCCCCCCCGGTTTCTAACTCTGAACAGAGAAGACAAAGAGCTCACTAACCAACTGCCTCCCATAGGCCAGATGTTGAGTGACTATTATGCTTATCGCAAGTGGGGTGAGGACGGGATTCCCACACCAGAAAAGCTGACGGAGCTGGGACTAGACGGATTTTAGGGAGGGGCGGGCTGGGACTTTCCGAGAAAGCTCCTCATAAAGAAAGGGGGTGATAGTAAGGGATCAACTGTTGGATAGCAATGTCAGGATGCTCAGATGAGCATCGCCCATCAAACCAAAAAAACTATAAGGAGGAAGTCAGAAAATGAAGAAGCTAGTCTATCTATCAATTGCTGTGGCCGTCCTGTTCAGCTTCGTGGCGGCCTGCGCCGCGCCCACTCCGGAGGTGGTCGAGAAAGAGGTGATCGTCGAGAAAGAGGTTCCGGTCACCGTTGAGGTGGAGAAGGAAGTGGTCGTCAAAGAGAAGGTCGTCGAGACCGTCGTGGTCGAGGTCGAAGTGACCCGCGAGGTCATCGTAGACCCCACGGCTTGCAACCTCGCCGCACCTGCATCCGCGGCCACCGTCAACATGATCGGTTGGGCATTCCCGGTCACGGAGCTCTACGCCGACGAGATCGAGAAGTGCAACGCCGTTGACAACCTTGCGGTCAACACACAACTGCTCGACTCCGCTTCCGCCCATGAGCAAGTGCGTCTCGCGCTGTCCGGTGGCGGCGAGTCGCCATGGGCCATTGTCCACGCTACCCCCGCCGACATCGCCGAGTGGGGCTCCCAGGGATGGTTGCAGCCGATCGACGACCTCGTCGAGGAGTATTGGGACGAGTACGACCTCGGAGATATCCCGCAAACGGCGTGGGATAGCGCGTCATTCGAGGGCAACATCTACGGCGTCCCCTTTTTGGCGAACACCCTACATATGTTCTATCGGACAGACCTGTTCGAGGAGTATGGCCTGGAGCCCCCGACGACTTACGATGGAGTGATCGCCGCGTGCGAGGCTCTCGCGGACGAGCCCAGCACCGACATCCCGTTCACCATGAACCTGCATGCGGGCTGGGCGTGGGAGATCGAGTTCTTCCACTTCCTGAAGTCGTTCGGCGCCCCGGGCTACCTCAACGAGGACAACACGCCGGCCTTTGACGGCCCGGAAGGCGTTGCTGGGCTGACAAAGATGAAAGAAGTGGTTGACGCCTGCATGGGTCTCGAGGGTCTCACCTACAGCATCGATGACAGCGAGATTGGTATGGAGACCGGGCGCCTCGCCTTCGTCAACATCTGGGCCAGCCGTGCCCCAGCCATGGACGATCCCGAAAAGTCCGACTTCATCGGTCTGATCGGGTTCGCCCCAGCGGCCGCGCCGAACCCCGGCGGCAGCCTCGGCGGGTCGACCTGGCTCGACACCTACACGATCCCGGCGACGACCGACGTCGACCGTGATCTCGCCTTCCGAGTGATCATGGAGGCAACCGATCTCAGAAGCCAGACGGATGCGGCCGAGTTGGGGATCGTCACCCGCGGCGCCGTTGCGAAAGCTGGCGTCGGCGGGCGCTATCTCCCGGCGGTCGCCGAGACATTAGCCGACGGAGTTGGCGGCTATGCAGCAAATCCCGCCATTTCGTTGGCGCGGGCAGCCCTCGGCAACTGGCTCCCGCTGGTCGGAACTGGGGAGATGAGTCCCCAGGAGTCGCTGGACGCTGCTGCTGAGGAGTACATCGCCGAAGCAACCGCCCAGGGCTTCATCGATTAACAGTTTTACGACTGGAGGGCGCGCCCACCTGGGTTGGGCGCGACCTCCAGCCACGGCGCCGGATCATGATCGAAAGGAGGAACTGTGAGCTATGAAACGTAAGACATTCTATCTGTTTTCTGCTCCAAGCAATATCCTGATGATCGCGCTCATGATCCTCCCGCTGGGGATGGCGGTCTGGCTCGGCCTCAACTTCATCACGTACCGCAATATCAACGCGCCCCAATTCGTCGGGCTCCAGAACTACCAGGCGGTCCTCGCCGATGCGAGGTTCTGGCAGTCGCTCCGGTTCACACTGTTGTTCGTCGCGATTACCGTGCCTACGCAGATGTTCATCGGGTTCGTGATGGCGATGCTCCTCGACCAAGTGTCGAAGCGGATCCGAGGACTCTACTTATCGGCGTTTCTGTTGCCCTTCATCGTGGTCCCCGTCGTCGGGACGCTGATGTTCAAGCAGTTGTTCGAGCCGGCTGGCTTGGTTTCCTGGTTCTTCCGGGAAATCATTGGCCAACGTTTCATCTTCACGGAGTTCTCGGTGAAGGCGCTCATCATCTTCCACGCGCTCTGGTACGTGACGCCGTTCCCACTCGTCGTCCTCTTTGCTGGTCTGCAAACGTTGCCGCAGGAACTCGTCGAAGCGGCATC
This sequence comes from uncultured Anaerolineae bacterium, assembly GCA_964461615.1. Taxonomy (GTDB): domain Bacteria; phylum Chloroflexota; class Anaerolineae; order VGOG01; family VGOG01; genus CAZVCJ01. The sequence goes on from CAYWWC010000077.1 coordinate 12,327, forward strand.
AATCGACGGCGCCAGCAGATTGCAACAGATTCGACACGTCATCATTCCGCACCTGAGGTCGCTGCTGGTGTTTATTGGCTTGACTTCGATCATGGATGCGTATCGCGTCTTCGACAGCGTCTTTGTCCTCACCGAGCAGAATCCGATCTTCAAGGCGAACACGGTCATGTTGTACAACTTCCAGGTCGCGCTGAGGGTGCAGCGCTTGGGTAAGGCCAACGCCATGTCCGTTCTGACCGTGATCGCGGTCTTGGTTATACTGATCCCACTCCTGTACCGGTCGTACCGTGACCAAATTGAGGAGCGCTGATATGGAACCTATCAAAAACCCTATCGCCCGTTTTTTCATCTATCTTGTGCTGACGGTGTTCGCCCTCTACAGCATCGTTCCGTTTGTGTGGACGACGCTCCAGTCGTTGAAAACGGTTCGGCAGGCGAACTCACGCACGCCGTTGTTTTTCTTCGAGCCCACCTTTGAGAATTACAACGACCTCTGGCTGGAATCTACCCCGGGCAACTTCGCGGCGCTTGGCTTTGGCCTCGTCGCAATCGTCGTGGCTCTCGTGTTACTTGGAATCTTCGCAGGACGCCTGCCCGTCCCTAATTGGGTCATCTACTGCGGCATTCTGGTTGTCGGGTTACTGATCCTGTGGGCTATTCCCAGATTCGTAGATACGGCGGAGTTTTACGATTACTTCGTGAACACCATCATCGTGACCGTGGGGACGGTCATCATCTCAATCAGCGTCGGCTGCCTCGCGGGCTACGCTCTGGCGCGCTATACCGGCATTTCCGGTGTGGTCATCTTGGTCGCAGCGCTCGGGTTCCGCGCCTTGCCCAGGATGGCATTTGTGCTACCCTACTTCTGGCTGGGACAGATGACCGGCCTATATGACACGCACTTCCTTTTGATCATCACGCTAGTAGCGGTGAACCAACCGTTTACGATCTGGATGCTGCGAAGCTTCTTCATGGATATCCCGCGGGAGATTGAAGAGTCGGCCATGGTAGACGGCTGCAACCGACTGACGGCGTTCCTGAGGGTGATCATCCCGATAACGTGGCCGGGCATTATATCCACGGCGCTGTTTACGCTGCTGCTGGCCTACAACGAGTTCATGCTGGTGAGAGTACTCACCCAGTCGAACTGGACACTGCCGGTGGCGATCGCTCAGTTCACCGGTGGCGAGGACCCGGGCCACATCACCCTCGCGTCCGCGGCTTCCGTTTCCGTCACCATCCCGATCGTGTTCGTGATCCTCTTCTTCCAGAAACAGTTAGTGAAGGGACTGACGGCCGGGGCGGTGAAGGGTTAGCGGAGGCCGTTCATCGAGGCGTTTCCCGACAAGGTGGCCCACGACGAGATTCGTATCGCCGAAGGGGACGCTAGAACATCATGGATTTCTGGAAACGGGACGGCGATTTACTGCTGGAGAATTGGGTCATGATCGACTTGATTGGCGCAGCGTCAGAGTCAGGCATCGATCTGATGGCGGCTTTGCCGTTGAACAAATAACAACATGGAGTAGAAGAACCTACCAGATGAGTATTAAAGAAGACAAATACAAAACGAAGGCATATCAATTTCAGCCGATTGATCAATGGGAAAACATCGCCAACAAGCAGCGCATCATTGACATCATGCAGCAGATGGTCAACGCACCGCTAGCCGAGCTGGATGAGGCGATTCGTGGCGGCTACCACGACGATGCTAATGTGAATGTAACGCATCCGATCAACGAATTGACTGGCCTCGACGCAGTGGGTGAACAAGTGTGGAAGCCGATACGTCACGCCCTCCCAGACGTGGAACGGCGCGATGACATTGTGGCAGGCGGCCGTTATCGCGACGCGAACATGATTGGCTGCGTCGGCCATTACGTCGGCACATTTGAAAATGATTGGCTCGGCATCCCCGCCACACGCGGCGTTGTCGCCGTGCGCTATGCCGAAGGGCACGAGCTGCGCGAAGGCAAAATCGCCACAAGCTACGTATTCATTGATTTCCTCGATTTGATGCGACAGGTGGACTGTTGGCCGATTGCGCCCAGTCTCGGCCGAGAAATGCGCTGGCTGCCGCCAATGACGCACGATGGTGTTATTTTGACGCCGCAGGATAACGCCATTTCACAGCGCAGCATCGAGCGTGTTCTCAGAATGCACGCCGCGCTTGGTTATTACAATGGTCAGCCCCCCACACGCGAGGTGCTGGATGAGATGGAAATGGTCAAGCATTGGCATCCAAACTTCATGTGGTTCGGTCCGGCCGGCATTGGTACGACGCGGGGGTTAAAAGGGTTTGAGGATTATCACCAGATTCCCTTTTTGGCGGCGTTTCCTGATCGTGGCGGTTCAGACATTGGGCATTTCATCCGCATTGGCGACGGCAACTATGCAGTAACCGGCGGCTGGGGCTATTTGCAGGCCACGCATACGGGCAATGATTTTCTCGGCATGCCGCCCACAAGCAAGCAGTTGGCGATGCGGGTGATGGATTTTTACCGCTGCGATGATGAGACAATTATTGAAAATTGGATTCCCATCGACATTCCGCATTTGCTGTTGCAGATGGGGGTGGATGTTTTCGGCCGTATGCGGCATCAGTTCCGTCAGCACCATCCTATCAACGTGAGCGATTGGATGGTTAAGGCGTAGGCATGAGTGAAGTCAATCTGCTGCTAGAAAACTGGGTCTTCATAGATATCATTGATGTTTTCCTGCAATTTGGGGTGGA
>CAYWWC010000078.1:0-585 GCA_964461615.1 uncultured Anaerolineae bacterium
GCGACCGGTTGGGGCTGGCGACGCCGGGCCACATCCGCGCCGTGCGCAAAGCTGCTGGCATCGCCCCCATCTTCGCCCAGCAATCTATGCGCGAGAACGCGCGCACCGGCCGCACGCCGCAGCAGGTGATTGACGACGCCCTGTGGGGTATCTTTCAAGAGGGCTGGCGCGAGCCGTGGGGCGCGGACGCCGACCACCTCAAGACGACCGAGGACATTGACCTTTGCCTGGCGGCTGGCTATACCTTCTTCACCATTGACCCCGGCGACCACGTGGACAATGAGGCCCACACCGCTCCTCTGGAGGCGCTGAAGGACAAGATCCACGCTCTGCCCTGGGATCAGTTGGAGGATACGCCAGAGGGATTGCACGCGCGCTACCTTAACCGCCGCTTCGAGGTGGAGGAGGCCGCTTCCGCTTCCGAGGCCGCTTCCGCTTCCAAGTTTGCCCTGGAGTTTGATCAGACCACGCTGGCGCGGGCGGCCGCCAAATACGGCCGGGCCATCGCCCACACCGTCCGCATGTACCGTCACCTGGTCACCCAAGCCGAGAACGCCGCTTCCTCTTGCTTTGTCAAGTCCGTAC
>CAYWWC010000078.1:595-15043 GCA_964461615.1 uncultured Anaerolineae bacterium
TCCGCTTCCAAGTTTGAGTTGGAGATGTCGGTGGACGAGACGGAGACGCCGACCTCGATTGAGGAGCACTTTTTCATTGCTAGTGAGCTCAAGCGGCTGGGCGTGCAATGGGTGAGCCTGGCTCCGCGCTACCTTGGCCGCTTCGAGAAGGGCGTGGACTACATCGGTGATCTGGATCAGTTCGAGTCCGAGTTGGCCAAACACGCCGCCATTGCCCGCGTCCTGGGGCCGTACAAGCTCAGCATCCACTCTGGGTCGGACAAGTTCAGCATCTATCCCATTTTTGCCCGGCACACGCGCGGGCTGGCGCATCTCAAGACGGCCGGCACCAGTTACCTGGAGGCGCTGCGCGTGGCGGCGCAAGTGGAGCCGGCACTGTTCCGGCAGATACTGGCCTATGCCATCGAGCGCTACCCCGAAGACCGCGCTACCTACCACGTCTCAGCCGAACTGGCGAAGGTTCCAGCGCCGGACACTTTGGCTGACTCACATCTCTCCGCCCTGCTCGACCAGTTCGACGCGCGGCAGGTGTTGCACGTGACCTTTGGCTCAATGCTGGATCGGTTTGGCAAGGAGATACTGAGCGTGTTGGCAGTGCACGAAGAGGCGCATTATATCGCACTAGAGGTACACTTTGAGAAGCACCTATTGCCTTTTGTAGAGTGAGGAAGGAGATCAGTCCATGGCTCAACCAATAACCAAAGCAATTGTCCCAGCCGCCGGGCTGGGCACGCGGCTCTTGCCGGCCACCAAGTCGCAGCCCAAAGAGATGCTGCCCGTGGGACGCAAGCCGATACTCCAGCACGTGGTGGAGGAACTGCAGGCTGCTGCCCTGCGCCAGATTCTCATCATCACCGGGCGACGCAAGCGGGTTATCGAAGATCACTTCGATGCCGACCCCCAGCTCGTGGCCGCGCTGAAACAGGCCGGCAACGAGGCTATGTTGGCGGACCTGGACTATATCGAGGGGAGGTCGCGCTTCTTCTACACCAGGCAGAGCGCGCCCAAGGGGCTGGGTCACGCGGTTTCGCTGGCCGCCGATTTCGTGGACAGCGACGACTGCGTGGTGGCCCTGGGGGATTCGCTCATCGCTGCCCAGGAACCGGCTTCCTTGCTGAGAGCGATGATGAAGGCCCATCGTCAACTGGAGGCAGCAGCCATCGTGGCCGTGGAAAAGGTTCCCCGCGAAGAAGCCTTTCGTTACGGCATCGTCAGCATCAACGGCGCTGAGCCTCCCCCCGGCGAGCCGGTGGCCATTACTGACATCGTCGAGAAGCCGCCTATGGGCGCCGCTCCGAGCACCCTGGCGGTGGCCGCTCGTTACGTTTTCAGTCCGGCCATCTTCAAGGCTCTCGATCGCACCTTGCCCGACAAGCGGGGGGAAATCCAACTGACCGATGCCATCAGACTGCTGATTCATAAGGGAGAGCCGGTCTACGCCTGGCTTCTCCCGCCAGGGCAGCGTCGCTACGACGTGGGCAATTTCGAGAGCTATTTCCGCGCCTTCATTGACTTTGCCCTGGCCGACGAGCGATACGGCTACCTGGTGCGCAAATACATCAAGGCCAAAGCCTATGAGCTCTGATCAACGTCAAGCGGAAGTCGTGGTCTGTTCAGCGCCCGGTCGGGCCGGGATCATCGGCAATCCCACGGACATGTACGGCGGGGCGGTTCTCTCGTGTTCAGTGGGGATGCGAGCGCGCGTGACGGTGACGCCGCTACGTACACATGATGAAGCGGCGGCCTCGCACCTGGTGCTGGAGACCAATGGGGAGGAGTGCCGCATCGCCAGCCGTAGTGATCTGCGTCCCCGACGCGACCGCTTCGACGTGGCGCGGGCTATCCTGGACTACATGCGCCTGCCTCCACTGAAATGTCGCGTCCATTACGAAAGCGAGATACCCCTGCGCAGCGGGCTTTCGGGTTCCACCGCGCTGGTGGTAACTCTGCTGCGAGCACTGTTGGCCTGGCAAGGAGAGCATCCCAATCTGTACCAACTGGCTGAGCGGGCTCGTTACATCGAGTTGAACTATCTCAAAGTCGTGTGCGGCTATCAGGATGCTTACATGTGCACGTTTGGCGGCCTCAACTACATGGACTTCGGGGGCAAACAATTCTACCGCCATGCCGAGGCGGAGCTCTTCGCTACCATTGAGCCGCTGGCTGATTACGTCTCGCAGTTGCCCTTCGTGCTGGGCTTCACCGGCCTGCAGCATGATTCCGGCGCGGTGCACAAGCCGCTCCGCGAGCGCTGGCTGGAGGGAGAATCGGCTGTGGTGGAGGGCTATAGACAGATCACAGAGCTCGCCCGCATGGGCAAGAAGGCCCTCATTTTGGAAGATTGGCCGCTGTTGGGCCGCTTGATGAACGAAAACCACGCCATTCAGCGCGACCTGGGAGGATCTGGCGAGTCAAATGAAAAGTTGATCTCCGCCGCTCTGGAAGCCGGTGCGCTGGGGGCCAAGCTGGCTGGCGCTGGCCACGGTGGGACCATCATCGTCCTCTGGCCCTGGCCCGACGCCACGCGGCTGGAGGAGGCCCTGTGCCAGGCAGGCGCATCGAAGACCTATCGTCTCCAGGTGGAGCCGGGCGTAATGATTGAGACCGACGAATCGGCAAATCAGCAAGTCAACAAATTGACGAGAGGAGAGAGGCGAGATGAATGAGAAGTATCTGGAGAGCCTTTTTGGATTATCAGGGAAGGTGGCTGTCGTCACCGGCGGCGGTGGGGTGCTGTGTGGGGCCATGAGCCACGCGCTGGGCCGCATCGGGGTCAAGGTGGCCGTGTTGGATTTGTTTGAAGAGGCGGCGCAGAGAGTGGCCGATGACATCGTGGCCGCCGGCGGCGAGGCCATCGCCGCGCGATGCGACGTGCTCGACAAGGCCAGCCTGGAGGCCGCTCGTGACGCTGTGCTGGCGCGATTTGACCGGATAGACATCCTGATCAACGGCGCAGGTGGCAACAAGAAGCAGACCACCACCTCGCCCGATCTGTCCTTCTTCGACCTGCCCGCCGAGGCGGTGCAGTGGGTGTTCAACCTCAATTTCATCGGCACGCTGCTGCCCTGCCAGGTTTTCGGCAAGCTCATGGCCGACCAAGGGGATGGGATCATCCTCAACGTCTCATCAATGAACGCCTTCCGCCCGCTGACCCGCATCCCGGCCTACTCTGCGGCCAAAGCCGCCGTGAGCAACTTCACCCAATGGCTGGCGGTGCACATGTCGCAGGAATACTCGCCCGACATCCGGGTCAACGCCATCGCCCCCGGCTTTTTCCTCACTGAGCAGAACCGCTTTCTGCTCACCGATGAGGGGACAGGCGAGCTGACCCCCCGCGGCCGGACGATCATTGACCACACGCCGATGGCCCGCTTTGGTGATCCGGAGGACCTGATCGGCACGGTGCTGTGGCTGCTCTCGCCGGGCGCAGCCTTTGTCCACGGGGTAGTGGCGCCGGTGGATGGCGGGTTCAGTGCCTTCAGTGGAGTATGAACAAATGAGCGGATCAGCAAGTCAACAAATCAGCAAGAGGGAGATTGAGGGGGAGTTCCGGCGGCTGTGCGAGCGGGTGGGGCGGCGCGGTGTGATTGGCTTCATCCCCGTTGAGGAGGCGAGGCTGCTGCCGGAGCAGTCGGCGTATCTTCGGCGCAAGCTGGACGGGCTAGGGACGTGGTCCGACATCACCGCCGTCTCCATCGGCCTGCTGTATCACGAAGCGGAGATACTGGCCATTCCCGCTGGCTGGGTGGGCAAACCGCCTGAGGACGGTCGTTGGAACCAGTATGCTCGTGCTTACACGGAGCTGAACCGGCTGCTCAACGACATCGCTGGCCAGTTAGCTGAACGGTTTAGTGGCGTGGCCGAGGGCCCCACGCTCGAGGGCTGGGTGGAGCAGGTGAAACACGTCAACGATTACTTCCCCAACTGTGTCTCGCACCGTGCCTTCGCTGAGGCGGCGGGGGTGGGCTGGCGAGGGAGGAGCGGCCTGGTGGTCACGCCTGAGGCCGGCCCCGCGCTGCGCTTCGCCACAGTGTTCGTCCCCCAACGGCTCTCCCCGGCCAACAAGCACCTGCCCGGCTGCGGCGACTGCCGCGCCTGTCTGGAGGTGTGCCCCATCCTGCGTCCGGAGGAGGGCTACCGCGAGAGATGCCGCCGTCGCCTGCGGGCTTTGGGTCTGGAGGACGAAGTGTGTGGCATCTGCGTGCGAGTGTGTTGGGATGCGGTGCAAGAGTGACCTTCCCTTGACGCTGCATGTCAGGCCGTATTGCGTATTCCGTATTTCGTTCACGCAGTACGCAATACGCAACACGTTTCGCAACGAGAATCAACAACTGGAGGTAAACCAATGTCAGAAGCAAACGAAGCAGCACGACCATTGGTGGAGATGCAGCCCGAGTTCGATTTCTTCGTCGGCATTGATTCGGACGGCTGTGTCTTCGACACCATGGAGATCAAGCACAAGGAGTGTTTCTGCCCCAATATCGTGAAACACTGGGGTCTGCAAGCCGTCTCCAAGTACGCCCGCGAGGCGGCAGAGTTCGTCAATTTGTACTCCAAGTGGCGGGGCATCAACCGCTGGCCCGCGCTGGTGATGGTCTTGGATCTGCTGCGCGAGCGGCCCGAGGTCATCGCCCGCAAGGTTGACATCCCTCAGGCGTCCCGCATCCGCGAGTTCATCGCCGATGATGCCTATCCCAAGAGCAACGATGGCCTGCGGGCGTATCTGGCCGCGCATCTCGATCCCGAGCTGGAGTGCGCCCAGGCCTGGAGCCTGGCCGTCAACGCCACCATAGCCGACATGGTGCACGGTATCCCGCCTTTCCCCTATGTGAGTGAGAGCCTGGAGTACCTGCTCGACAAGGCCGACATGATCGTCGTTTCCCAGACACCGAACGAGGCCCTGGATCGCGAATGGAAGGAGCACGGCCTTGACCGCTACGTGCGCGTTATTGCCGGGCAGGAGAGGGGCAAGAAGAGCGCGCACATCGCCCTGGCCGCCAAGGGCCAGTACGCGCCCGACCACATGCTGATGATCGGCGACGCGCCGGGCGACCTGCGGGCAGGGCGGGCCAACGATGCCCTTTTCTTCCCGATCAACCCCGGCCACGAAGAGGCGTCGTGGCAGCGGTTCTACGAGGAGGGACTGCACAAATTCCTGGCCGAGGAGTACGCTGGCGACTACGAGGCCGAGTTGATCGCCGAGTTCGAGCGATTCATGCCCGAAACGCCGCCGTGGAAGCGATGACAAAGCGGCAAATCAGCCTGGCTTGACAGTTTGCGCATGGGTGTGTTACAATCATGGATGGAATGGCGTATCATGAGGTCAAGGGGACACGTATTCCTGTAGCAACTATTATGGGGAGCTTGGTCGATGGTATGACGGCGAAAGAGATTCAAGATGCCTACCCTCAGTTAACTAAAGAGGATATTCAGGCAGCGCTGGTTTATGCTGCCGCCTCAGCCTATTATTAAGGAAAGTGTTGATGAGCACATCTGTCAAATCCTACACAACTGAAAGCGTCCTTGCTAGTCTGGGCTATCCTGATCCACTGGCAGCAGCTCGCCAGCATGCCCGCATGATTCTGCTGGGACGCCTGGCGCGTTATCAAGCTGCCGCTCGAGAGCTGGAAGTCAAGTGGGGTTGTACACTGGAGGACTTACGCACGCGCTACACTGCCCAGGGCAGCGAAGATTTTGAAACGGACGACGACTACTTGCAATGGCAATGGTACGCCGACGCCGTCGAGACCGTCAACGCCCAACTTACTGCCATCTCCGACTACCCTCAGACGGAGAGCCAATAGTAGCGTGACCACCGCCTGAGTTGGACGATGACCTGAAGAAGCAGTTTGAGCGAGCGACTGATGGCCGCGGTAGACATTCGGTTGAAGAAAGCGCTGGGACTACGATGAGTGCCCCTATTTACTGCCTACATAAATGGACTGGAGGAGTGTCATGTTCACAGCAGATCGTATCGAAATCAACCCCGCCGTCATGCTGGGCAAACCGGTGATTCGAGGGACGCGCATTCCGGTGGAGCTCGTCATCCGCAAGCTTAGCGAAGGCGCTACAGAGGCCGATTTGCTGGATGCATATCCGCGCTTGACCCAGATGGACATCCGCGCTGCGCTAGCTTATGCTGCCGACTCGCTGGCCCACGAAGCCATCTTGCTACAGACTGCCTGATGAATGCTCTTACCTTGCGTTTCTTGGCCGACGAGAGCTGTGACTTTGCCGTCGTGTGTGCTTTGCGAGTAGACGGCTATGATGTTCTCGCTGTGAGTGAAGTAATGCACCGTTCTGACGATCGCGAACTGATTGATTTCGCCAGTCGCGAGAAACGTGTTCTGCTGACAGAGGATAAAGACTTTGGCTGGTTAGTCTTCGTAAGTCATGCCGACTCAGCCGGTGCCATCTTGATCCGCTTTCCCGGCAACGCTCGCCAGACCCTGGTGCAGACTATCAGGCAGGTCGTGCGGGAACAGGGCAAGCAACTCCACGGTGCCTTTGTTGTCGTGCGGCCTAGTCATACACGCATCAGTCGCTTGCCTGGTGCTGAAACCTGGGAGGGTGTCTGATATGACCTTTGGAAAAGGCTGCACCGACAGATTTCTGACTGAACGCGAAGTCCACGATCTGATGGTTGATGCACTAGAGCAGGCCAATCTCGACGGCAAGCGCATCCTGATCATTATCCCCGACCAAACCCGCACTGCACCGATCCCTCTCTTCTTCCGGTTGTTCCATGAGCTGCTGGGGGGCAGGGTTGCTGCGCTGGACTATCTGGTCGCGCTGGGCACCCACCAGCCGATGAGCGAGGACGCGCTGAACAGGCTGGTAGGTGTCACTGCGGCGGAGCGAGCGGAGAAGTACCGCGATGTTCGCATCTTGAACCACCGCTGGGACTTGCCCGAAACCTTTGCCACCCTGAGCGCCATCACGGAACACGAAACACGCAACACGAGCCAGGGCCTTTTGTCTCAAGCAGTGCCCATCACCATCAACAAGCTCATTTTCGACTACGACCAGCTCATCATCTGCGGCCCCACTTTCCCCCACGAAGTGGTCGGTTTCTCCGGCGGCAACAAGTACTTCTTCCCCGGCATCGGCGGCCCGGAGGTGATCAATTTCACCCACTGGCTGGGAGCGGTGATGACCAGCATGGACGTCATTGGCGCCAGGTACACGCCGGTGCGGCGCGTGATTGATCTGGCGGCGTCGTTCATTGATAAGCCCAAGCTGTGCTTCAGCTTGGTGGTCAAAGGCGAGGAACTGGCCGGGCTGTTCATTGGCACGCCAGAGGATGCCTACAAGCAAGCCGCCGACCTTTCAGCCAATCTGCACATTGTCTACGTGGACAAGCCCTTCCAGCGAGTGCTGTCGGTGATGCCGGAGATGTACGACGATCTATGGACGGCGGCCAAGGGGATGTACAAGCTGGAGCCAGCTATCGCCGATGGGGGCGAGGTCATCATCTACGCCCCTCACCTCACCGAGGTCTCTTATACCCACGGCCAAGTTATTGACCAAATCGGCTATCACGTCCGCGACTACTTCCTCAAGCAGTGGGATCGTTTCAAGGACTATCCGTGGGGGGTGCTGGCTCACTCGACTCACCTGAGGGGGATCGGCACGTTTGAGAACGGCGTCGAGAGACCGCGTATCAGGGTGACGTTGGCCACTGGCATTCCGGAGGAGCGGTGCCGGCGGATCGATCTAGGGTATCTGGATCCGGCGACGATTGAAGTGAGCGAATGGGAGGGTAGGGAAGACGAGGGCATTCTGGTCGTGCCCAAGGCCGGGGAAATGCTGTATCGTACGAAGTGTGGAACGTAAAATTAGCGTGTAATCAGGAGGGACAAAAATGGACAAAGCAAACTTTGGACTAATCGGTTTGGCCGTCATGGGTCAGAACCTGGTTCTCAACATCGAACAGAACGGCTTCTCAGTAGTGGTCTACAACCGCACTGCGGCCAGAACCGAGGAGTTTATGGACGGGCCGGCCAAAGGGAAAAACATCCAGGCGGCGTACACGGTCGAGGAGTTGGTCGCCGCACTGGAAAAGCCGCGCCAGGTCATGCTCATGGTCAAATCTGGCGCGCCGGTGGACGCCACCATCGCCCAACTGAAACCCCACCTGGAGCCGGGCGATCTGATCATTGACGGCGGCAACTCGTTCTTTGAAGACACGGAACGGCGGACCGAGGAGCTGGCTGGGGCGGGCATCAACTACATCGGCACCGGCGTCTCCGGCGGCGAGTACGGCGCGCTGTGGGGGCCGAGCATCATGCCCGGCGGCCAGATGGAGGCGTGGGAGATGGTGAGGCCGATTCTCCTTGCCATCGCCGCCAAGGTCAACGGCGATCCGTGTGTGACCCACATCGGCCCACGTGGGTCGGGGCACTACGTCAAAATGGTGCACAATGGCATTGAGTATGGCGATATGCAGCTCATCGCCGAATCCTACGACATCATGAAGCGGATCGGTGGCCTGTCGGCGGCGGAGCTACACCAGGTCTTCGCCGAGTGGAACGCGGGGGAACTGGAATCGTATCTCATTGAGATCACTGCCGACATCTTTGCCAAAATGGACGATGAGACTGGCCAGGCGTTGGTGGAGGTGATACTGGACGAGGCGAAGCAGAAAGGCACCGGCAAGTGGACCAGTCAGAGCGCCCTCGACCTGGGTGCGCCGACGCCGACCATCAACGCCGCCGTGGAGTCGCGTATCATCTCTGGCTACAAGGACGAGCGGGCGGCGGCCAGCCAGATGCTCTCCGGGCCGGAGATCAAGTTCGATGGCGACCGCGACGCGCTCATACGTGACCTGCGCGATGCCCTCTACGCGGCCAAGATCTGTTCGTATGCCCAGGGCTTTACGCTGTTGCGTGCAGCCAGTGAGGAGTACGACTACAATCTGAGCTACGGCGAGATTGCTCGCATCTGGCGCGGCGGCTGCATCATCCGCGCCGCTTTCCTGAACGACATCCGCGCTGCCTTCGAGCGCAATACTGAGCTCTCTAACCTGTTGATGGACGTCGAGTTCGGCCCAGCGGTGCAGAGCCGCCAAGCCGCGCTGAGACGAGTCATCCGGACCGCGGTGACTAACGGCGTGCCCTGCCTGGCCTTCAGCAGCGCCTTGGCCTACTTCGATGCCTACCGCACCGCCCGCCTGCCGGCCAACCTCACCCAGGCCCAACGCGACTACTTCGGTGCCCACACCTACCGGCGGATTGACAGGGAAGGTTCGTTCCATACGGAATGGCAGTAGTAAACTACATCTCTTGTCCAGAGTGAAGATACGCGGGCTAGTCGGCCAGGCACACGACCCTGGCAGCAGCCCGTTGCCATTTGCTCAGGAGTGTGGTAAACTATAAACTCACCGAGAAGCATGGAGGTAAACCATGTCTGTTCAAGAATGTGCCCTTTACGGCGACCTGGTGCTCTGGCTTCGCAGCCGGGCCGCTGAACTGTTGGCTGAAGCGAACGCTGATTCCACCGTCGAGGCAGAGACAGCCCGACTGGACGAGTTGATCCGGGGCTGGTTCTTCACACCGCAAGACGAGCTCTACGGCTCTGCCCCACGTGAAGTTATCTGGCGCGAACAGTTGGGGGAGTCCAACCCGATTCCGCAAGAATACGCGGACGAGTTCATCGCCGACGATGACTGTCCCATTTGTCAGGCAATGCGGCAAGAGATAGAGTCGGCTGAAGACGATCACGAGCACGGTTGGCACTGGGGCTATTGCCCCGACTCCTGCCTCCTCAGCCTCTACGACCCGGAGGGAAGCGAGGAACGCTGGCAGAAGGAGTTTGCTCGTCACGAAGAGTGGGAAGCACAGGAAGGGGAGCGCCAGCGGCAGGCTGAGCCGCCCCCGCCCTATGTCCCGCCACCGGTGGGAAGCAGGGGAGTGGATCCCGAAACCTTCCTGGAGGTGCTACAGCGGCCGTGGCTTGACCCCGAACTGCACAAGGTAGCCCAGGAACTGGCCGGACGCTGCGACGTGCCGGTGCCAGGCGACTGCTTTGGCAACGGCTATCGCCATCTGACCCGAACCGAGGCCACCTCCCTGGTGACCGGGCTGCATCAACAGGGCGTGGATGTCCAAGCGTTGATGGCTCAAATCAGGGCCTGGCCCTACCAGAAAGTGGCCCTGGACTGGCTGAGTGAGCCAGAGCGGAATGCGGCGATGATCTGCTTGGCTATCGAGACTGAGATCAGGTCGGACGATGAGGCTGAGTTAGCTCGCTTCCGCCAGCATCGCGACTTTGTCTTCACCCTGGCCCGGCTGATCCCACCTGGCGCCCGGCTCTGGCTGCAAGGCTGGCTGGAGGCAGTGGCTCACGGGGCCTTCGCCGATTCCGACATTCCATTCTGAGGTTTAGGAGGACCCAAATGGCCAAACCATCGGCAAAACGACGGCAAAAGGCGCACCAGCGCAAGAAGAAGCGTACTGTCTCACGACGGCGGGCTCTGACCCCGCGTGGCCTGCTGCGCGCATCCGGCCATTGGCCCCTATATGAGTGCCTTCTGACCGAAGAGTGGCAGGAAGAGAGGACGATTACGCAAATCCTGGTGGCCCGTCGCTCGCCCTCAGGGCAGATCGCCATTGGCACTTTCCTGGTGGACCTGGACTGCCTGGGGGTCAAGAGCGCGTTTGGCAGGTTGTTCGATACCCGACGGGAATACGAGGAACTGCGTAACGGTATGATGGCGCAACAAGACATGATCGAAGCCGACGTTAACCTGGTGGCCAAGATTATCCGCGAAGCGATTGCCTACGCCCAAGACCTGGGCTTCAAGCCGGATCCCGACTACCGCGATGCCATGCTGGTGCTGGGCGACGCCGACCCCGATGCCTGCAACGTGCCCATCCCGCTGGGCGGCAAAGATGGTAAGCCCTTCTTCTTTGCTGGCCCTTACGATAACGTGGACCGTATCATGGCCAAACTGACGCGCAAGCTGGGGCCTGACGGTTTTCATTTCGTCTTTCCTATGGGCGGGGATGAGGATGTTTTCCAGTTCGATGGTTGAATGAAGCTATCTGCACACCTGCTCCGCCAGCCTGACCCCGCAGCGCTGGCCCATCTGCGCGCTCATCTGGACGCCGAGGTGTATCTCACCTTTGGCCCCGATTTGCCCGCGCCGGCCGACTATCACATCCTTGTGGCCGGCCGCCCCCAGCGCGAGCACCTGACCGCCAGTCCCAACCTGCACGCTCTCATCGTCCCCTGGGCGGGCCTGCCCGAGGTGACGAGCGAGCTGATGCGCGACTTCCCCCACATCGCCGTCCACAACCTTCACCACAACGCCGCGCCTGTTGCCGAGGTGGTCGTCACCCTGATGTTGGCCGCCGCCAAGCTTATCGCCCCCACGGACCGGGCGCTGCGCGCTCACGATTGGACCCCTCGCTACCACCGTCCGAACCCAACCATCCTGCTGGAGGGCAAGACGGCGCTGATACTGGGCTACGGCGCTATCGGCCAACGGGTGGCTCACCTGTGCCGGGCATTGGGTATGAAGGTGATGGCCATCCGACGCCGTGTCACTACGCCATCCCCAGACGAGATCTATCCTCCCGACGCCCTGCACAACTTGCTGCCTCAGGCCAACGTGCTCATCATCTGCTTGCCGCAAACTCCCGAAACGACGGGATTGATCGGCGAGGGGGAGTTGGCTTTGCTGCCTCCAGGCACCGTGCTGGTTAACGTGGGGCGCGGCCCGATTGTGGATGAAGCTGCTTTGCACCACGCCTTGCGTGAGGGAATCCTGCACTCTGCCGGATTGGACGTTTGGTACAACTATCCAGCCGACGAAGCGGCACGATCTCACACGCCGCCCTCAGCCTATCCCTTTCACGAACTGGATAACGTGGTGATGAGTCCGCATCGGGCCGGGGGGGCTGACGAGACTGAGATGTTGCGCATGATGCATCTGGCCGCGTTGTTCAATGCGGCGGCGAGGGGGGATGAGATGCTGAATCAGGTTGATTTGCAGGCTGGGTATTGAGGGGGACTCATTCGGGGGTGGTTGCGCGGACGCTGGGGGAATGCCGGGGCTGAAGGTGTTAGGCCAACATCGTTGGCACATCATCTACGGGGGGAACGTCACACCGGAGTACGCCGCTAACCTGCTGGCCTGTCCCGACTTGGATGGCCTGGGCGCGACACGACGCGGCCGGAACGCGGCGATCTTTGCCCAAACCGTGCGCCTCATTGCCCGGATGCGCACACTGGCTGATCTCCACGTCCCGGCCATCTGGCTACCTGTCATTGCGGGCGAAGCGAAGCAATCTCCAAGTATGCTAGGGGATTGCGCCGTTTCCACTTCCAAGTTCGGCGCAAACAGCGCGCCTTGCAATGACACCTGGTCTGATTTTGACACCGTCGAGCTTACCCTGACGTTTGACGTTTTACGCCCTACAAATTGTACAACTCCCCGTATTTTGCCCGCAGATAGCGAATATAGGGCTCAATGCTCATCGGCCCGCCGGTGACGCGCTCGACTAGTTCGGTGGCGGTATACTTGCTTCCGTGCTGGTAGATGTTATCTTTGAGCCAGCCGTGCAGCGTGCCGAATTCACCCTTTTCGATCTTCGTGGGAATCTCAGGATGAGCTGACAGAGCGGTCTCGAAGAACTGTGTGTTCAGGATGTTGCCCAGGGTGTAGCCCTGGAAGGCACCGCCGATTATGCCGCCGTACCAGTGCACGTCCTGCATCACGCCGTCGCGGTCGTCCGGTGGGGCGATGCCCAGGTCAGCCTCGAAGCGCTCGCGCCATGCCTCAGGTAGATCGCGTACTGCCAGGCGACCTTCCAGCAGGGCCAGCTCGAAGTCGAAGCGCAGCATGACGTGTAGGTTGTAGGTCACTTCGTCGGCTTCGGTGCGGATCAGCGAGCGCTCGACTTTGTTGATCGCGCGGTAGAACGTGTCTAGCGACACTGACTCCAGTTGATCAGAGAAGACAGCCTGGAGCTTGGGATAGAAGAACCGCCAGAAGCCCCGGCTGCGCCCGACGACGTTCTCCCACAAACGGGATTGGCTCTCGTGGACGCCCGATGATGTCCCCCCGGCCAGCGGCGTGCCCTCGAAGTCCACTCGAACGCCCTGCTCGTACATCGCGTGCCCGGACTCGTGCAGCGTGCCGAACAACGCTTCGGCCAAGTCATCCTCCTTGACGCGGGTGGTGATGCGCACATCGCCGATGGAGAACTCGGTGGTGAACGGGTGGGGGGTCTTGTCCTGCCGCCCGCGCTCAAAGTCGAATCCGAAGCGCTTGATGACTTCGAGGCCAAAGGCCCATTGCTGCGCTTCGGGGAAGGTCTGGTGCAGGCACGAGTCGGCGGCGGCGGGCTGGGCGGTGATGGCCTGCACAATGGGCACGAGTTGCTGGCGCAACTCGGCAAAGAGGGCGCTGATTGTGGAGGCTTTCATACCATAGTCCCTGAAATCAATTAAGGGGTCGGCGATGTGCTCGTAGCCGGGGAAGAAATCCGCCAGTTGACGGCTCAGGTCTAGCGTCTTTTCAAGGTAGGGCTGCACGGTAGGAAAGTCATTCGCTGGCCGGGCCTTGGTCCAGACCTCGTAAGACAGAGATGTGTGGTTAGAGAGCTGGGCCACGAAAGAGGGCGGCACCTTCACTGCTTTCTCGTAGTCACGTCGTGTGACGCGGATCAGGCTGGCCTCGTCTGAATCGTAGGGCAGGCTCTCCTCGTAGGGACGCAGGTCTTCCAGCAGCTTGCCGATGGCCGGGTCGGTGAACTTCTCGTGGGACAGTCGCCCCAGAGTGGCCAGTTGGCGGGCGCGGGCCGCTGCGCCACCTGGCGGCATGTAGGTTGACTGGTCCCAGCTCAACACCGCAGCCGCGGACTCCAGATCGTTTATCTCGAAGAGACGAGTCTTAAGCTCTTGCAGTTTGGTTTTCATGAAGTTTTCCCCTTTCCTGTCGTATGATTACAAGATACCACATAAGACGCGGATTGTCAAGCCTGCTATTGCCCAGAAGCGTATTTCAGTTTTCGGGGGCGAGACCGAGGGCTGGCTCAGTCTGTCGTCGCGACGAAGCAATCTCCAGATGCAGGAGAGGGGATCGCTTTGCTTCGCTCGCAATGACACCTGCCCCAAAGCTGCAATGCACCTTTGCCTAGAAGTACGGTTTCTGGTATAATCAGGGAGGGTGTGGCAACGAGTCAACCGGCAACGAGGCAATGAGGTAATGTAGAGCCTGTTTTCCGCACCCTAACGAAACCTATCTGACCGCATATGGGGGCTTTCAGCAAGTCGCCAAACAGGATATCTGGGGGGGCGAAAGACAGGTTACATACAATGCAATGAGAAGTCTTGCGTTTTCCAGCTAGGTGGGCTGGATGAATGGATTAGGAGCATCAAAGAGGTAAGGAACTTCCAGAAAAATAAACCTTCCAAAATCACGAAGGGAGAGGTTCAATA
>CAYWWC010000079.1:0-15017 GCA_964461615.1 uncultured Anaerolineae bacterium
TGATCTGCCAGGATATCCTGGACATCCGGCCAGAGGGGGATGGGGACCTCTTCCTTTACACAGTAGTTTTGAATTTCAGAGCTCCAGGTCCTAAGATCGTACTGCTCATACATCATCGGTCGTTCACCTCCCTCTTCCCTCTAGTCGTCCACCAGCACCACTGTGGCCTCGTTGAAGCCGTCGCGCAACTGCACCTTAATTGTGCGCTCCTTGTCCTGCCCGATAGGTATCTTCTCCCACGCATCCAGCTTGTCTCCGTCTATGAAGACATCGGCCCCCACGTTCTCATCCTTTATCCAGATATGCATATCTTCGCGATTGTTCTTAACCGTCATCTCAAACCCCTGGCCGTAGTAGTCAGCGTAGTAGATGCCCTCGCCGCTGAGCGGTTTTAGCTCCAGGTCTACTACCGAGCGATCTTCCAGGTCCACCACCTCTACGGTATCGAGCCACCATTGGTCGAAGATCAGGTGGATAACGTCGTGCGGCGTGGTTGTTGATGACGTGGTTAGGGTGCCAGTTGGTGTGTGGGTAGGAGTGGGTGTGGGAGTAGGTGTAGGGGTAGGAGTGGGTGTGGGCGTTGACGTAGGCTCCGTGCACAGGACAGATACACTGTGCTGGTTGTTGGCCTCATTTTCCTCCGGCATGACCTCCAGCCAATCCACCCAGGCTGTGAGGGTATGGTAGTCCGCCTCAGAACACGTAAGCGTGTACGAGATGATGACCGATTGGCCTGCCTCCAGGGGAGGGCAAAACATTTGCTTGTCGGGATCCGCCTCCGCTGGACGATTAATGTACAGGCCCATCCAGGACGCCGTCTTTGCCTTCGTTGAGCCCCGATTGCTCACTTGCACCTGTACCATGCCGAGCTGATCTTTCACCATGGGATCGGTGGTGATGTCCTCAACGACCAAGTCGGGCATGGGCCCTGGTGTGGGAGTCGAGGTTGGCGTGGGCGTCGGGGGGGGAATCACGACGAGGATGGAGGCGCTGTCCTGGTTATTTGTCTCATCCTCTTCGGGAATCTCCTCCTGCCAATCCGCCCAGGCGGTGAGGGCGTGGTAGCCTTCATCGGCCAGGGTGACAGTATAGGAGATGACGGCCGATCCATCCACTAGCGGGGGGCAGAACATCTGCTCGTCGGGATCTGCCTCCGCCGGACGATCAATATAGAGACCCACCCAACAATTGTTGGTGTCCATCGCCGCTGGGCCTTTATTCTTCACCTCCATCCGCACCGTGCCGAGTTGATCTACTACCATGGGATCGGGATCGGTGGTGATGTTCTCAATGACCAGGTCAGGCATGGGCGGGAGTGGAGGTGTCTCCGTCTCCTTCTCCACAGGCATCGTCCAGCATGATTCAGGTGACTGGCAGCATGGTTCGTGCGACAGGGTCACCCAGGTCCGAAATCCTCTCGATCCCAGGACCTCGATGATCCCCCAGGCTATTTTCGGATCAACTGCCACCGTAACGATGCTGGCCGGGACGACCCTCTCTGCGCCCCCCCCCCCTCCAAGTATGCTTCCTGTTCCTCCCGCCTGCGCTGCTTCGGGGATCGGCCACCTCGCCGGACTCCCGCTGGTCCCGTGCGAATCCACCACCAGGATACAGGGGGATATCTTCACCAGTTGGGTCGCTTCATCCTCCTGCACCGGGTGGTAGGCGTACATGTCTATTATACTGCCCCGCCTGAGTATTCCCCCCAGCGCCTCGTCTATATCGGCATAGAAACTGATGACCTCCTTGCCCAGGTACAGGGCAGCACTCCACGGGCTAAGCGGCACAATCGCCTCCGAGGTAATGGGATCTTCTTTCTCAATGCGCTCTGTGGCGATTGTGCCAACGACCTGGTCGAGTTTGGTGGAGCCAGCCTCAGCGACCGAGGGCAAGGCTTCTTCCTCGTCGACCTCCACCTCCTCTCCCTCGACCATCTTCACCCTCACCTCCTTCACCATTTTAGCGGTGATGATGGTGCCGGACTTGATAAGTTGTGTTGCCTCAATGCGCGTGATCACTGGGGGTAGAATCTTGTCGGGAAAGATAAGAGGCCAAATGACCGCCACAACAACCAAGGTCACAACCACCAGGATCAAAACTCTCCGGTCCATGATTACCTCTCTTTCAGATAATTAACTAAATCGTGCTCTAAGTGTATCCAAGTAGCTTTTTTCGTACTGCAGTTTCCAGCTCTTCTCGTAGAGCCACCCCAGTACCTTC
Source organism: uncultured Anaerolineae bacterium (assembly GCA_964461615.1). Lineage (GTDB taxonomy): Bacteria > Chloroflexota > Anaerolineae > VGOG01 > VGOG01 > CAZVCJ01. The sequence continues at coordinate 2,221 of CAYWWC010000079.1, forward strand.
TTCCCCAGCTCACCATCGAATTGGTCTGGGCGCTTCACGCGGGGCAGAGTCAGGACCCTCTCTCTACCCGCCAGGGCGAGGCTGTCGGAGAGGCCGCCATTCTGGTTGACGATGACAGAGGCATTGGGGCTCAACTCGGCCCGCAGCTTTTCGGCATTTTCCACCGCACCGAGCCGAGGGGTGGCTACCACCAGCCACTGATCCACCTCATCCTTCACCGCGCCGATGAGGCCGTGGGGCCACTGGCTATCAATGACCGTCAGGACGTGATTGGCCATTTGCTTCTTCACGTAGTTGTTAATGAATCCCATGGATAAGTCCTGACAGTTCTCGTAGTCCATAGGCACCAGGCTCACCCCCTTCCAACGCGTGGGTTCTATATCCAACTGCGTCGTCAGGTCGAACAGGTGAGGCATCTCCTGCCCCGTTGACATATCCAGGGCGGAAACGCCGTAGGTGAATTCCATCAGCATCACCGGCTGCTTCGTGCGGCGGGCGAAGTGGAGGGCCGTGTCCAGGGCCAGCGTCGTCTTCCCCGTCCCACCTGAGTAGGAGGTGAAGGCGATGCACAACTTCTCCAGAGGGTCTCTCCCCTTCCCCTTCTCCTCGGCCTCCTTTATTATTTCGTCGGCCCGGGCCAGGAACTCCTCGCTGGTGACCACCAGAGCTCCCGACTCGACCAGGACGTTCCTCAGCATCTCCACGCTGGTGTCTGGGTGCGGGACGAGATCGTCGAAGTCAATGATGACCAGCCGCGTCTCCTTGGACAGGGCTTTGTAGACCCGTTGGGTGTAGAGGGCCATCACGTAATCGGCCTTGTCCTCAAGCGCATCGAAGACCTCTGCTGCCTTAGTAGCAACGACGACTTTTAATTTCATGGTTTCCTCCTGCTTTCCTTTTCTGACTAACTATATTGTACCACAATTATGGCCGCCACGACTTACAAAGAATTGACAGATTTCTAACAAACTGCTAACATTGCTAACGACCTGATTTACGCGAGGGCTAAAAGTCAGCGGTACCACAGGATCAAGAGCCACGGATCGGCTGAAAAGCGCGGATGGTTCCCTTCGACACGTTCAGGACAAGCGACAAGCTCACCATAAGTTTGGGTGTCATTGATCCGCGCCTTTCTGCTCATCCGCGGCTCTGAGAGGTCAAGCTACGCTGCTTCATCGGGCCAACTACAAGTCCAATTATAAACCTGTGCAGTGATTTTTGAACTAAAATGCTGTTGCAAGATATAGAAATATGTGGTATAATACAGATACCTGCTGAATTTCCGAAACTCATTTGAGAGGCATGACACCAGGATGAAGTGTTGGCGCCAGCAGAAGGGTTTGAAACACGAAGCTCACGAAAGCCCACGAAATACACGAAAAGGAACCTTGCCGGCAAGCAGACTTTCGTGTCTTTCGCAGCTTTCGTGGCCCAAACTGCGAAAGGAGCAACATGAATAAAACAAGCCGTGAACATACCACCGTTGGTGAGGAAGGAACAGGGGCGAGATTGCGCCGGATGGCTACCGCGATTTTACCAGGCCGCCATTATAACAGATACAAACAAGCCCTCATTGCTGAAACCAGGAAACTACATGTGCCGGGCAGGCCCCAGCCCCTCGACCTGGACAGGGCCTATATCCCCTTACGATTGAGCAAATTCAGGCCGCAGGATGATGTGGAGCAGAGTAGCAGCGAGGCTGAATCGGCGCCAGGTCAGGTAGTGGCATCCCACAGGAAGGTTTTGGGGATCAAGGAGGCCTGGCGTAAATCCTCTAAACTCATCGTGCTTGGCCATCCGGGAACTGGCAAGACGACTCTCTTGAGGTACCTGGCCCTCACGTGCGCCCAGGACAGACAGCCAGATTATACTCCTCAAGCGATCGAACACCTCGTCCCTATCTTCGTCCCCCTGCCCCTGTTTGCTGAAAGCGGCCGCGATATGATTTCTTACCTGGAGGAGATCTTTGACGAACACGATTTCCCCCGTGCTGACAGGTTCATCGAGGAGAAGTTGCAAAACGGCGAGTGCTTGCTCTTCCTCGATGGACTGGATCAAGTGGCCGATCAGAGACGGGTTGCTGGGGAGATCAACCGGTTTGCGGCGAGTTACTCCAGAAACCAGGTCATCGTTACCTCCAGATTGCTCGATTATCGAGATCCCCTGGCCCGCTTCGTCGCCTTCGAAATAGTGGGTGTTGGCTACGACGAGATGAAAGCCTTCATCCAGAACTGGTTCAGTGAGCAACCGGAACAGGCTGATGGCTTGCTTCTCGCCCTGGAGCTTAATCCCCATCTGAGGTCTTTCGCTTCCCATCCTTTCTTCCTCCCCATCCTCGCCGTGGCCCACGAACGGGACTGGCAACCGCCCGTGCGATGCTCTGCCCTCTTCGATGAATGTGCCAGGATACTGCTTGACGGGCGAACCAACAAGGCGAAGGTGCTCCAGGGGATCGCGGCTGTCGCTTATTACTTTCATAATCGAAAAGAGCGGGTGTCCCCCAAGGACGCGCTTTTGGCGAAAATAGCCGAGGTTCTCTCCAAGGTGGGTGAGATGGGTGATGAGGATGAGAACGAGGAGCTTTTGGACGAGATTCTGGACACATACATCCTACGCCCAAGCTCCAGGGCCTCCTATGAGTTCGCTCATCTCGCCTGGCAGGAGTACTTCACCGCCAAAGCACTATTCGAGAGGGGGGAGTTTTCCCCGATCATTGAGGGTGTGCCAGTAGTTGGCCTGGATGATCCCTGGTGGCAGGAGGTCATCGTCTTTTTGGCGGGGCAGCAAGGGAATGCCACCGACCTCATCAAGCTGCTGCGGTCGGGAGACCTTGCCGACCGGAGGGGAGACCTTGCCGGACGCCCAAGACAGGCTCTGCTACTCGCTGCTCGATGCCTGGCTGAAGCGCCTCAAACGGACCAAGAAACGAGGGAGGCGATTCTGGCCGAGTTGTTTGCCACTTTCCGAAAGGACGCTCCCGGCCTTTGGGGCGAGGCGGCGTCGGCCATAGCGAGGATAGAGGGCAAAGAGGTACAGGAGACGTTCCTCGGCGCGCTTTCGGCCGATGATCCTGAGCTGCGAGAGAAAGCGGCCTGGGTCCTGGGCCGCCTTGGCGGGGAATGGACAGTGACGCCTCTAATTGCTGCCCTTTGGGACAAAAGAGAATGGAAGGTGCGCCGAAGGGTAGCGTGGGCTCTGGGCCAGATCCGGGACGAAAGGGCGGTGCAATATCTCGTCAGGGCTCTAGGTGATGAGGATGAGAAGGAGGAAGCGCGTCAAGAGGTGATGGAAGCCTTGAAAGCTATCGGCGAGCCAGCGGTAATGCCCCTCACCAGAACCCTGAGCGATCCGAGGGAACAAGTGCGCGCGGTGGCAACAATAGCCTTAAGTCGCATCGGTGCTCCGGCCATCCGGCCCCTCATCTCGACGTTGGGAAGTAAGGGGCGAGTGGGCGAAGAAGCGATGAGGGTGCTGGCGAATATAGGCAGCCTGGCAGTTGAGCCCCTGGTAGCAACGCTGGAAGACGCAAGATTGTATGCGTATCCCCGTCGTAAAGTAGCCGAGACTCTGGGCTTGATCGGAGGCGAGAGGGCCACGGCGTCGCTCATCGCTGCCCTGAGGGACGTTGACGAGGCGGTGCGCCAGGAAGCGATAAAGGCTTTAGCCAGGATCGGCGCTCCAGCGGTTTGGTCCCTCATCATGGCTTTAACAAACGCGAGGTCCGAGGTGCGCGATGGGGCGATGGAAGCTCTAGGGCAAATCGGCAAGCCGGCTATGGAGGGTCTCCTTCAGGCTCTGGGAGATGAGAGAAGAAAGCTTCGCCAGGGAGCGGCCCAGGCTCTCCAACAGCTCGGACTTGGCAACGAACAGGTCATAGAAGGACTCATCGCCCATCTGGAACACGAAAAGTTGGAAGTGCGCGGGGCTGCCGTGGAAGTTCTGGGGCAAATTGGTGGGGAATCAGCGCTGGGGGCGCTGATCACTGCCCTGGAAGACGAGACCAGAATCGTCTATAGAAAGGCGGCTGAAGCTTTGCGCACCATAGGGGGCGACGAAGTTGTACTCAGGTTGAAGGAGGCCCTATATGAAACTGCGGACCCAGAGCGCATTATCGAGTCTCTCAAGATCATCAGGAGCGATGCGGCCAGGAAAGCCCTACAGGAAATCCTGCAAGGCGGGGACTTAAGTGCCCGCAGCATAGCGGCGCGCGTATTGAGGGATAGTTATGGGGAGAATGCCACCTTCGTGCATTATCAGGCCTCGAAACGGAGGATCGAGGAGCTTCTCCTGAGAGGGGGGGTGGTTTTTGCGGATACGCTCGCCGGTGTTCCCTCTGAGTATCAGGAGCTCATTTTACTAGAATATGATCAACACCACCCTCTTATGGGACTGACCTATGATCCGGACACCGGCGCCCTGAAGTTAGAGCATTTTTCGAGGCTCCAGGAGGTTTTCGAGCACTGGAATGCGGCGGCGCAAAACCTCAGTGGGGCCGAAGTGCGTAACCAAATTTTTGCTCAATGCGCTACTCAGCTCGCCGATTATCTTTGTGACATCTTAGGTGCGGGGAAGCTCACGGTGGAGGAGCTCACTGCTGAGAATTACAAGAGGCTATGTGCCTTCACCTTGGATGCCTCTGCCGCCTTCCGAGATACCGAGCTGCCCGACATCTTGCCCCTCGTCTTTTTGCAACGCGCGAAACCCCACCAGGACGACTTTGAAGATCTCCGACACTTTCTCTCAGAGCAATCCAGGAGGTTGGGCCACAAAACGAGTCTTTTGGTGCTCTTCTGTGAAGGTGAGGCTCTGGAGCAAGCCAGGCAGCTTTTAGATGATTCACTGCGCACCATCTATGCTTACGACGTCATCACCTTAGGAAGAGACGACATCCGGCGTCTTATCCTGGCCAAAGACTCACAAAAAGCACTGCGGTTCGCTATCTTTAAGCAAACGGTGGATCTCACCCTCGTCTCACCCTTTACCATAACCGGCCCCGTTTTAGAGGACATGTTCCACGGGCGTGAAGGCGAGATTCGATTCATCACTCAGACAGTAAAGAATAAACCCGTTGCTGTGTTGGGCGGGAGAGGCATCGGCAAAACCTCTGTACTTCAGAAGGTATGGCGCCTTCTTAGCGAGCCCACCAGCGATTATCGTTGTGTCTATCTGGATTGCCACACCATGAGGAACTGTGGGCATCTATTCAAGGTTATAGCAATGGATTATGAGGGTCCAGAGGTCAGAGCTCTTGATCCCGATCCTATCAACTTCCTTGACGTGGTGGACGTTTTGCGTAGCCATAAGTCACTGGTCTTCATAATGGACGAGATTGACGCCCTCCTCAGATTCGATGTGAAAAACGATGAGATGTTATTTAAGACCTTCCGTTCCCTATCGCAAAAAGGCGACTGCCACTTTATCTTCAGCGGCGAGAAGTACGTGAGCGAGCGACTCAGGAACCCTGCTTCCCCATTTTTTAACTTTTGTGAGCCCATTTCTCTGGGTTACCTGGATACCAGGAGCGCGATAGCGCTCATTACAGACCCAATGGCCCAGATGAACATCGAACTGCGAGGCCAGGATCGTATCGTGCAAGAGATCATTGACCTTTCCTCGTGTCACCCCCGCATCGTACAGCTCATCTGCCGCAGGCTCATTGAGGAGATCAACAAGGAAAAGGTACGGCACATATCCTATGAGCATCTTCAACGCCTGTCTGGAGACTGGGCTTTCCAGGAGCAGTATGTACGAAGCATCTGGGGTCTTGCCACCCCTCTGGAACGTATTATCACCCTACTCTTGAATGACACCGGCGCTACTCTGTCTGAAATCGAAGCCGCGCTGGGGGAAGCAGAAGTGCCTTGCACTACGACAGGTCTGGACACAGCTTTAAGCAACCTGGAGATGTACTCTATCCTTAAGCGGGTGAAGGGATCATATAGTTTTGTGCCTGAACGTTTCCCCGGGATCGTCAGGGAAAGCATGGATATTGACCGGGAGATAGAGAAGTACAAGAAGGAGGTGTAGAGTGAGAAGGATTGGAAATCCCCTCTTTAGATGCAAAGGGCATCTGACCGAAGATGATGCCCCCCTTTACGCGGAACGTGATGAGGATAAGAAGGTTATCACCTGCGTCAGGCGGGGGGATTATGTGGCGCTCATCGGGGCGAGGCAAACTGGTAAGACCAGCCTCCTCTATCGGCTACGGAGTCAGCTCCTGGATGAGGGATGTATCCCCATCTACATTGACCTCTCGTCGTCCAAGCGCGTGGTTGAAGAGAGGTGGTATAAGCATCTGCGAGGCAAAATGCAAGCGCAAATAGAACAAGCCTTGCCAGGCATCTCTGTTCTTCCGATGCGTGATCACCTCGACTTCCATGAGGCCCTACGAGAGCTTCCTATAGACCTTCCCTCCTCGTCCAAAATCGTGATGCTACTGGATGAGGTAAGCGCGGTGCCTGAATCTTTCGCTGACTTCTTTTTCGGTGCCATCCGTGCGGTTTTCAGCAGCAGGGGAGTTCATTTAGGTTTCAAACGCTACGTCTTTATCTTGGCCGGCGCTTTCATCCCCGATGAAATAGTCAAGGATAAGGACAACTCCCCATTCAACGTCTCCGAGCGTATTCATACGAGCGATGCCAACAAGGAGGGCATCGCCAAACTGGTCAGAAACCTGGAAAGGCTGGGCGTAAACACCTCAGATAAAGTGATCGAACGCATCTTTCACTGGACGGCAGGGCATCTCTGTCTCACGCAGAGCCTTTGCTCCATACTAGAAGATCAAGGGGAGTCCCAGCTTACCACCCAATCTGTGGATTCTGCCGTAGATATGATGCTACTTGATGATATTAACATCCGCGGTGTTCGTAAGAAGGTGGCCAGGTTAGAGGGTGGAATCAGCAGGCTAGCACAAGAAGTATTGGAAGGCGCTAAAGTCAAGTTCAGCCGTAACGACCTCGACATAGCCAGGCTAGAACTCATAGGCCTGATCAAGGCAGATGAGAACGGCAATTGCGTGGTGCGAAACAGAATCTACGAGAAGGCGCTCTGGGCCTTGCCAGGACCAGGCATCCGGGTTGAAGTGGGATCTGGAATCTGCTGGATAAAGGGCCAGGTTGTAGTCCCGCCCCTGGCTGGTGATAAATGGAGTCTGCTGACCTTTCTCTGGGAGAACGCGGGCAGGGTTTGTAAGGACAAAGACATCATCAGGCACGTTTGGAAGATAGATGACCTCTCTTCTACACCGGACCTCTACGTCCTAGTTTCTCGTTTGCGCGACACAATAAAGAAGTACGATGCCGACAACGAGTACATCGGTCGCGTGCACAATACGGGATATTGGCTCAGGTATGCTCAAGACAAAGAGCCTCGTCAGCAATAACGCGCTGACGCCACCGCAATCAACTTGACCTCATGAGTTTGCCACTGTGGATAACCAGGACGGCCTCGGGATCCAACCTGCCCTCTGGATGGTTTGGTGAGCGCTATCTTACCCCTCAATCCTTATTCGCCGTTACCCTCCCCAGCACTCTGGCTTGCCTACCCTCCGGTTCGCGTCCGGTTGACGACCCCCTTTTCACTGTGGAGGCGACCTTGAGCCTGCCCACACCTATCCCTATTCCTTACCTTGACGCCATCAACCTGACTCTGACCGAGCAGCACTCCAGCTTGGTGGAATGTCCGCGCGAATGGCGAGGAACTCCGCCGCCAGAAGGGCATGTCTACTGAGGTAACAGAATGTTACCTCTTTTCGTTTACTCCAGGGAATGTTTAGAGAGCATAATCACCTCCAAAAACTATTTCCGCTTTCCGAAGTCAAGACGAACAATCTCAAGGGGAAAATAACCAAAAGCAGTATGTCAAAGCGGAAACGGTTTTTGGACGCCAACTGGCCTTTTGAGGCCGCTTAAACATTCCCTGTACTCTACACTGAGAAATATACAATATACTATGTAGGGAAACATTGGGAGCAGAACTACTACATATAGTGCCAAATAAGTTGGCGGAAAGGATAGAAAAATGAAAAAGCATGGTTTGCTTGTCCTGCTCGTCTCCTTAGGCCTCTTGATGGGCCTGTCGCCGGTCACAGGTGCTGTCGCTCAGGGGCCGACAACACAGTTGGTGATGACTCCGGATAGGTCCGGAAGCATTGGTATGGCAGACCGGGACAAAATAAGGGAGGGCCTGGCTAGAGCCATCGAGGATCCAAGCTGCCTCCCGAAGGTCCCGTCAGGAACTAACGAGGGGACGGTCACTACAGGGAACGCAGTATACCATATAAGCGTGCGAGATGTAGCTGGTGGTGGAGGAATAGGGACCTATACGGTAGGGACGGCAGCGGGACATCCTGTACCAGGCCAAAATGTGCTTTATGGTGGGGCAGCCGCAAATCCCTGGAGCACGTATCTGACGGTCAAATCGTACACTACCAGCACAGAGTATGTGGCAACGAATAGCGGCCCCACCCCATCCGCAGGATGTACAGTGGTTAACCTTGAACTCTCTAATACGAGTGTTGCTCTAATAGGCGCTGGAGTCAGGACCACATGGAGTGTTGCGGTTCCTGATGCCCTTGATATTGTTCAAGACACCAATGTGGAAGGAACAACACTTGCTGATTCTAGGGTCAGGGTAACGACCGAGGTCGCCAACAGAGGCGATGCCCCTGTCAGGATCGGCATCAGATATGAATGGGATATAATGATCGATGGCCGGGATGGATCGTGGTTTGCGGAGAGAAATCCTGATGCCTCGTGGATCAGTGCAGAGAACCAATGGTCTGGGCTGACCTTTGAGCATTATGAAACCACGGACAATCCGGCTGCCCCGGTGTTCACCATCTTTGGGACGGTCAATGGCCCGGTTACATTCACGCCGCGGCCGACACCTCCGGACCTTTTGCAGTTTGTGGCTTGGGGGGGCGTATATGGCTTTGCATTCGACTTCACGCCCACTGGGCGGACCATAGCTGGGGCTGGATTAGACAGTGCTGTGGCCTACTATTGGGGGAACAGTGAAGGCAATGCCAGGGAGTTGCTCCCAGGGGAATCCATTAGTGTGACCCAATATCTATATGTCATCCCGCCCGGTCCGACGCCCACGCCCACAGCCACACCGACTAGTATGCCCACCTCCACCCCCACTTCTACTTCAACGCCAACCAACACTCCCACCCCCACGCCGACTCCAATGCCGGTGGAGGAATGCTATTGCTGCTCCGCTGGGGATAGCATCTACCGGATTGATGGCTCATCCTTCTATGGGTACACGACCAAGTCAGCCAGCGATTCCCCGCTTATTCGTGTGACCTCTCCACCAGCCCCCGGGGGGTGGTATCAACCGGACTTCGCGCCCGATGGCTCCTGGCAGCTTGCCTCAGAGGTTTGGTGGGATTCCTGGGATGCTCCCAGTTGGGCTCCCTTGCCCGGCGATGGCGATTGCAGGCCCATTGGTCTGCAGGATGAGGATGACAACCAGGAAGCACAGAGCGAGACAACTCACCTGTATCGGCGCAAATTCACGCTCTCCCCTCCCCATCTAGGTATGCGGGTGACCCAGGCTGTATTGGAGATGTGGAGCGATAACAAAACGGAGTGGTGGTGGGGGGGCTACTCTGTCTCGTATGGTAGGGAAGGGTACATCGGTCAGGTTGATCTTTTCCCCGGCCATGTTGGGCCTCATGGTGGAACCTATATCCTGGCCATCCAGAACAGCAACGATCGCGCTTCTCACCACAACCCTCAGGGGACAGCCTGCCGTCTCTGTGTCACCTGGGTTGTCCCAAGCGCGCTTGGCTACCAGGTCTACTTGCCTCTTATCTTGAAGGCGCATCCATTCTTGATCCTGAGCCTATCACCCTGACCGAGCAGCACACCAGCTTCGTGAAATGTCCGCGTGTGTGGAAAGGGACTCCGCCGCCAGAAGGGCATATCTACTGAAGTGACGCAACGTTATCTCCTTAAACTTCTAGCAGGAGCCGAGGACTCTTCTTCTCGGCTCTTTTTGATGCCTGGTCACCTCTGGATTGTCAATGCTCAACTTGACTTTTGATCACAAATCTGTTAGGATTTTGCTTGTCAGCGATTGCTTGGAAGCCGGCCCTGAGAGCCGCTTCGCTTACGACCGAAGGGTTGGAGGTTAGAAGTTGGATCGAAAAGCATCAATCATCGTCGCAAACTGGAATGGCAAGAGGTATCTTGAGGAGTGTTTATCCGCTCTTCTGGCCCAGACCTACTCTCCTTACGAAATCATCCTGGTGGACAACGGCTCCCACGATGGTTCGGCGGAATTTGTCGCCGAGAGGTTCCCGCAAGTCAGGATGATCGAGAACGACGAGAACCTGGGCTTCGCGACGGGCAACAACGTGGCTATCAGAGTAGCTCGGGGGGATTACATCATTACCCTGAACAACGACACGCGAGCGGAGCCAGACTGGCTGGAAGAATTGGTCAAGGTCGTGGAGACCGATCCCAAGATAGGGATGTGCGCTTCCAAGATGCTGTTCTATTACCACCCCGGGGTTCTCAACTCGACTGGCATCAGTCTGAACATAGCGGGCATAGCCTGGGACCGACGGGGTGGAGAACGAGACGATGGCCTGGAGCGTGAGCCGGTGGAGATATTCGGACCCTGTGCTGGTGCAGCTCTGTATCGTCGGGAGATGCTGGACGAGATCGGTCTTTTCGACGAGGACTTCTTCGCCTATCACGAAGACGTGGACCTTGCCTGGCGCGCTCGTTCCAGGGGGTGGAGGTGCATGTACAGCTCGCGAGCGGTCGTCTATCACGTTCATTCGGGGACGGGCATGGAAGGCTCGGCCTTCAAAAACCGCCTCTTGGGTCGCAACAAGATCTGGACGATAGTCAAGAACTATCCGTCTCCCCACATCTTTCTCTTCTTGCCCCTCATCGCCTTCTATGATCTGGCAGCGACGTTCTACAGTCTACTTAAGAGGCAGGACGCAAGCCCTCTACGAGGTAGGCTGGCCAGCTTGGGCTTGTTACGTCAAATGCTGAGAAAGCGCCAGGAGATTCAGAGAAAGCGAACGTCGTCGGAGCTCCCCTGGTTCAGCCCTTTGGCAGACCCCATCACCATGTCGAGGAGATTCGAGCGGCTCCAAAGCTTTTTCACCAGGGGTAGATATGTCTAGCTTTGACGTTTCACGTTTCACGTTTCACGTTTCATGGCCCTGGGTCCGGGATGCCTCTGCTTTCAAGTGGGCCTTGGTGATTTTCGCCACCATGAGGGTATCACTTTCGCTGGTCGCAGCCCTGGCGCTTTTCCAGTTTCCCTTGTATCACGTGACCTATTACCATGGGATTCAACCGGTATCTTCTGGAATCGCCAATGCGCTGCTGGGGGTCTGGCAGCGGGGTGACACTATCTGGTACACCAGGATAGCCATGCAGGGCTACGCCCAGGGCGACGGCGCCACCGTCTTTTTCCCCCTCTATCCTATCTTGATGAGACTAGCCGGAAAAGTGTTCTTGGGCAATTACTTACTGGGTGGTATTATCGTTTCCAACGTGGCCTACTTTTTGGCCCTGGTCTATCTATACAAACTGAGCCAATTGGAGTTCGATTCCCAGGTTGCCGCTCGTACCGTTGTTTACCTGTCGGTTTTCCCTACAGCCTTCTTCTTCCTGGGCGTCTACACTGAATCGCTCTTCTTGCTTTTCGCGGTCGCGGCCTTTTACTATGCCAGGAAAGGCAATTGGCTGGTAGCCAGTATCATGGGGCTTCTCGCTGCGCTGACCAAGCAATTGGGCTTGCTTCTCCTGCTGCCTTTGCTCTACGAGTACCTGGCGGAGAGGGAGTTTGCGATCCGCTCGGTTCGACGCGACGTTTTGCTCCTTTCTCTCATTCCCGTAGGCATAGTGGCGTTTTTGCTGTTTCGACAGTTCTACATCGGCGATGCGGTCTTATTAGAAACCTATAGGTTGCGGTGGGCGGTGAACGCTTCCTGGCCCTGGAGCAACATCGCTGACAGCCTGGCGGCCATTTTCAATACTGGGAGATTCCCTGCCCTTAACCCAGAGGACACGCTCTTGAGACGCATCTTTTACAACTCTTTCGATTTGGCCTGTGTGGGCCTGTTTCTCTTCTTGGCAATTGTATCATTTCGTCGCCTGCGCCTGAGCTATGGTTTGTACATGGTCAGCGTGCTGTTCGTGGTCTTGATGCAGAGCTTCCGCCCTCCTTACCCGATAGTGGCCCTGCCCAGATACGTCCTGGTGCTGTTCCCTGGGTTCATGGTGCTGGGAACGATGGTGAAGAACAAGACCCTGCACTGGGCTGTGGTCGCTTTCTCGACCATGCTGCTGGCCCTGTTCACCGCCATGTTCGCCACGTGGCGGGTGGTGGCGTGACTAAGGCAGATCAGGTGTGCGAGAGAGGGCGATGATCCTCACAACTTGGACAGTACTTGTCCGTGCCAGCCGTGACTGCCGCAGCGATCTTACCTCGCATTTGGTTGATTCTCGCCGAGGCGCTTTGGGCAGCCGTGGCGGCTCAATGGTGATGAAATTTCTTGAGGCAACAGATGAGTACTGCTAGAAGCCGCCAGGAAGGGCCTGGCGGCTTCTTTGTTTGGTCAACCAACATTGTGAGGCTCTCTGCATGGAAGAGGTATTTAAGGGGTATAGAAGTGCCAGCGGATTGACCAGTTTCCACAGCCGTATTCGTTGCAGGCTTTGGCGCGCCAGTAGTGCCTGGTGTTGGCTGCCAGGTTGTCGGTGGGGGTGTAGGTTGACTCGGTGGTCGTGTCGTCAATGGCGAGTGACCTGAAGTAGCCGTCG
>CAYWWC010000080.1:0-12038 GCA_964461615.1 uncultured Anaerolineae bacterium
TGGCGTTGGAGGCTGGGTCACGGTTCGCTATTCGTGAGGGTGGGCGGACCGTTGGCTCTGGCGTGATCACTGAAATCCTCGAGTGAAGTAGGGGGGAAGCCTCTTGCGATGAGCGAAGGTCTCTTGGCGGCTCGACTGAGCTTGCCGAAGGCCGAGCCCTTTTCGCCTCGGTCGGGAGACCGTGGAGGAGGACTTCCCGCAAGATCAAATGTGGGGAAGGAAACCCAAACAAGTTATGGCCAAACAGAAGCTTAGGATCCGTTTGAAAGCCTATGACCATCGAGTTCTGGACCAATCAGTGCGGCTGATAGTGGAGACAGCGGAGCGCACGGGGGCTAACTTGGTCGGCCCTGTGCCCTTGCCGACCAAGATCGAACGGTTCACTGTGCAGCGCTCGCCTTTTGTGGACAAAGACTCGCAAGAGCACTTCGAGATCCGCACTCACAATCGGCTCATAGATATCGTGGATCCAGACTCAAAAACCATAGACACGCTGATGCGCCTGAACCTGCCGGCTGGTGTGGATATTGAGATCAAGCTCTAGCTTATGGCGGTAGCTCACTATTTCTAGAGACCGCCTGAGGTCAGAGAAGGGAAAGAGAAACCATGAAGGACTTGTTAGGACAGAGTTTGGCTTTCCTCTGAGTCGGTGCGGGAATCGTGGGCGTCATCTGGATGGCCTACAAGGGCTATTTCAGTTGGGTCAGCAACCTAGGGTGTACCGCTTATCCCTGTTATCGTAGTAGAGAGTGATTGGTTATGAAAAGTATCTTAGGTAAGAAAGTCGGGATGACTCAGGTCTTCGATGAGAGCGGGGAGGTGATTCCCGTTACTATCATCGAAGCAGGCCCCTGTTTTGTGACCCAGAAGAAAACGGTGGGACAAGATGGGTACGCGGCTATCCAGTTGGGCTTCGAGGAAGTCAAACCCAAGCGCCTCACCCAGCCTCAGCAGGGCCATTTGCGGCGGAACAACCTGCCCCCCCTGCGCCACCTTCGGGAGTTCCGGATGAGCGAGAGCGAACTCGAGGACTACGAGGAAGGGCAGAAGGTCAGCATTGGCATCTTCGAGGTTGGTGAGATAGTGGATGTAGTCGGCATATCCAAGGGTCGGGGCTTTACCGGGGTGATGAAGCGCTACGGCTTCGGGGGTGGGCCTATAACTCGCGGCCAATCGGACCGTCAACGGTCTCCAGGCTCCATTGGTCAGGGTACTACGCCCGGCCGCGTTTACAAGGGGAAACGCATGCCTGGTCGGATGGGCAATCAGCGCGTCTCTGCGCAAAGTTTGCAGGTGGTGCTGGTGGATCCTCAGCGTAATCTCTTGGCTGTAAAGGGGAGCGTCCCCGGAGCCAGGAATGGGCTGTTGCTCATCAAAGAAGCGAGAAAGACGGCCCTTACGAAAAAGAAGAGGTAGAGGCGCTCTACAGGAGCACGGGAGTTGGTGCGAGATATGCAAATTTCTGTATACAACACGGCGGGGGAAACCGTCGGCGAAATCGAGTTGCGAGAAGACATCTTCGGTGTGCCCATCAACGTGCCCGTGATGCACCAGGCTTTGTTGCGTCAGCAGGCCAATGCTCGCCTGGGCACCCATAAGACCAAGACCCGTGGCGAGGTGCGAGGGGGCGGTCGCAAGCCCTGGCGTCAAAAGGGGACGGGGCGGGCCCGTCACGGCAGCATCCGGCAGCCTCAGTGGCGAGGCGGAGGCGTGGCCCACGGGCCTCGACCACGCAGCTATCGCCAGAAGATGCCCCGCAAGATGCGGCGTCTGGCGTATAAGTCAGCCCTCTCTGTTAAGGCTAAGGAAAAGCAGATCATTGTTCTGGATGACCTGCAGGTGCTTGCCCCCAAGACGCGGGAAATGGTGTCCGTCTTAGAAGCTTTGGCCGTGGACTCCAGTGCTCTGATCCTCTTGCCGTCGGAAAACGTCAACGTCGAAAAGTCGGCTAATAACTTGCCCGATGTGAAAACCTTGCGCGCTAACTACCTGAACATACGCGACCTTCTAAGCTACGACTACTTGCTTATGCCCCTGGGAGCTTTAGAGGTCATCGAAATCATTTTGGGGAACTGAATACTGGATACTGATCCAGAGGATAAGGTGCTATGCACATCTACGAGATTCTGAAACGCCCTATTAGTACAGAGAAGAGCGGCATATTAACGGATTATTATGACCAGTACACTTTTGAAGTAGATCGCCGGGCCAATAAGATCCAGGTCAAGGAGGCTGTGGAGAAGATCTTTGGTGTTGACGTGATCTCCGTCAATACCATGACCATGCCAGCCAAGAGAGGGCGTTTTGGGCGGCGGCAGGTAGTTAGGAAGCCTGCCTGGAAGAAAGCGGTGGTCAAATTGGTGCCGGGGCAGCACATCGAATTCTTCGAAGGGGTGTAGTGTTCTCACTGCGATAGGCGAAGGCTTCACCGTGAGTTCAGCCGAACGGTCTCCGACCGAGCCCATTGTGATGTACTGATATTCGATATTAGAGATTGAGGGGATCGGATCATGCCTGTTAAGATTTATAAACCCACGTCGCCGGGGCGGCGGGGAATGAGCGGTTTTGACTTCGAGGAGATAACCAAAACCAAACCTGAGAAGTCGCTTTTGGCCCCCTTGAATAAGAAGGCCGGGCGGAATGTGCGGGGGAAGATCACCGTGCGCCACCGGGGTGGCGGCCACAAGCGAAGGTACCGCATCATTGATTTCAAACGAGATAAGATGGGTATTCCGGCGAGGGTGGCTTCCATTGAGTACGATCCGAATCGGACGGCGCGCATTGCCCTCTTGTTCTACGCCGATGGCGAGAAGCGCTATATCATCGCCCCCCTGGGCTTGCGAGTGGACGACGTCCTCGCGTCCGGATCTGAGGCCGAAATCCGAGTGGGCAACGCTTTGCCCATCGCCAACATCCCGGCGGGCACTCTGATCCACAACATCGAGTTGAAGCAGGGGAGGGGTGGGCAGTTGGTGCGCTCTGCTGGTTGCTCGGCCCAGCTTTTGGCCAAGGAGGGCAAGTATGCCCACGTCCGTTTGCCTTCGGGGGAAGTGCGTTTAGTGCACCAGGCGTGCATGGCCACCATCGGCCAGATAGGCAACACTGAGCACGGAAACATCAGGCTTGGCAAAGCCGGGCGCAAGCGTTGGATGGGCTGGCGGCCTTCGGTGCGGGGTTCGGCCATGGATCCGAGGGCTCATCCCCACGGTGGAGGCGAAGGGCGGTCACCGATTGGTATGCCCTCGCCAAAATCCCCCTGGGGCAAGCCTACTTTGGGCAAGAAGACGCGCAAGCGTAAAGATACCAATAAGTGGATAGTGCGACGGCGGAGCAAGAAGAGGAGATGAGGTAATGAGGCAACAAGGCTGTCGTTAACTCGTTACTCGTTAATTTGTTGCCTTACTTGGAGGTTGCTATGGCGAGATCACTAAAGAAGGGTCCCTATGTGGAACCCAAGCTGCTAAGGAAGATCGAGGACATGAACAAGCAGGGCGAGAAGCGCGTGATCAAGACGTGGGCGCGAGCTTCGACCGTCTTCCCCCAGATGGTTGGCCATACCATCGCGGTTCACGACGGGAGGCGTCATGTGCCCATCTACATAACTGAGAACATGGTGGGGCACAAATTGGGGGAGTTCGCTCCGACTCGGACTTACCGTGGGCATGCTTATAGAGAGAGGAAGACCAGCGTAAGGACGCAGTAGCATGGAAAGCATAGCTTTTGAAGTGAGAGCAATCGTAAAATACGTGCCTATGTCTCCGCGCAAGGTGCGCCTCGTCATAGGTCAGGTGCGAGGCATGGCGGCGGACGAGGCTTTGGCTGTCCTCAAGTTCACCCCCAAGGCAGCGGCGAAGCCGGTGGCTAAACTTATTAGGTCGGCTATTGCCAACGCCGAGGAGAACTATGGGCTGTCCCGGGAGGATCTATACATCTCCCAGATATTCGCTGACGTCGGCCCTACTCACAAGCGGTGGAAGGCTGGGGCCAGGGGGAGAGTCAAGCCCAGATTGAAGCGTTCATCTCATATCACCGTTGTCCTCGAGGAAATGGAAGTTGAAAGTTAGACGTTGGAGGTTGGGGGATGGGAGAACCACTGACCATCCGGCCACCCGATCAACTGAAGGGAGGATCAATTGGGGCGTAAGGTACATCCTCTAGGTTTCAGGTTGGGGATCATCAAAGATTGGCAAGCGCGGTGGTTTGCTACTGGTGAGGAATATGCCGATCTCTTGCAGGAAGATCTGGATATCCGCCAGTTGATACGTGACGAGATGGGGCAGGCTGGCATCTCTAAGATCGAAATCGAGCGTTTCCCCAAGCGAGTCAGCCTTACTATTTGGACAGCCAAACCGGGCATCATCATCGGGCGCAAAGGGGTGAATGTCAGGGCCTTGCGGCAGAATTTGGAGGAGCTATCCAAGAAGAAGGTTCGCATTGATGTCCAGGAGGTCGAACGGCCCGAATTGGATGCCTACCTCGTGGCCGAGAATATAGCTTCCCAGTTACAGCGGCGGATTTCCCACAGCCGGGCGATGAAAAGGGCGGCAACTCAGACCATGCGCATGGGCGCGGAGGGGATCAAGATAAGTTGTAGCGGCCGCTTGACCGGAGCTGAGATGGCCCGCCGGGAGTGGGTGATGGAGGGTCGGGTGCCCCGCAGCACCCTGCGAGCCGATATTGATTATGGCTTTGTTGAAGCTCGGACCACTTATGGCCGCATCGGCATCAAGGTCTGGATCTACAAGGGCGAAGTCCTGCCCGAAGCAGCGGCCAGTTGAACCCGGAAGTAGTTATCAGTGGGGAGTGAATCATTATGTTGATGCCTAAGAGAGTTAAGTATCGCAAACAGATGCGAGGTCGCATGAAAGGCCGGGCCTCACGGGGAGCTACGGTGGCCTTTGGCGAGTACGGCCTTCAGGCTTTGGAGCCTTGCTGGATGACCAGCCGTCAGATCGAGGCTGCCCGAAGGGCTATCGTCCGCCATGTCAAGCGACGAGCGAAGGTATGGATAAGGGTGTTTCCCGATAAGCCCGTCACCAAAAAGGCTGCCGAAACGCGGATGGGCAAGGGCAAGGGCCCTGTGGATCATTGGGTGGCGGTGGTTAAGCCAGGACGGATACTTTTTGAGATAGCTGGCATTGATGAGGATGTGGCGCGAGAAGCTATGCGCTTGGCCTCTCATAAGCTGCCTATCGAGACCCAGTTTGTGGGTCGGTTGGAGATTTAGATAGGGGGGCTGATGGGGGCGCTTGAGATTCGAGGTATGGCTACGGAGGAAATCCGGCGCAAGCTGGACGAAACCCACGAGGAGCTTTTCAACCTACGGTTCCAATGGTCAACCAGGCAACTGAAGGACACCAATCGCCTTATCCAGGTGAGGCGGGATGTTGCTCGCCTTAAGACCATCCTGCGCGAGAGGGAGTTGGCCCAGCTTGGGGAGGGACAGGACTAATGAAGGGACAGCGTAAGCGGTTGACTGGCCGTGTGACCAGTGACAAGATGGACAAGACTGTCGTGGTGGAGGTCGAGAGGCTGAAACGTCATCGTCTCTACGGCAAGGTGCTGAAGAGGACCAAGAAACACATGGCCCATGATGAGGAAAACGCGTGTCGCATCGGGGACCTGGTGCGTATCATCGAGTCGAGACCCTTGAGCCGCCGGAAGCATTGGGTCGTTGAAGAGATAATGGAGACTGGGAAGCAGTAGCAACCAGCATCCGGAATTGGGGAGAGTGGGGGATGATTCAGCAGGAATCCAGGCTGCGGATAGCCGACAATACTGGCGCCAAAGAGATACTGTGCATCAGGGTACTGGGCGGCTCCGCGCGTCGCTATGGGAGGGTAGGCGATGTCATCGTCGCTTCGGTCAAACAGACCACTCCCATGAGCTCGGTCAAGAAAGGCGAAGTGGTGCGGGCGGTCATCGTTCGCACAGCCAAGGAGTACGGCCGATCCGATGGCTCTTATATTCGATTTGACGAAAATGCAGCCGTGATTCTGGATGATAATCAGAACCCCAGAGGGACGCGCATCTTCGGCCCAGTTGGCAGGGAGCTTCGCGACAAAGGGTTCATGAAAATCGTCTCTCTGGCCCCAGAGGTATTGTAGTGGGTTGTAGCTAATTGCCATCTGCTGAGGAGATAGGTTGATGAGAAGGATAAGAAAGGGCGACACAGTGGAGGTCATCAGCGGCAACGACCGTGGGATGAGGGGCACTGTTCACCGGCTCGTTCTCAAGAAGGGCAAGAAGAAGGATAGGAAGAACAAAAAAGATAGAGGTGCTTGGGTGGTCGTTTCGGGCGTCAAGTTGGTCAAGAAGCACCAAAGGCCGATGCCTACCGGTGGCCGCCAGCAGACCCAGGCTGGCATTATCGAGTTCGAAGCCCCCGTCCATCTATCCAATGTAATGCTGGTCTGTCCCCAGTGTGACCAGCGGACCAAGGTTGCGGTTCAACATCTAGAGGATGGCGGCAAGGCGCGCGTCTGCAAGGCGTGTGACGCCGTTATTGATTAGTTCAATAGGGAGTTGGTTGTGCCAAGGCTAAAAGATAGTTATCGCAATGAAGTTGTTCCAGCTCTGTTGAAGGAATTTGGCTATCGCAATGTGATGGAGGCACCACGTCTGGAAAAGATCGTGGTCAACGTGGGCGTAGGCGAGGCTCTGCAGAACGCCAAGGCTCTGGATCACACTGTCCAGGACATCACTATCATCACCGGCCAACAGCCCATCGTTACCAGAGCCAAGAAGTCCATCGCTAGCTTCAAGCTGCGCGAGGGGATGCCGGTCGGGGTTAAGGTCACCCTGCGAGGCAACCGAATGTACGATTTCTTGGATCGCTTGTGCAATGTTGCCCTGCCTCGCCGACGCGATTTCCGCGGCGTCTCCCCCGACTCCTTCGATGGCCGAGGCAACTACAGCTTGGGCCTTCGAGAGCAGCTTGTGTGGTCGGAGATAGATTACGATTCCATTGACAAGGTACGAGGCATGGAGATGAGCATCGTCACCACCGCCAAGACCGACGAAGAGGGTCGGTGCTTGTTGCGACTGCTGGGGATGCCTTTCGCAAGACAGTGAGGCAGATCAGGAGGGACAGTGGCTAAAAAGTGCATGATGATACGGGAGAAGCGTAGAAAGTACAAAGTACGGGTGCGTAATCGCTGTCAGCGGTGTGGCCGTCCCCGGGGCTATATCCGTCGTTTCAAGCTCTGCCGCATCTGTTTCCGCAAGCTTGCCCTGGAAGGCAAAATCCCAGGGGTAGTCAAAGCCAGTTGGTGAAATTTGAAGTTTGAAATTTTGTAGGAGTCCGATCAATGACCATGACCGATCCGATCGCCGACATGTTGACCCGCATCAGGAATGCCATCATGGCTGGTCACAGCTATGTGGTCGTTCCCGGCTCAAAGATGAAGCTGGCCATCGCCAGAATCCTGAAGGATGAAGGCTTCATCGAAAACTACGACGTTACTAAGGATCGTCCCCAGCCCATGATCAGGGTATGGTTGAAATACGCGGGGGATAGAAAAGACAGGCGGTCTGTGATTACAGGCTTGAAGCGGGTCAGTAAGCCGGGACGCCGGGTCTATTCCGGTAAGAAGGACATCCCCTGGGTGCTCAGTGGCATAGGCATCGCCATCCTGTCTACGTCCAGGGGGATCATGACGGGCAAGAAAGCTCGCCGTCTTGGCATCGGTGGCGAAGTGTTGTGCCATATTTGGTAGCTCATAGTCTGGAGGTATTTCGGTGTCACGCATAGGTCGCATGCCTGTTCCCGTTCCGAAGGGTGTGCAGGTGGATATAAAGGGCAGTCACGTAACAGTGAAGGGGCCCAAGGGCGAATTGAGTCGCTCCTTTAACTCAGATATGGAGATATCTCTCCAAGATGGTCAAGTCGTGGTGACTCGCCCCACAGACAATCGGCCGCATCGGGCTCTGCACGGATTGACGCGAGCCCTGCTGGCTAACATGGTGATCGGGGTTACCGAGGGGTACCGCAAAGACCTGGAGATCCGCGGAGTTGGCTATCGTGCTGAGATGCGAGGCAGTGACCTCGTCTTGCATGTTGGCTTTTCTCATCTAGTAGAGATGACACCGCCCTCTGGTATAACCTTTAGCATCGAGAGCCGAGGCAAGACCATCTTTGTCGAAGGGATTGATAAGGAACTGGTCGGCGAGATGGCGGCCAGGGTCAGGCGAGTTCGCCCTCCTGAGCCCTACAAAGGCAAGGGCATCCGCTATATGGGCGAGCACGTGCGCCAGAAGGCTGGCAAAGCGGGCAAGGTAGCAGGGGGGTAAGACTCTTGGAAGGGATGAAACGACGATGAGTAAGCGAGCTGAAGCGGCACGCCAACGGCGACACCGGCGGGTGCGGAAGAAAGTAGTGGGTACCGTTGAGCGCCCCCGTTTGAATGTCTTTAGGAGTCTAAAGCATATCTATGCCCAAGTCATTGATGATGACCAGGGACACACCCTGGCGGCCGCATCTACTCTTGACCCTGAGCTGCGGGAGGCACTGAATGGCCTTACCAAGATCGAGCAAGCCAAGTCGGTAGGCAAGCTTCTAGGCGAGCGAGCCCTGGCACGGGGCGTGAAGCAGGTGGTCTTCGATAGGGGCGGTTACAAGTATCATGGACGAGTGAAGTCTCTGGCCGAGGGCTCGCGTGAGGCCGGGTTGGAATTTTGAAGTTGGAGGTTGGAAGTTGGATTGCATAGGGCCGGTCTCTCGTGTCTAGCATCTAACATAACATTCAACATCTAACTTCTAACTTCCAGAACTAGGAGGGTGGATGGCGAGGAGAAATTTCAAGAACAAGAAGGATGAACTGGATGAGCGGGTGGTGCAAATCACACGCACATCCAAGGTGATCAAGGGTGGCCGGCGCTTCGCTTTCCGTGCCATTGTCGTGGTAGGCGATAATCAGGGCAGTGTGGGTGTTGGGTTAGGCAAGGCTCGCGGAGTTCCCGATGCTATCCGCAAGGGAGCAGAGCGGGCCAGGAAGGACATGAGGAAGGTCTCCTTGATGGGTACAACTATTCCTCACGAAGTGCTGGCCCACTTCGGCGCAGCTAAAGTTCTTTTGAAGCCGGCGTCGCCGGGCACAGGAGTCATCGCCGGCGGTGGAGTGCGGGCAGTGGTGGAGGCGGCAGGTGTCCGCGATATCCTGACCAAGTCCCTGGGCAGCTCTAACGTTCTCAACGTGATCAGAGCTACGATGGAGGGTCTGTCTCAGCTAAAGGATATCGAAGAGGAAGCTAGACTCCGAGGTAAGCCTGTAGCGGAAGTGACGCCCTTCTGGGCGAGGGAGCGCACCGGTGGCTGACAAGCAGACCAAAAAGAAGGCCAAGAGCCGAAGGAAGAAGAAAAAGACGATGCTGCGTATTAAGTGGGTCAAGAGCAGCATTGGCTATTCTCAGCGGCAGAAGGCAACTGTCAAGTCCCTGGGCTTCAAGCGGCTGGGAGAAACAGTGGAGTGGAAGAACGACCCGGTGACCAGGGGGATGGTTAATAGAGTGAGGCACCTGGTAGAGGTCGAAGAACTAGTCGCTGGAAACTGAACGCTGTTCACTGTTATGGGGGCAATGATGAAGTTACACGAATTGCGTCCCGCTAAGGGGACCAAGAAAAACAGGAAGCGAGTAGGTCGCGGAATCGCCGCTGGCCAGGGCAAGACCGCTGGTCGAGGTACCAAGGGGCAGAATTCCCGCTCTGGCGGAGGTGTGCGCCCTTATTTTGAGGGCGGTCAGTTGCCTCTAGTGCGGCGATTGCCTCACAAACGGGGCTTCACCAACATCTTCAAGGTGTACTATACTCCGATCAACCTCGATCGGCTAGATGATTTCGCTGCAGGAGACGAGGTTAACCCGGCTGCCCTGGCCGAGGTAGGCATCATCAAATCGCCGCGCGAGCCGGTGGTCATCTTGGGGCGCGGCGAGCTAGACCGGCCTCTGGCTGTCAAAGCTCACCGTTTCTCCGAAAGTGCCAGAGAGAAGATTCTGGCCGCCGGCGGCACGGTGGAAGTACGGCCGCTTTGATGACCGATTGGAAGAACGGGGGAGAACCAAATGATTCAAGCTGTCCGTAACGCCTTCAGCCTACCTGATCTGAGGCGCAGGATCTTGATCACTCTTTTCATCCTGATTGTATACCGCCTGGCTGCCCACATTCCGGTGCCCAATGTGGATCCGGTGGCTCTGCGCCAGGTCTTTGAGGCCAACCAGCTTTTGGGCCTGCTGGATTTGATGTCAGGCGGTGCCATGTCCAGCTTCTCAATCATGGCTACGGGGGTCTATCCTTACATCACGGCTACCATCGTCATGCAGCTCTTGCAGCCCATCATCCCCGCGTTGGAGAGGTTAGCTCAGGAGGGCGAGGCCGGGCGCGCCAAGCTGAATCGGTACACCTATTTTGCGGCCATCCCCTTATCGGCTCTGCAGGCCTATGCTCAGTCCCAGATATTGCAGACCCAAGGCGTAATCACCAACTTCGGTCTTTCTGGGGAGACGCTCTTGCCTACAGTTGCTACCATATTCACCCTGACGGCGGGCACGATGTTCGCCATCTGGCTGGGTGAGTTGATCACAGAGCAGGGCATAGGCAACGGTCTCTCCATTATCATCTTCGGCGGCATCGTGGCCCGTGTCCCACAGCGGATCGCCAGTTTATGGATAAGTGACAAACCAGGTCTGGTAGCCTTTTTTGTCATCATGGCTGTCACAGTGGCAGTTATCGTCATTGTGCAGGAAGGACAGCGGCGCATTCCGGTCCAGTACGGCAAGCGAGTGTTAGCCATGCGGGGCGGCCGATTGCGCATTGCCGGTGGTCAAAGCACTCACATTCCTTTGCGAGTCAATGCAGCAGGTATGATTCCGCTCATTTTTGCCCAATCCCTTTTGATGCTTCCCGGGGTCATCGCGTCTTACCTCGTCTCATCGTCGAATCAAACGATCTCCAGTATCGCCAACACAATTTACCAGGTTTTCGGTGGGCAGGGCAATGCCTACTACATAATGTACTTTCTGATGGTTGTTGGCTTCACCTATTTCTACACTGACATGGTCTTCCAGCAGCAGAATCTCCCGGACAACCTGAAGCGTCAGGGGGGATTCATTCCTGGCATCCGCCCAGGGAAGCGCACCGCAGATTACCTGAACGGGGTTATGCGGCGCATCACCCTGGTAGGGGCTGTCTTCTTGGGTGGGGTGGCCGTCTTGCCCTGGATAGTTGATATTCTAGGGATCGTGGAGAACCCTGGGATGATGCTCATCACTAGTTCTGGCTTGCTCATCGTAGTTGGTGTGGTGTTGGATACTTTGAAGCAGTTGGAGGCTCAGCTCTTGATGCGCCACTACGAAGGCTTCATCAAGTAATGACCCTAAGGAGGTTTTGGCAATAATGAAGGTTAAGGCATCGGTTAAGCGTCGTTGTTCTAAGTGCAAAATCGTCAAACGCAAGGGCGTGATTCGCGTGATTTGCGAGAACCCCAGGCACAAGCAGCGGCAGGGATAGCGTCCTTCGACGGCTCGACCGTAAGTGAAGCGACGCTCGCCGAAGTCAAGCTCAGGATGAGGAGAAAGGGAGGTAGAGGATGGCACGAATCGCCGGAATTGACTTGCCCCGCAACAAGAGAGTGGAGATCGGCTTGACCTACATCTACGGTATCGGTCGCTCGACCAGCCGGCAGATTCTGACTCAGACGGAGGTTGATTTCAATACGCGAGTCAGGGACCTGGCCGAGGCCGAGATTAGCCGCTTGCGCGAGGTTATTAATGCTAGCTATAGGGTTGAGGGCGATCTGCGGCGGGAGGTCAGCCAGAACATCAAACGCCTGCAGGAAATCGGCTGTTATCGTGGGCTTCGCCACCGCTACAACTTGCCTGTGCGTGGGCAGCGGACCAAGACCAACGCTCGCACCAAGCGTGGCCCACGCAGGACGGTGCCCGGCCGCGGCAAGAGGCGTGGGATGAGGAAGAAATAGGAGGGAGGAAGGATGGCGCAACGAAGGGGAAAGAAGCGGACAACACGCCGTGTGCGCAAGAATGTC
>CAYWWC010000080.1:12138-15008 GCA_964461615.1 uncultured Anaerolineae bacterium
GATGGCGCAACGAAGGGGAAAGAAGCGGACAACACGCCGTGTGCGCAAGAATGTCCCTCAGGGGCAGGCTCACATTCACACTACATTCAACAACACGATCATCACTATGACCGATCAGCAGGGCAATGCCATCACTTGGGGGAGCGGAGGCACTGTGGGTTTCAAAGGATCGCGTAAGAGTACCCCCTATGCGGCCCGCATGGCCGCTCAACAGACGGCTAAACAGGCCATGGATCATGGCATGAGGGAGATAGACGTATTCGTAAAAGGGCCTGGGCCTGGCCGTGAGGCGGCCATTCGCGCTTTGCAGGCGGCGGGTCTCAGGGTGAAATCCATCACCGATGTCACCCCCATTCCTCACAATGGCTGTCGTCCACCCAAGAGGCGAAGGATGTAGCTAGATTGGAAGTTGGATATTGGAAATTGGATCGCTAGGTTTTCCAATATCCAATTTCTAACCTCTAATTTCCAAATAGGAGGTAAAATGGCCAGATATACCGGCCCTGTTTGTAAGCTGTGTCGGCGAGAAGGGGAGAAGCTGTTTCTCAAAGGTGAAAGGTGTTTGACCGCCAAATGTGCTCTTGACAGGCGGGCCTATGCTCCTGGCATGCATGGCCGTGAGGGCCAGTTCCGCCGCAGACGACAGTCGGGATATGCCGTGCAGCTCCGGGAAAAGCAGAAGGTGCGGCGCATTTATGGCGTCTTGGAGAGACAGTTCCGACGCTATTTCCGAGAAGCCGAGAGGCGCAAGGGTCTGACGGGCGCCAATTTGCTGATCATTCTGGAAAGCAGACTGGATAATGTCGTCTACCGGCTTGGGTTCGCTGATTCGCGGGCTCAGGCTCGCCAGTTGGTGTGCCATGGCCACTTCAATCGCAATGGGCGGAGGGCCGACATTCCCTCGATGCTGCTAGCGCCAGGAGACGTGATAGCGGTGCGCGAACAGAGCAAGAGGAAGGCCTATTTCGGTGATAGGGCAAAGGAGCTGGGGCGCAAGGCTGTGCCAGACTGGATGAGCCTGGACGCTCTCAGCATGTCGGGGCGCATCCTGAATCTCCCTTCACGGGAAGAGATAGATTTGCCTTTGAATGAGCAGATGGTTGTCGAGTACTACAGCCGTTAGAGTGGTGCTTGGCGCTAGCTTTGTCCTCCTGGAGGGAGGGAGTTAGGCTAATGACAAATCAGAAAGGCAGCCCTTTGATGAGTATGGTTTTGCCCAAAGTTGAGTGCGAGACCAGCTCGAGAGGTTACGCGCGTTTCGTCATCGGCCCCATGGAAAGCGGCTATGGCATAACTCTTGGCAATGCATTGCGGCGTGTCCTCCTCTCGTCCATGACTGGGGTAGCGATTACATCAATCAAGGTTGACGATGTGTACCATGAGTTCTCGACCATACCTCATGTCAAGGAAGACATGACCCAGTTGATCCTCAACGTGAAGCAAGTGCAGCTGAAGATACACTCCGACGGTTCCGATCCAGCCCCTTTGCATCTGGAGCTGAGGGGAGAGGGCGTGGTGACGGCTGGCGACCTGGAATGTCCCAGCGATGTGGAAATCAGCAATCCTGACTTATACCTGTTCACCGTAGACTCCGATGAGGCCGAAGTGGGAATGGATCTGATGGTCCAAAGAGGCAGGGGGTACTCGCCCGCTGAGGAACGGGACAAGTTGCCCATTGGAGAGATTCCCATTGATGCCGTCTTCAGCCCCATCCGCAAAGTCGGTTACGAGGTGCAAGGAACTCGCGTTGGCCAGATGACCAACTTCGATCGGCTTATCATGGAGATATGGACCAATGGCACTATTCGGCCTGAAGAGGCTTTGGGCGAGGCGGCCAGGGTTTTGGTGGAACACTTGCTGTTGGTGGCTGGCGCCAGGGGAGAGATCCTACTAGAAGAAGAGGCCGAGGAGGAAGGTGTACCTACCCACGTTTACGAGATGTTAATCGAGGATTTAGATCTCAATGTGCGAGTCTATAACTGCCTCAAGCGGACGGGGATGACCAATGTGGGGGAGGTGCTAGAGAGGCTGGAAAGGGGCGAGGAAGGGATGATGGGTATCCGGAATTTCGGCCCCAAGTCGTTGGCGGAGTTAAAGCAAAAGTTGGGAGAGGTGGGCTTGCTCTTGACCGAGGAGGAAGAAGAAGAGGGAGTGACTGTCTCATGAGACATCGGAAAACAGGCCGCAGGCTGGGTCGCTCCAGCGGCCATCGTAGAGCTCTATATAAGAACCTGATAACTGAATTGTTTCGCCATGAGCGGATAAAGACTACGGAGGCCAAAGCCAAAGCCGTTCGGGGGAAGGCGGAGAAGCTGATCACTTTGGGTAAGCGCGGCGACCTGCACGCTCGTCGGCTGGCCGCCGCCAGGTTGAACGATCCGACTATCGTTGTGAAACTCTTCGACGAGTTGGCTACTCGCTACGAAGATCGTCCCGGTGGCTACACTCGCATACTCAAGCTAGGACGACGTCAGGGTGATCGGGCGCCCATGGTTCTTTTAGAATTAGTGGAGTAGCTGGGTGCTGGAAGCTGGAGGCCGCAGGGCGGACGCTAATGACCAGCAACCAGCGGCCAACGTCCAGAAACTCGTGGCCGTCGTCGAGTACGATGGCGCCGACTACCTTGGCTTCCAGGTGCAGGCCCAGGGGCGGACGATTCAGGGGGAGATAGAGCGCGCGCTGGCGTTGATTACTCAAGAGTGGGGCAGGATTGTTGGGGCGGGGCGGACTGACACCGGTGTTCATGCCCAGGGGCAGGTTATCGCCTTCAGCACGGCTTGGCGACACCCTGTTGAGGAGCTTCAGCGCGCGCTAAATGCTGTCTTGCCCAAGGACATCGCGGTGCGCGAGTTGAGGTTAGGGGCCAGGGG
>CAYWWC010000081.1:0-14833 GCA_964461615.1 uncultured Anaerolineae bacterium
GGAGCCGACTACTGGGTGCATCTCCTGGCACCCATTCTCACTATCATGATGGCTGTGCTCATCTACGCCGTGCTGCCCTTTGGCGAGGGGGCGTGGGGCACTGATCTCAACATCGGCGTCCTGTACATCGTAGCTATCGCTTCTGTGAGCACTATCGCCATCTTGATGGCCGGCTGGTCGTCCAATAACAAGTACTCGCTGCTCGGCGCTTTTCGCGTGGTGGCCCAGCTCATCAGCTACGAGATTCCCATGTTGTTGAGCATTGTGGCGGTGGTCTTGATGACAGGCTCAATGTCAATGGTCGAGATCGTGCGCCAGCAATCGGTGCCATATCTCATCACCATGCCGATGGTTTTCTTCGTCTACATGATAGCGGCCTTCGCCGAGCTGTACCGGGCTCCCTTCGACATGATCGAGGCTGACTCGGAACTGGTGGCGGGCTTCTTCACCGAGTACAGCGGGATGAAGTTCGTGATGTTCTTCATGTCGGAGTATTTCAACTTGTTCGCCATGTCTGCCGTCATCACCACGCTCTTCCTCGGCGGCTGGCGCGGCCCCATCCTGCCGGGCTATTTCTGGTTCTTCGCCAAGTGCGCGGCGGTCATCTTTATCTTCTGGTGGGTGCGCGCCATGATACCGCGTATCCGCATTGACCATCTGTTGAACCTGGCCTGGAAATTCCTGGTGCCACTGGCGTTGGTCAACTTGATGGTCGTCGCTCTGGTAGACAAATTAGTCGCTGACGGTCTCGTGCAAAACATTGTCATGCTGGTTGCCAACGTCGTCATAGCCATCGTCGCTATCGGCCTTCTGGCCCTAAGTGGTCGCAAGACTCGATCCAAGCGATTGCAGCGCATCACGGCACAGGGATAGCAGATTTGTTGATTGGTAAGGGGTGTTCATGTTCGGTCTAGGTATAGTAAAAGGTCTTTGGGTTGCGGGCAAGCATTTCGTCCAGAGCTACCTGGGACACACAGGACTCCAAGGGGGCATACGACCAGATCCGACTCTGGAGGGGCTCTTCACGGTGCAGTATCCCGAGGAGAAGCTGCCCATGTTCCCCCGCTTCCGCGGCGCGCTGATGCAGTTGCGCGATGCTGAGACGGGCGAGTTGAAGTGCACAGCTTGTGGCTTGTGTGTGCGAGCCTGCCCCAACGACGTCCTCGCGGTGGAAGGAGAGGGCAAGGGCAAGGCGCGAAGGGCGACTGCCTTCAGCTACAAGCTATCGCGGTGCCTTTTCTGTCGCCTCTGTGTAGAAGCCTGCACCTTCAAAGCCATCGAGATGAGCCACGAATACGAACTGGCCAGCTATTCCTCGGATTTGGTGTGGGATTTGGACAAAATGCTGGCTCTCGGGGATAAGTACGGCGTTCATGAAGCAGGGAAGGACTGGGAGTAGTCATGCTGCAACTTGTCTTCATCATTTTTAGCCTCATAACCCTGGGCGCAGCCTTGGCCGTTGTGACGAGCAAGAACCTGTTCCACAGCGCCCTTTTCCTGATCCTCTCGTTCGTGGGCGTGGCCGGGCTGTACATCTTGCTGGAAGCGGGCTTCCTGGCTGTGGTGCAGATCATGGTCTATGTGGGGGCCATCGCCATCCTGATCATCTTCGCCATCATGCTCACTCGCCGCCTGATGGACAAGGAACTGGTGCAGAGCAACACTCAATGGGGCGTTTCTGGTCTAGTGGCCTTGCTACTGTTCGCCGCGCTGGGTTTCGTCTTGCTCAGGGTGGATTGGCCCGTAGTCGGTGGCGACGTTTCTAGCGATAGTATAAGCATCCTGGGTCAGGAACTGATGGGCACCTACGCCGTGCCTTTCGAGGTGGCTTCGGTGCTGCTGTTGGTGGCGCTGGTGGGCTCGATTATTATCGCACGGGAGCGATAGGGTGCAAGGAGGGGCTCCTGGCCTGGTAGACTACGTCAGGCTCATCATGTTCAGAATCAGGCAAAAACATGGTGAAGCGATTTGCTTGATCAACGATGAAGTGTACGGGGACCAGGACGTTGACATTGAGATATATGTACCCGAAGACAAGCTGCTAGAGGTGGAGCGGTTTGCTCACGAAGTCGCGTTTAGAGAGACTGAGGGGACGAATTGGTTCATTCTGCCCTCGGTAGCTCCTTTGGAAAGCTGCCCTGTCAAAGCGGTCTGATCGGTCTGCTTTTGGCGAGGGAGAGTGGTCTGATGGTAGAGCGCCAGTAACGAGAGAATGGACCTTGGGAGATGTTGCGGAGAGGATAATTGGTGAACTCCGGCAGCGATTTCCTACGGCAAGGTTTCTACTCAATGATGAGGTGTATGGAGACGAAGATCTCTATATTGATACTTATGTTGATGAGGGCGAGTTGCTTGTTCTCGACAGATTTGCCAGTGAGTTGACTTACCGCTATTGGGAAAAGACGGGTTACGATATCTTGACCATGGTTGCCCCAAGGGACTGTTACCCAATAAAGGAGTAAGAAGGGGCACTTGAGGAGCTTATGATGACCGTTCCTTTGAGTTGGTACTTGATCGTCGCCGCCGCACTGTTCTGCATCGGCCTATACGGAGTCCTGTCCCGTCGCAATGCCATTGGTATCCTGATGGGCATCGAGTTGATGCTGAACGCCGTCAACATCAACCTGGTGGCCTTCTGGCGATACATCACTCCCCAGGCCGTCATCGGCAAGGCCTTTGCCCTCTTTGTCCTCACTGTGGCTGCTGCTGAGGCTGCCGTGGGCCTGGCTTTGATCATCGCCATCTATCGCAGCCACGATACGGTCGTCGTGGAAGATATTGATTTGATGAAGTGGTAACTGCTTGGAAATTAGTAGTTGGAAGTTGGATTTCCAATCTCCAACCTCCAGTATCCAATCTCCAGTAAGAGGTAATTCATGCGAGAGTTCTTCTTTAACTTAACATGGCTGATCCCGCTATTCCCCGTGCTGGCCTTTGGCATTATCATCCTCTTCACGGGGAAGAACCGCAAACTGAGTCACAGTGTCGCCATCGGATCCCTCGCCCTGTCGTGGGTGCTTAGCTGGGGAGTAGCCTTCAGCGCCTTCACTACCCCTCATCTGAATGAACACCCCATCCACATGCACGCCGATTGGTTCCCCACGGGAGACACTTGGTTCTCCATCGGCACGTGGATTGACCCCCTGTCGGCCATCATGCTCTTTATGGTGCCCTTCGTGTGCCTGATGATCTTTATCTACTCCATAGGATACATGGGGTACGGCACCGATGAGGTGGATCCTAATTATTCCCGGTTCTTTGCTTACATCTCCCTCTTCGCCGCCGGGATGCTGGGGCTGGTGGTCTCCGAGAACCTGCTCACGCTCTTCATATCCTGGGAGATCATGGGGCTGTGTTCCTATTTGCTCATCGGCTTCTGGTTTGCCAAGAACTATCCTGACCCCGATAAGATCACCCCCCGAGAGGCAGGTCTCAAGGCTTTCATAGTCACCAAGATCGGCGACCTCTTCTTCCTGTTGGGCATTCTATACCTCTACAGCCAGACCGGTTCGCTCAGCTACGATGTGATCTTCAGCGAAGGGGTGCTGCACACTCTGGCTGAGCACACTGTCACTCTGCCCCTGCTGGGCACCTGGGCTGTGGCTTCGGTCATCAGCCTGCTCATCTTCGGCGGAGTGATTGGCAAGTCGGCCCAGTTCCCGCTGCACGTTTGGCTGCCCGACGCTATGGAGGGCCCCACGCCTGTCTCAGCATTGATCCACGCAGCGACGATGGTGTCAGCCGGTGTATTCCTGGTGATCCGTATTTTCCCCTTGCTCAAAATTGTGGTCGAAGTGGAGCATCACAACCCGGCTATGAGCTTCATCGCCTTCATCGGCGCTTTCACCGCGCTGTTCGCCTCTACCATTGCCGTAGCCCAGAACGACATCAAGGGGGTACTGGCTTTCTCCACTATCAGCCAACTGGGCTACATGATCGCCGCCCTGGGCATCGGGGCCTACGTGGCCGGCACGTTTCACCTGATCACCCACGCCTTTTTCAAGGCCCTGCTCTTTTTGGGCTCCGGTTCGGTCATCATCGGCTGTCACCACGAGCAGGACATGATGAAGATGGGCGGTCTTAAGGACAAGATGCCCAAGACGTTCTGGACCTTCGTGGCCGGCGGATTTGCTCTGTCCGGCTTCCCCCTCATCACCGCTGGCTTCTGGAGCAAGGACGAGATTCTGGCCCACGCCTGGGACGAGTTTCTGCTCGAGGGGGTGGTCTCCTGGCCCTTCTTCGTCTGGCTGCTGCTGACCATCGCCGCTTTCCTGACCGCCTTCTACACAGGGCGGCAGATCTGCCTGACCTTCCTGGGCAAGCCGCGTGGCCGCCACGCTGAGCACGCCCACGAGACGCCGCGCAGCATGACCGTGCCGCTGATCCTGCTGGCTATTTTCGCCCTGACGCTGGGCTTTGTGGGTATGCCAGAGGAAATCGTCGGCCACGGCCGCAACTGGTTCCATAGTTTCGTGGGACATGCGTTCCCGGCCACGCCGCTCAGCGTGCCGGTGATGTTGCTCTCGTCGCTGCTGGCGGTGGGCGGGCTTTTCCTCGGCTGGCTGGTCTACGGACGCAAGCCGCTGACGGTGGGCCAGCCGGATCCGCTGGTCAGGGTGCTGGGGCCGGTTCATACCGTTCTCAAGAACAAGTACTACTTCGACGAGTTGTATCACGCCACTTTCGTGCGCGGGACTATCGCCCTGGCGGATGTCTTCCTCAAGTTCGACAACCGCTGGGTGCTTGATCCCATCATCAACGGAGTGGGACGGGCGAGCGCGGCTCTGGCCTCAGCCCTATTCCGTTTCGTTGACGTCCCGATCATTGATGGAGCGGTGAACCTGGCCGGCAAGGCAGGGGCAGCTTTATCCTCCATCCTCTTCCGCTTCATTGACATCCCGATCATTGATGGGACGGTGAACCTGGCAGGGCGGGCTGGCGCAGCCCTGGCTACGGCCTTCTTCCGCCTGGTAGACCTGCCGATCATTGACGGCTTCGTCAACCTGCTGGGTCGGGTGACGGCGTGGGCCGGACGGGGGCTGCGGCAGGTCCAGACGGGTCGGGCGCAGAACTACCTTCTGGTCGCTTTCGTCAGCGTGCTGATGTTGGTAGTAGTATATTTGATTCGATAAAATTCCCAAGGAGGCATCCATGTACTTTCCCATTCTGACCGTGATAATCTTTACCCCCTTGCTGGGAGCGATCCTGGTTCTGCTCATCCCGAGAGATAGAGAGGATGTCGTCAGGAGGCTGTCTATCGTCATCAGCTTCGTCCCCCTGGTGCTGGCCGCTATCCTCTGGCTCAGCTATGATCAGACGAGAGGGGGCTTCCAGTTTGAGCAGGTCGCCGAATGGATACCGGCCGTTGGCATCCGTTACCACGTGGGGGTGGATGGCATCAGCGTGCCGTTGATCTTCCTGACCGCGCTCCTCAGCACACTTTGCTATTTCTACTCCGCCCACACCATCAAGAAGCAAGTCAAGGAGTACTATTTCTTCTTCATGCTTCTGCAGATGGGGATGTTCGGGGTCTTCACGTCCCTGGACTTCATCTTGTTCTACGTCTTCTGGGAGATCGGGTTGGTGCCGATGTATTTCCTCATCGGCATCTGGGGCGGGAAACGACGGATATACGCGTCCATCAAGTTCTTCCTCTACACCCTGGCGGGCAGCGTGGCCATGCTGCTGGCCATCCTCTTCATCTACTTCAACGTCGGCACTTTCAGCATCCTGGAGGCAGCGGAGAAGTTCCGCCACATCGTCCCCTTCGCTGCCAACTTTGGGGTGGTCAGTTTGGCCTTCTGGGGCATCTTCCTGGGCTTCGCTATCAAAGTGCCTAGCTTCCCCTTCCACACCTGGCTCCCCGATGCCCACACCGAGGCGCCCGTTTGCGGCAGCGTCATCCTGGCGGGCGTTCTGCTGAAGCTGGGGGCCTATGGCATGATACGCATCCTATTGCCGATCTTCCCCGAAGCTTTTAACTACTACGCTCCCTTCATCGGCGTCCTGGCCCTCTTCAGCATCGTCTACGGAGCCCTGGTCTGCATGGCCCAGTGGGACCTCAAACGGCTCATCGCCTACTCCTCGGTCAGTCACATGGGGTACGTGATGCTGGGGATCGTGGCTGCCGCGGCTAGCCTGGACATGTCTTCGCCGGGGATCACCACCAGCGCGGCCATGGCCCTGAACGGGGCCGTGCTGCAGATGTTCAACCACGGCATCATCACGGGCGGGCTGTTCTTCCTGGTGGGCGTGATCTACGATCGGGCCCATACCCGCGACCTCAAGGCTTTCGGTGGCTTGGCGGCCAAGCTCCCGTATTATTACGGCGTGATGGCCGCCACTGGCTTTGCCTCCCTGGGGTTGCCGGGGCTGGCCGGCTTTTGGGCCGAGTTCTTCGTCTTCCGTGGCTCCTTCCACATCATCCCAGTCTACGCGGCCATCGGCGCTCTGGGCATCGTGGTCACGGCGGGCTACATCCTGTGGAAGATCATCCAGTACATGTTCCTGGGATCCTTTGACGAAGAGAAGTGGGGCAAGCTGACGGACATGGATACCTTCGAGAAGATAACCATGTGGCCGCTGTTGCTGTTCATGATCGGCTTTGGCATCTATCCCACGCCCATTCTGAACCTGATCAACAGCGCCACAATGGCCCTTCTTAACAGCCTGTGATGCACAGGCGTACAAGCAGTTCGCTGATT
Source organism: uncultured Anaerolineae bacterium (assembly GCA_964461615.1). Taxonomy (GTDB): domain Bacteria; phylum Chloroflexota; class Anaerolineae; order VGOG01; family VGOG01; genus CAZVCJ01. Next base: position 6,705 of record CAYWWC010000081.1, read on the forward strand.
CGCTTCAGGGAGGCTCCGTTTTGACTCTAGCGCAGATCTTGACTTCGCTCTTACCTGAACTCGTCCTCGCCGCTGCTGGGTTGGTTGTCCTGGGCCTGGACCTGGTCTGGCGTGAGGAGAACAAAAAATGGCTGCCCTACGTGGCTCTGGCTGGGCTAGGCGGCGCCCTGGTAGCTACCATCTACCTTCGGGGCACCGAGGCGTCGCTCCCTTTCGGTGGGCCTCCGGCGCCAACCATCTTCGCCGTTGACCCCTTCACTCTCTTTTTTAGAGTAATCGCTGTCTTGGCCGTGGGGTTGGTCATCCTCTTCTCCGTAGACTATTTAAGGGAACGCACGCCCTATCGGGGTGAGTTCTACAGCCTGCTCCTCTTCTCCGCCCTGGCCATAACCTTGATAGCGGGCGCAGCGGACCTGATCATGGTCTACGTAGCTATCGAGCTGTTGAGCATCACCTCGTATATTCTGACTGGCTACCTGCGTGAGGATCGCAAATCCACCGAGGCGGCCATCAAGTATTTCCTTTACGGGGCCGTCGCCTCTGCGGTCATGCTCTATGGCATGTCCCTCCTCTACGGGGCCACGGGGACGACGAGCTTGAGTGCCATCGCCGCTTCGCTGGGAGCAGCCGATGTTTCCATGCGCTGGCTGATCTCTCTGGCCATGATCTTTCTGTTGGCGGGGTTCGGTTTCAAAATCGCGGCTGTGCCCTTTCACCAGTGGTCTCCCGACGCTTATGAGGGTGCGCCCACCCCTGTCACCGCCTTCCTCTCGGTGGGGCCCAAGGCGGCTGGCTTCGCCGTCCTGTTGCGAGTGTTCTTAACGGCCCTGCCCCATTTTCAGACGGACTGGGTTGCCCTCCTGGCTGGGGTCTCCATCGTGACCATGACCTTAGGGAACCTGGTGGCCATCTGGCAAAAGAACATCAAGCGTATGCTGGCCTACTCCTCCATCGCCCAGGCCGGCTACATCCTTATCGGCCTGGTCTGTCTCGGGCCCGACAACTACGGGATGAGGGGGGTGCTGTTGTATCTCTTGGTCTACCTCTTCACCAACCTGGGAGCCTTCGCGGTGGTCATTGCCTTCTCCCAGGCGACGAGGTCTGACGAGATCGAGGATTACGCCGGATTGTTTCGCCGTTCCCCTTGGCTGGCGGCGTCCTTGGTCATCTTCTTCCTATCGCTGGTTGGCATTCCCCCGATGGCCGGGTTCTTCGGCAAGATGTTCATCTTCGCTGCTGCCATTCGACTTCAGTACTTCCTGCTGGCCGTCATCGGTGTGGTTAACAGCGTCATCTCGCTCTATTACTATTTCAATGTCGTGCGCCTTATGTTCTTCCTCCCCCCAAAGGACGAGACACCCATCCACGCTCCCCCGCTTCTGCGCGTGGCCCTCGTCCTGACACTGGCTATGACTCTGGTCATCGGGGTCTATCCCCAGCCGTTCATCGAATTGGCGCAGGGGGCGGCCAGAATGCTTGTCTTCTGAGATAAACGACAGCGAAGCCAATTTGACAAGGATTCTGATTTGTGGTATCATCTGTTGGCGTAGAAATGGGTGGTTGCTGAACTGGGTAATGGGAGGAATGTAGGCCCTTGGAAGACAGAGACATCTTCCGCTCACTGGCCCTCGCTACTCAGGTGGGGGCGATGGTAGTAGTTTTAACTCTGGGCTGCCTTTTCCTGGGCCTGTGGATTGATAGCAAGCTGCACAGTAGCCCGTGGGCCACGCTGATTCTCATAGCTGTTGGGATCTTGCTTGCTATAGCAGGCGCCTATCGTTTGGTTTACCCAGTTGTAGGGCAAGTGGTCATCCAACAGAAGGCAGAGATGCCAACGGGGGCCATCCTCCGCTCCCTCGCCCTCGTCACGCAGTTGGGGCTAATGGCAGTCAGTCCAGTCCTGATCGGCCTCTTTCTGGGCTTATGGCTTGATGGCAGATTGCAGACCCGCCCCTGGGTCACCCTATTTCTTACGGCCCTTGGGATTTTGGTTGGCCTGGTAGGTGTTTATCGTTTGTCTTCTTCGCTTACGGAACGATTGGCAAAAGGTAGCAAAGAGGGGAACTTGTAATGCCTGGAATCAAGATTGTAAGTGACATGCCTGGAATCGCCCTTGAGGCCGAGAAGGTCTTCACCATCTTGGGCATCTCTGTTACTAACTCCATAATCGCCACTTGGCTGACGATGCTTATCCTCATCGTCATCTCGATCCTGGCCGCCAGGACAACGGAGCTCGTTCCTACCGGCTTTCAGAACGTCGTCGAGATGGTGGTGGAGATGTTCTACGAGGGCGTGGCCAAGGCAAGGGCTGGCGAGAAAGCGAGCCTGTTCCTTCCACTCTCGGCTACCATCTTCTTTTTTATCCTGCTATCTAACTGGCTGGGAGCCATCCTGCCTGGCTTCGGCAGCGTTGGTCTCATGGAGCACCATCATGGCGAGGAGGTGCTCGTCCCCTTCCTTCGCTCTGCTAACACCGATCTGAACACCACCCTCGCCCTGGCCGTTTTCTCCGTGATTGGCACCCAGATCTATGGCATCAAGGTGCAGGGACTCTTCCGCTATGCTGGCCGGTTTATCAAAGTGGGCGGGTTCGTGACCTTCTTCAAGGGCCTGGGGGGGGTACTACGGCGCAAGGCTTCGATCAAACCACTGCTCAAAACGCTTATGATCGGTGTCATTGACGCCTTCATTGGGGTGCTGGAGATATTCGATGAGCTGACCAAGCTGCTCTCTTTCTCCTTCCGACTCTTCGGCAACATCTTCGCCGGCGAAGTGCTGCTCATCGTCATCGCCACTCTCTTCTTCCAGATCTTTAAGAACTTTGCTCTCATCATCTACCCCGCTTCCTTGCTCTTTGTGGCCCTGGAAATCTTCGTCGGCTTCATCCAGGCCTTTATCTTCGCTACACTGACCCTGGTCTTTTTGAGAATAGCCACTGCTCACCATTGATAGCATAGCGGCAAGCTATAAGCCACTTAATGAAAGGAGAATGAAAGAATGGACAAAAACTTACTGGCAGCGGTCACCATTGTCTTGGGAGCGATAGTGCCGGCAGCGATGATCGGTCGGTTCTCCACCGAGGCGATGAGGTCGCTGGGACGCAACCCGGAAGCTGGACCGGCAATTAGTGCCAATCTGATCCTGTGCCTGGCTCTGACCGAGGCCATCGCCATTTACGCCCTGGTCGTTGCTTTGGCCATCAAGTTCGTTTGATAAGGAGGTGGCAGCTTGGAGGGCGGACTACCATTAGGCATCAACCCCATTTACTTGCTTGCCCAACTCCTTAACCTCGCTATCCTGTTCTTCGTGCTCCGCAAGTTCGTCTTTAAGCGCTTTGTGACGGTGCTCGATGAGCGCTCGACGCGCATCAAGAAGGGCCTGGAGGATGCCGAAGTAGCTGGCAAGAGGGCAGCGGAGGCTGAGGAGGTGTACCAGGAAAGGATCGAGCAGGCGGAGAGGGAGAGACGAGCGATCCTGGCTAAGGCAGCGCAGGAAGCTGAGAAACTCAAGGAGGACATCCTGGCTGAGGCGGGGGATGAGGCACGCCAGATCATAGCCAAGGAGCGGGAGGATTTCGGGGCTCAGCGCGCGCAAGCCGCAGCCGAGTTGCGCGGGCAGATGACGGACCTGGTCGTCATGGCCACTCGCAAGGTGGTTGAGCAGGCCACGATGGATGACGCAGCGCAGCGTCGCTTGATAGGCGAGTTTCTGGCAGAGGTAGGTGAGCTCGAATGAGAGAAGCAACGCCGAAGGACGCCTGGCTCGAGGATCTGGAAGCCATCGGCCAGCGGTTGCGCGAACAGGATCTGGTGTCTCCAGAGCAGGTGGAACTGCTAGATGGCCTGGGCAGAGAGCTAGGGCAATTGGCCCGAGAGGAACCGACGGCGACGCTGCCTCTGCTGTCGCTGGCCTTCTCGGCTATGGAGTTCGAGCGCATAGCCAGGCAACAGGCGCAAGCGGCCGGGACGGTGGCCCGGATCAGGAGCGCCGTGCCCCTGACCAAAGAGGAGCGAGTCATCCTCAAAGAGCGACTCAGGAAGCGTTTCGGTCAAGAGTTCCTCTTGCACCTGGAAGTTGACCCCGCGCTCATCGGTGGCCTGGTGGTCGAAGTGAGGGACCAGATCATTGACGGCAGCGTAGCCACCAAGTTGGACGCTTTGAAGGAGCACCTGCAGGCCACCTTTGAGGAGCGCAAGTTGTATCCCTCAGAACCCCCAAAGTCAAGCGAAAAGGAGTAGATGGAATGCCAGACGCAAGCATAGTGTTCGACATCGTTCGATTCCTTGCTCCAGGCCTCTTGTTTATGCAAGTGCTTTACCTTATGGGTTTCACTCGCAAAGGCTCGGATTCCCAGTGGGTTATCCAGGGCATCGTGTTTAGCATACCTATACGTTGGGTAGGAACGCAGCTTGTCACCCGGCTGGGTCTAGAGGCTAATCCTTTAACATTTGAGATGTACCTTCTGGCAGTTGCCCTTGTTGGAAGTCTCGTCCCAGCTCTAGCCAAACGTTTGCTTGCGTTTGAGGCTGAGGTCGAAGATTAGGCGTATGACGTGAACCGAAGTCCAGGGAGAGGCTGGCACATAGTGGGATTCACCTTGGGTGTCTGGGCTTTGGCCGCTTGTCTTGGTGGAGGGATGATCGAAGTCCTGAGTGATGTGCCGTTTCCGGCTGGCAGGAGCAGTTCATGCCATTAGATGCAACACTTGGCAGACTGTTGGCAGCCTTGAATAATGGAATTGCATTCAAGACGTCCGGAGTTGTGTGCCTCCTGACGTTTTTGATTTGCAGCCCCAGTTTGACAGAATAGCGGGATTCAAGTCAAACCAGGCAAGGGAGCCGCAGCCGATTGTGCCCCCAGACGTATTGGGGGCACTTGACTTTTTCCGCTTCCTTCTATAAAATACCTTCCTACATCTCACCCCCGACTTCACATTACTGCTTTTCAAAGGAGATTCCATGGACCCAGTACTATTAGCTGCCCTGGCTGGCATCGTCGGCTTGATCTTCGTCGCCATCCTCGCCCGATGGGTCATCAAACAAGACCCCGGCACCCCTCGCATGCAGGAGATCGCTTCTTTCATTCAAGAGGGAGCGAACGCCTTCCTGCGGCGGGAGTTCCAGACGATCGCTGTATTCATCGTCGTCATCGCAGTGCTGCTGCTGATCTTCCTGGAATGGGAGATCGCTTTCGGCTTCGTGATGGGGGCCGTCTTCTCGCTGCTGGCCATCTTCATCGGCATGAACGTGGCCACACGGGCCAACGTGCGCACCTCTAACGCGGCCCGAACTTCGGCCGGTAGGGCCCTGACCATCGCCTTCCGTGGCGGCTCGGTTATGGGACTCTCCATTGTCTCCCTGAACATGCTGGGTATCGTGCTTCTGATGTGGCTCTTCGGCTTGGGGCCGGGCGATCCAGAGGCGGTGAGCAAGTTGGTCGGCTTCGGCTTTGGGGCCAGCCTCTCCGCGCTCTTCGCCCAGTTGGGCGGCGGCATCTTCACCAAAGCCGCCGACATCGGGGCCGACCTAGTGGGCAAGGTCGAGGCCGGCATTCCTGAGGATGATCCTCGCAACGCGGCGGTCATCGCCGACCTGGTAGGGGACAACGTCGGTGATTGCGCCGGCCGGGGCGCTGACCTCTTCGAGTCGGGCGCAGACAATGTGATCACCACCATGATCGTCGCCGCCTCCCCCATCTTCTTCAGCAAGTACGACTGGGCCGGGATCATGTTCCCCCTCATCGCGCGCGCGATTGGGGTGCTGGCCACTCTGGTCGGCGTGTTTCTGGTGCGAGGGCGAGATGAGGGAAGTCCAACGAAGGCCGTCAACGTGGGCTTCGTGGGTACTGCTCTCACCTGCCTGGTCTTCTTCTACGGGGTTGCGAATTGGGTGATGCACGATGTGGGCCTTTTCTGGGCTCAAGTCCTGGGGATGGCGGGAACCTTTGCCACCGTGCTCGTCGTCCAGTATTACACCGGCGCTCATGGGAAACCGGTGCGTGAGACCGCCCGCTACGCTCAGAGCGGACCGGCGCTGGGCATCCTGACGGGATTATCCTACGGCATGGAGAGCACGGTGTGGGCCAAGTACATCCTGGGGTTTGTCATTCTCCTCGCCTGGGTCATGGGTGGCGGAGGATTGAAAGGCATCTACTACATCGCTGCTGCCACCATGGGCATAAAAGAGATGAAGGGGATTATCATGGCCGGCGACGCCTTCGGCCCCATCGCCGACAACTCGGCCGGCATCAGCCAGATGGCTGGCTTGAGCGCGGAGACTCGAAAGGCCGGCGACACTCTGGACGCCGTGGGCAACGTGACCAAAGCCCTGGCCAAGGGGTACGCGATGAGCTGCGCGACGATGGGCAGTCTGGTGATCCTTTTCGCCTACCTATTTGAGGTTGCTCGCCTGCAAGGCGACCCCTTGGCCGAACTCAACGATTTCTGGGTCAATCTGACCAACCCGGCTAACATCTGCGGCCTGTTCTTTGGCATCGCCACGCCCTACCTGTTCTCGGCGCTGACCTTGCGGGCGGTCAACGAAGGCGCCTTCAAGATGGTCGAGGAGGTGCGCCGCCAGTTCCGCGAGATTCCGGGGTTGATGGAAGGGAAAGCCACGCCGGACTACGCGCGCTGTGTGGACCTCGCGACGTCCAATGCTCTGCGGAAGATGTTGTGGCCTACTCTTATCTCGATGGTTATTCCCATCATAGTCGGTTTCACCATGGGGGTCTGGGCTTTGGCGGCCTACCTGGTTGGTGTAAAGGCCTCGTCTGCAGCGGTATCAAAGGCTCTGTTCAACACCGGGGGGACCTTGGATAATGCCAAGAAGCTGATCGAGGGGGGGCTCTACGGTGGGAAGGGCTCCGATGCCCATGCGGCGGCTGTGATCGGCGATACCTTTGGCGATCCCTTGAAGGACACGGCGGGGCCATCGCTGCACATTCTGGTCAAACTGCAGAACATCATGTCCATCACCCTGCTGCCGCTCTTCGTGGAACACGGCCTGAACCTGTTTCAATAACCAGACACTGGCAATTTGTTCGTAGTGACGACGTTAGCGAAGCCGTCGTCTACAGCAAGGAGCAAGCGACTGAAGTCGTCACTACGAATTCCATAAGACGGAGTGAGATGCTCAGATTCGACCAGGCACTGCTGGAAATCTACGGCGAGTTAGACCGCGATCGGCTGATGGCGTTGGTCGTGCGCTATGCCCGTGACCGGCTCGACGCTGGCGGCTCTTCCATCTTCCTGCGCGATGACATCACCGGCCGCTACGTCTTGCGTGGCACCACCGGCCTACTGGAGGGCGCAGATATGCCCGCCGAGCGGGTGGAGTACGAACCTGGCGAGGGATTGACCGGCTGGATGGCCAAGCACGGCCGGCCACTGCGTATCACCAACGTCAAGGACAGCGAGGAATTGCGTCGCATCGCCGAGGACCTGGTTTGGAGCAAGAAGTACTCCGAGATCAGCGCCAAACCGGGCCAGGCCTACGTGGGGGCGCCGATTCTCTCCAGGGATGGCGCCACCGTGCTCGGTGTGTTGCGAGTCTCCGGGAAAGCAAAAGGAGAACATTTTAACGCGCAGGATGAAGCATTGCTGAGTCACGTGGCCGCGATGGTGAATATCGCCATCGAGAACTCGCAACGCTACGAGCAGGAGAAACGCCGTGCTCGCTACTTCCGGCTGCTACTGGACATCGGCACGGAGTTGGACCCACGGCGGCCCATCGCCGAGATGCTACAGGCCGTAACGGAGCGGGTCAGGAAAGGCTTCCGCACCGAAGGTTGCCTGATTTACCTGCAAGCTGAAGAGGATGCCCACCGAGCAGTGCTGCGGGCCGTCAGCGGCCTGCCCGAGACGCTGATCGGCGGACTGACGTACATTGCAGGGGAGGGGCTGACAGGCCACGTCTTCCATACTGGAACACCCATCCAGATACGCGAGGCGACCGCGTTGGAGGATTGGGATGATCCTCACATCCCAGACGTCGCCCCACATCTCCCCTCCGGCGTCTATCGCTCCTTCATCGGCATCCCCCTGCAGTTGGGCGACGAGATCCTCGGCACCCTCGAGTTGATCAACAAGATTCCCAGTGCCCCCGGCCACCGCGATTGGTTCACCGACG
>CAYWWC010000082.1:0-14507 GCA_964461615.1 uncultured Anaerolineae bacterium
AGCGAGCGCCAACCTGCCGCAAGGCGATGCTACAAGCCTCCAACGTGGCGCCGGTGGTGCAGACATCGTCAATCAGCAGGATTCGCTTCTCCTTCAACTCCGCGTTCGAGCAGCGGAAAGCGTCACGAACGTTCTCCTTGCGCTCTTGAGCACCCAATTCCACTTGAGGAAGAGTGGCCCGCACGCGCACCAAACTGTTCTCTGCGATAGGTAGCCCGATGCTTTTCCCAAGCTCTCTGGTCAGGAGGGTTGCCTGGTTGTAGCCGCGCTCGCGCAGCCGGTCTGGGTGCAAGGGCACGGGGACGATGATCTCAGCAGGGATAGGACTCTTCTCCCAATAGTCACTCATCAACTTGCCCAAGGGGATGGCCAGATCTTGCAAGTTGGAGTACTTAAAGCCATGAATGGCCTCGCGCAGGGTTCCATCAAAGTAGACCGCAGAACGAACGCCGTCTATTCGTAGCGGGTCGCGTTGACAAAGGGGGCAGAGGCGACCATTGGGTCTGGGGCGACCACAGCGGGGGCAGAGGGGGGGGTTGATCAACTCGCACTTTTCGCGGCACTTGGCACAGAGTAAAACGCCCGTCTCTCGACAGCCTACGCAGCGAGGAGGGAACAGCAAATCCAGGATACCTCTTTTGATTTCCTGTACCAAGTCTACAGCCGTCAAGTTACCCTTGGCCTGCCAAGCTTTAGAGACGACAAATTGGGGAAAAAGCAGCGGAGCCCCTGCTGAGGGCACGAAGACAACGAGCTAACTGATGAAGTCCATGAATTGCTTCAGCCAATCCTGGATCGGGTCGCTCAGCAACAGCAAGATGGCAATCACGATTATGGCCACCAAAACTATGATCAGGGCATACTCGATAAGCCCTTGTCCTTCCTCACTCGATAGAGATGGTATCACCTCTTGACCTCCTATTCAGGTGGAAAAGGTTACGCGGCCCTAATTATACACTATAGTCGGATTCAGCGCAAAAAGACCAACTTGACTTTTGCGGACAATGTGGTATGGTATCTGTATCTGCCACTTTGGGAGGGACGATGATAGTCATCAATGGCGCTTATGGCGAGGGAGGCGGACAAGTCTTGCGCACTTCACTGGCCCTTTCCTCTCTCCTCGGCGAACCAATTCGCATTGAGAACATCCGCGCTAAACGGCGCAAGCCGGGTCTCCAGGCCCAGCACCTTACAGGGGTTTGGGCCATAGCTCAAGTCTGCGACGCCGAGTTGGAGGGAGCGGATTTCGGCTCTCTTGCCCTGACCTTCAAGCCTCAGTCCTCGCCCCGGGCTGGGGAATACTCCTTCGACATAGCCGAGGCCCGCAAAGGCGGCAGTGCTGGCGCAACCAGCCTCGTCTTCCAGACCCTGTTCTTGCCCCTGGCCCTGGCGCCCAGCCAATCTCACTTGACCATACGCGGCGGCACCCACGTGGCCTGGAGCCCCTCCTTCTCCTACCTCAAGCACATCTACCTGCCCACCCTGGCCCGCATGGGCCTGGAAGCGCGAGTCGAGATTGAGAAGTGGGGCTGGTACCCGATAGGTGGAGGGCAGATCACTGCTACGATCAACGGCCACGAGGGAAGCGAACTCTATGGCCTCAATCTGGTTGAGCGGGGCGAGTTGAAGCAACTCTGGGGGATCTCCGCCGCCTCCAACCTTCCCGCTCACATCGGCCAAAGGCAGAAGAAGCGGGCAGATGGATACCTGCGAAAGCGCGGTTTCGTCCCCCAGATCGAGATCGTTGATGCCCCCTCGCCGGGCCAGGGCACCATGGTCTTCCTCGTAGCCGAGTATGAGCACACAGTGGCCGGCTTCTCCTCTTCGGGAAGACGAGGCAAGCCCGCCGAGAGGGTGGCTGAAGAAGCCAGCCGCGAGTTCATCGCCTATCACCAGAGCGGCGCCTGCCTGGACAAGCACCTGGCCGACCAGTTGATTCTCCCCCTGGCCCTGGCCCGTGGTCCGTCAGCTTTCACCACCAGTGAAATCACCCAGCACTTGCTGACCAACGTTTGGGTGGTGAAGCAATTCTTAGACGTGAGGTTTGAGATAGAGGGTGAGGAAGGGCAAAGGGGCAGAGTACAGATTCTTGCGCCAAAGTGATTTGACCAATGACTGACTTTGATGTACAATTATGATCAGATGGTCGGATGGTCAACTTGGTTTTCAGACCACCAGACCACTCGACCACCCGACCAAGGACCACCTGACCACTCGACCAAGGACTACCAGACCAAAACAAAGGAGGATGTCATGATTCTGAAAGGTAAACTTCATGCGGAATCCCCGATTTATCGGGGGAATGCACGTAAGACCCTTTTCACGAGGGATGGAGACGGGACCCATCGGTTGGTCTCTCTAGCCGGAGAAATCGCGGGCACGGCCGAGTCCTTGATGGATGCCTTCATCGGCCAGTCGCGCCGTGGCCAGAACGTCGGCCTGCTTAATCAGATGTGGCTGCGGTTGTACGACTCGTCCCTGCCGAAGGGCCTCATCACCAAAGTAGAGTGTAGGCTGCAAGAAGAAAACTACCCGCGAGATCGCTTCTTCGACTTGCGCATGGGCATCAAGCTGGACGATGATCGCTGGGCTGCGGAAGCAAATGCGAATTACAAAATGGAAACGCTGTTCCGCAACTCCGTTTTCGATTTCGCCCTGTCCGTCAACGAGACGGTGCTGCAGCAAGGTGAAAACGCGGCTCAATTGTACTACGTCTTGCAGGAACTCGCGGAGGGACGTTTCTGGTTTGGGGCCGGTAAGAGCAAGGGGTTGGGGCGGGTTCGCCTGGAGATGGACCTTGCATCTTTGCTTCCCGAAACGCCTCCCCGCCTACATTCTGGGACCAATCATCTTAAGATAGGCCTGGCCTTCAATGCCGCCAACCCCGTGATGGTCGGCTGGAACTGGGGCAAGGTAGACCCTGACGTGCCCTCTTTCGCTGCCATCGAAGGCCGTTTGCTGGTGGAGGCGATGCGCGATCTGCCTGATCCCATCCGCGAGCGACTGGCGATGGGGCTGGCCGGGCCGATCCTCAGCCCGGAAGACTGGAAGCACAAGTTCGCCGAGTATCTGCCGAGAATCATCGCGATATGGCTGAGGGAGCAATCCATCGGAGAGGTCGAGGTCTGGGTTTTGCCAACCCGAGCCGCGGTCAAGCTGGGCAAGGGGAAATACGCGCTTTCCAAGAAAGTACTCGCTCAGATTCAACCCCTGGTTGAGCAGCCGTTCCCCAGTAAAGAGGCAGCCGATGCTGCGTTCAGGGAAGCCCTGGTGGAAAAGCCAAACATGGCCAAGCGTATCCTCAAGGTCATGGTGCAACAGCGCCAGGCCAGCGAACAACTCAATCGCGAAGTCTGGCTGGAAACTGCCAATGGCCTGGGACTGGATGTCGCCCTGGAAGACCGGCTCGCAGAACAGATCCAAAGCGAAGCGGGCCTGGTAGAGATTCTGACGCCGGCGTGTAAGGGCATTCTCTTCCGGCTCTACCAGCAGGTGGATCACCAAGTCACATTGCTACAGAGCGACGCCTGGGTTGACGCGGAGATCGCAAATCGCGAGGAACACCTGCGCATCAAAACCATGTTGCTGAAGCGCCAGATTGACGAGTACCAATGGGGCGACCCGGACTTGCCGCCAGAAGGTATCAGCCCCGCAACGTGGCGGGAGTTCATTGCTGCCCACCGTCGGGTGAAATTCCGCCACATGTTGCATCCCAAGAACTTGAACAAAAGCATCACCAACGACCGGAACATGATCGCCTTCCTCCAGGGCTACCGCGATCATACGCGCCAGGAATTGGCCCAGCCGCACCACATTGATTTTCGCGCCGGTGGCCCGTCCAATCGAGAGATATCCCGCAAGTACGGCAAGCCCTACGACACGGTGTTCATGCGTATGCTGACTTGGTCGCCGTCCTCGCGGGAGCAGGGGGCCTGGGAGATCTATATCCCCGGCAGCACCATCAAAGGAGCTTTCAGGAAACGCGCCACCCAGATATTAAGAACCCTGTGGGGGGAGTCGCGCAAGACTACCGAGACGTTGAACCATCTCTTTGGCGCGCAGCGCCGGCGTGGCCTGGTCTTTTTCTCCGATGCCTATCTCACCGACCCGCTGGATCCGGAACGCGCCTGGTGCTCGATGGATGGGGTCAAGATGAACCCCGGAACAGGACAGCCGCTGGAAACCGCCAAGCACGATTATCTATTCGCCTATGGCGATCAGCTTAATTTCCAACTCCAGGTAGATGTTCAGGACATCGAAGAGCAGGATTTGGAGGCCATGTCTCTCCTGGTGCACTTGCTCCAGGATTTCCAGGCAGGTGACATCCCCGTGGGCGGCGAGAAGACCAGCGGGTTTGGCTGGGTCAAGGCGGACGTGTCCAGGCTCACCTGGCTGACAGCGGACGCGGACGGTGTGGGCGAAAAGCTGTTTGGGAAGCAGACGCTGAGTCAGGATGGCTTATGGCAGAGGCTAGAACTGGAGGGTGAGGCAGCCGCCAATGTCTTGCAAGCCATCTACCCTCTCGTTCCTGAGCAAGAGGTCTCTCGCAGCGAGGTTTTCCGCCCGCCGCCCAGGGCCAGGGCCGGCTTCATCTCGCACCGAGCTTTCGGCGGCTACTGCGGCACGCTGAACGTGGAGGTCGAGGTGCTGACGCCTCTCAACATACGAGAGAGCGGCGAACCGTCCTTTAGAGCCGCCCTGGCGAATGGGCCTGTAAATGGCTGGGACTTCTTCGCCATGGCCCCTCCTGAGGCCGCCCATCGAGGTCCCGACAAAGTCTACGCCCTCCCCAGCCGGAGCATCAAAGGGATGATGCGCCACATCTATACCATCGCCAGCGATTCCCGCCAGCCAAGCCCCGACGTCAGCCGCTTGAACCCGACCGATGGTCTGTTTGGCTGGGTGGGAAGGGGCCCGAACCAGGCCATCATGGGGCGCGTGTCCTTTAGCTTTGGCCTGTTCGAGGAGCCTGAGTTGGCCTGGTTCAAAGTACCGTATCCCTACGGCAACTGGCAGTACACCGGAAGTCAATGGCAAAGCGTGGCGGGTAGCCCCTCTACCAAGATGCTCATCGGCAAAACCTGGCGCGTCTTTCCCCATGCCCCGCTGGCCCCTATCGCCAGGCAGGTGGAAGATTTCCAACCCGACACGTTCCAGGCTCGTTACTTCAGAGCTATACTGCCCGGCGCCCGCGCCCGTTTCACGATTCGCTTCTGGAATCTCGAAGAACTGGAACTGCAAAGACTGATATGGTGTGTGGGACTGGAGCCGGGGCTCGCTCACAAGATGGGGAACAACCGCTACCTGGGTTTTGGCAGTCTGCGCCTGCACATTCTCCCTGACAGTTTCCTGATTGACTGGACGAAGAGATACGCTGGCGAACCCGAACAGGGCTGGCAGTTGCCCATCCAGGTTGACGAGTGGCTCAAGCCCAAGGTGGTTCAGCATCACACCGCACTGCAAAGGGCTCTGAATGTTAAGCAGCTTTGATTGGCTGCGCCGTAGTCAAACCGGCGCCGAGTTGTTAGCCACCCTGGAATATCTCACGAGCAGGCCCGATCTCTTTCCCCCTGGGGACGAGATCGGGCCGCCTTTTTCTGCCCTCGATGGCCCTTGCCAACGATGCTGGGTCTATCCTCGCGCATCTTCTTCCCGGCAGAACTACCCTTCGACAGCCCTTCGACCGTTAGCAAAGCGGCGCTCAGGATACCGCTGCCCATCGTGCCAGGCTATCGCGGCCAGAGCCAGCAGGTTGGGCGGGATCTCCCGTCAATCCATCGTCATCTGGGGACTTGTCAACCGCTTGTCGAAGCTGCTTCGCATGGGTGAAGGATTCGACGATTACCACGTGCTGGGCGCTTATGCCCACGACAAGAACCACTTCCTGCTAATGATGCCCAGGCGAGAGCTCAAGCCGTGGCTAAAGGAGCTCGTCATCTACCACGGAGCTGACCTGAAGGGACTGATCCAAATACTTCCCACCACCGGATCGGGAAAAGGCGTAAACATGGGAGACGTTCTCTGTAGGGCTGTCTATCATGAGGCGCGATTTCCCATGGATCAGTTGCGCGTTCGGTTCTTCTCTGCGCCCCATCAAATCCTCATGCCCCATACCCGGGACAAACAGGGCTTGCTCACCTTTGAAGTTTCCGAATTCCTGAGCGTGCTAGAGATGGCGGCGGTCTTTCGGACCGTCCTGCGGCCCCAGGAACAAGCCTCGCTGTACGAGCTACTGAATTTGGAGGACACCAGCGAGGAGCAGTTTTATTGGGGGAGATTCATGGGGTTCTTGACCCAGGAAGCCAAAGACATGCTGAACGCCTGGAGAATTCGGCAGTGGCCCAAGAATCGAATCACATTGTTGTACGAACTTGTTGATTATGTGGCCTTTTATCAAACCTATTAGGCTTATCCGCTATCTCTTCGTGTTGCGGGTCAATAGCTCGTTAGTCCGCTTGCCGAGGTGTCTGTCCACGGAGCTATCCCTGGTGCTGGGAACCATGATTGCCAATCGCCTTCCCACTCGTGAGGCCCGCCCCTGGCGCAAAGCCCTGGCTCCCTGGGATGAGCACGGTGGAATCTCCCTGGTAGGGAAGAAGAAGACCAGGACGATACCAGAGGCATCGTGGCCGATTGAAGCGGTGTTGTTTGCTTATCCGGGGAAGCAGATCTGTGGGCGGGGAGAGTTGATCCTGTGGGAGCTCAAGCTGATGGGGGAGAGCGCGGATCACGGCCGTTTTCTGGAGGTGATCTTGCCGGCGCTGGAGGAAGCAACAACCGTTTCTGACCAGCAGTTGCAGCGCAAGAACGGCTTATGGGGCCGATTCGACATCCAGGCAGTTTACGCCGCGCGGGGACCCCAGTGGGAGCCTGTGGTGAGTGATGGGCGGCTCGACTTGAACTATCGCGCTACTCCCGTTCAGTGGGCTGACGGATTGACTTTTGGGCCGAAGTCAGAGCGTGTATTCGACCGCCTAACCTGGATAACGCCTTTTGATTTCACCAGTGACGCAAGCGCCAGCAGCAGACGACGCCGTCGAAAGAAGACACCTCTTCATCAAGCGCCAACTCTGCAGAGTATGCTGGATTCCTTAGTCAGTAGGATGAGTCTACTATTGCCTGGCAAATACAATACGCCTGACGACGTGTGGGCTATTCTAAGCGCGGAAGCACAGGCGGAACTCCGGGCAGTTATAGAACAAGCCTCTCATACCCCCGTCCATCACAAGGGTCTCAGGCCTGCCCCCAAGAACTGGCCAGGGCACTGGATAGGCACGCAGACCTTTGCGTCCATACCGCATCCCATCATCCCCTATCTTGAGCTGGCCTCCATACTCCACATCGGGAGACAGATCCACTTTGGGTGTGGGACTTTCGCGATACGCTGAGTTGACTCTTTGATCGCCGAAGGTCTCCGACCGAGATGCTTCGAATTTCCAGGTTTCGAGTTTCGGATTTCTCATTCCGCAACTCGAAACTCGTAACCCGAAACCCGCCTACCCCATTCACCGCCCGCGCTAATCCCCTGCCCCTAACCAACTCGCACACTGCCTCAAATACATGATAGCGTCCTGCCCCAAGGAAAGCCACTGCTATATGATGTTTCTCTGAGATAAAAACACCTCGCCGGGGATGCCACGGCGAGGTGTTTGGCCTTCTATCAACCAAATCATGAAAGCAGATGGATATGTCGCCAACCGTTACCCTACCCTGCCTCCAAGAAGATTCACAAAATCGCCGTCGAAATCCCTGAGGAACTCGTGGACATCAAGGAGGTCGTCGGCATCTATCTGGGGCATCTCTCGAAACCTGGCCCACTCCTGGGATGTGAGCTCGTTGACGATCTCGGGCTTCTCTCCTTCCTGGATCATAGCGAACACCAAGCCCTGAGTGCCACAGTGGTCACATGTCACCGCCATAATCCACATCTCACCGTGGTGCTCAACTATTCGGACATCGTCCGGCTCGTAGCAGTGCTGGCAAACGGTGCAAGGGATGCTGGCTATCAAATGCTTGACGAGCTCACTCTTCTCGTAGCTTTCATCCGGCCCGGCCGCCATCGTTATTCTTCCTCCCGCTCAACGACTACTGTGATCTCAGGCGTCACACCGGTCATCAGCTTGATGGGAACGCGATGTTCGCCCAGTTCATGGATGCTACCTTTGAGTTGTATCTTGCGCTTGTCGAAGGCGCGCCCCATCTCGCGCTCAAGGGCCTCCACGATGTCAGCGCTAGTTATGGAACCATAGAGCCTGTCCTTCTCCCCGGCCTTAGCCTTGAAAGTCAGCGTCAGTTGCCACAGAATCTCAGCCAGGGACGCGGCCTCCTCTTCGACTCTCCGTTGAACCTTGGCCTGGACCTCGCGCTGCACTTGGGTCTGTTTCGTAGCGCCTTCCGTGGCCAGCACGGCCAAGCCTTTGGGAATCAGGAAGTTGCGCGCATAGCCATCGGGCACTTTTTTGATCTCACCGGCTTTGCCTAAGGTCTCCACATCCTGGATCAAGAGTATCTTCATGACATCCTCGCTTTCTATCCTCAATTTGCTCTAATGATACACCAAAACGGAAAAAACCTCAAATCGGCTTCCGCTGCGACCATCCGCCCGCAAGCCAAGCGCCAGTACTTGAGCTCCGGCGTGCAGGCTTCGTCCTGAGCCTGGTCGAAGGGCGCAAGCCTGCGGACTTGCGTCCGCACTCCAGCGAGTTTTTGATTATTGCCTATTAGGGCAAAGTAAGGTATAATAGCGCGTAGCAAGCTCGAATTCGCTAGCGATTTCACAGGAGGGAAAGTTGATGGGCGATCTTGGTCAGTTGCTACGGGAGGCACGCGAGCAAAAGGGGGTGTCCCTGGAAGAGGTCGAAGAAGCCACACATATCCGGCAGAAGTTTCTCCAGGCCCTGGAGGAAGGGAACTTTGGAGCCTTGCCTGCCGAAACTTACGTCAAAGGCTTCCTACGCACCTACGCCATGTACCTGGAGCTCGACCCCGAAGAAGCGATGGTCCTTTACGAAGGCCGGGAGAACGAGGGCAAGGTAGCTCTGCCGCAGCCCGGCTTCTTCCAGCCGTTGGACCTCTCCATGGCCGCGCCCTCCTGGCTGACGCCCGACCTGGTGATGGGCGCTCTGCTCATCGTATCGCTCTTGGTTTTTGGGTGCTGGGCTACCTGGCGCTACCTTCCTCCCACAATCAAGACCCAGTTGCTATTCTGGCGAGCCCCCGCTACCGCTACTCCATCGCCCACTGCTACCACTTCCATCGTCCTACCTCGCCTCACCCCGACAGCAACGCCCACCTTGACGCCCACCACTATGCCTACCGCATCGCCCACTGAGATACCCACCGCCACGCCTACTCCCCTGCCCACTGCCACGCCCGTCGTCGTGTCCACCTTCACCCCTACCAGCGCCCCCACCGAGACCATCATCAGTGCCCCTACCAACACTCCCACCACCCCCCCCACCAGCACCAACACCACCACCAACACCAGCACCCCCACGCCCACGCCCACACCCACGCCCACGCCCACGCCCAGGGTCTCCACTGGCGTCGAGGTCGAGCTGAACATCGTCGAGTATGCCTGGCTGCGGGTTCTCGTAGATGGGGAAGAGGCTTTCGTGGGATCCCTGGAAGCGGACACAACGCAGGTCTGGAGCGGACAGGAGAGCGTCGCTCTGCGCTGCGGAAACGCTGGCGGCGTGGAAGCCACCGTCAACGGAGAATCCCTGGGCCTGCTGGGGGAAAGGGGGCAGGTGGTGGACATGGAGTGGTTCGCAGAGGGGATCACTCCCACGCCTGCCACGCCTGAAGTTATAGTAACCCCCACAGCCACTCCCTCAACCTGACCTGCGAATGAAGTTCGCAGGCTAAAAACCAAAGTCGGCTAGAAGCCAACTCCACCCCATGCGTACCGGAAGAACAATGCACTACTACCTACTCTCCCTCGGCTGTAGCAAAAACACCGTAGACTCCGAAGGAATGAGCCGCCTGCTACAACGGGCTGGCTATGCTTCCACGGAACATCCAGCGGCAGCAGAGGTCCTCATCGTCAACACCTGCGGATTCATTGACATCGCCCAACAGGAATCCTTTGGCGCCTTGCGGGGACTGGCCGAGACCAAGAGGTCGGGGCAGTTGCTCATCGCTGCGGGCTGCCTATCCCAGAGCCATAGCCGCGAGTTGGCCCAAGAGGCGCCCGGTCTGGACGGCGTCATCGGCGCCAGACGCTGGATGGAGATCACCACCCTGGTGGAGAAGCTGGCCTCAGTTGGCGACAGACCGCTGGTGATGATCGGCGATCCGTCCGTACCCCCCGTGGGCTCGATGTCCAGGTCTGTCGTTCAAGGAGCCAGCGCCTACCTCAAGATCGCCGACGGCTGCGACGCTGCCTGCGCCTTTTGCTCCATCCCCATGATCAAGGGGCCGGCCCGCAGTCGCTCACCAGAAGCCATCGTGGACGAGGCCCGCGAATTGGCGGCCCGGGGTGTCAAAGAGATCATCCTCATCGCCCAAGACACCACCGCCTACGGGCGCGACCGAGGCCAGCGCGACGCTTTGTCCGGCCTCATTGCAGCCATCCTGCAGGCCGCGCCGGATCTCCCCTGGCTGCGTCTGATGTACGCTTACCCCCAGCACATCACCCCTCGGCTCATCGAGATCATGGCCCAGCACCCCCAGGTCTGCCATTACCTGGACATACCTCTGCAACACGCCCACCCTGAGACCCTGCGCCGCATGAACCGCCCCCACGGCGTGGATGGAGTGCGGCGCTTGATCGCCGACACTTCGACAGGCTCAGTGCAAAGCCTGCGCCAAGCCATGCCCGACATCGCCCTGCGTACCTCCTTCATCGTCGGCTTCCCCGGCGAGACTGAGGAGGAATTCGAGGCCCTGCTCGATTTCGTCGAAGAGATGGCTTTTGATAGGATGGGGGTCTTCACCTATTCACGGGAGGCAGGCACTCGCGCAGCTGATTTGCCTGACCAAGTTCCCGATGAGGTCAAAGAGGAACACTACCAGCGGCTCATGGAGTTGCAGCAAGGCATCTCCCTGGCCAAGAACCAGCAGATGGTAGGACGGACTCTGGACGTCCTCGTCGAGGGCAGCGGCGATGGCCTCGGTGTGGGGCGCTGCTACCGCGACGCTCCCGAGGTAGACGGCCTGGTTCTCGTCAAGGAGGAGGTGCCCCTGGGGGAGATGGTTCCCGTGCGCATCACAGGAGCCATGGAGTACGACCTGATCGGGGTCAGGGCTTAGAGTCTATTTTATCCCCCCGGTTGAGTTTGCATTATGGAGTTCGTTGGTGTATACTATGCATCAAAGAGGTTTGCAATGCGTTTACGATTTGAATGGAATAAGGAAAAAGCAGCTTCCAATGTCAAGAAGCACGGGGTTAGTTTTTACGAAGCGCAAACAGTCTTTTATGACCGCCTGGCATACATCTTTGATGATAAAGTACACTCAGAGGATGAACCACGTGAAATCATCATTGGACATTCAAGCAACAAGCATCTGTTGCTGGTCTGTTTCACAGAACGTGCCCCTGCGCTAATTCGCATTATTAGTGCGCGGCGGGCTACTAAAAGGGAGCGGAGAGATTATGAACAAAGCCGATATTTCTGAACACCAGACCGTGGCGCCCGACGACGACGGCGGAAGACCTCGCTACGACGACATGCTGTCGGAGTATCACTTTGACTATCGCCAAGCACGCCCCAATCGCTTTGCTACCGACATAGCTGAGGGGAGTCTGATCGTTGTGCTGGAACCAGACATCGCTCAAGTATTCAAGACCCCCGAAAGCATCCAGGCGGTTTTGCGGGCAATTGCTGGGGTGCTATCCCAACAATCGCCGGAGACGGTGGGCGGTTAATCACAATTCCAGTGTGACGGAGTACGACCTGATCCGGGGCATAGCAGGAAAAACGACTGAAAAAACGTGAGGAAATGTAGTGGTCAGCAACATCGTGCAGTCGCCCAAGCCCCCGGCAGAGCAATTGTGGGGCAGTTTCCAGGGGAAAACAGGCCCCGAGCCAATGATTTTGCGGTCTTTTCAACTGCAGCATCTTGCTGACCATTACAGAAACAGTAGCAATCCCTCAGATCACTGAACGCCTGCAAGAACTACCGACTGATAAACTTACTGTCGTGTATGATTTCGTTTCCTATCTGATTGAGCGAGAAACTGCACAGACGTCGCCGGAGAGGTTTTCAGAGGCATTTCAGACCATGCTGGCATCCGAGGCTGTTCTTCGACGCGACTGGGATCGTCCCGAAGAGGATGAAGCATGGGCCAGTTTGTGAGGCAAAGATCATCCAGATTATCAGCGGGTAGAGGGAGAGAGCAATGCCTGAGGTAGTCAGCGCGGTTTACGAGGGGAACGGCTTGGTTCGTCTCAGTCATGAACCTGAAGGAATAAGGCCACAGGAACACCTAACCGTCCTCATCGTACCTATTCCGACGAGTAAAAAACTGTCCATTGAAAAAGCTGGGCTTGACGGGTTGCGCCAGCAAATCCTGGATTTTGAAACACGCTACTCGCTTGGCGCGGTGTGCGACTCCCTGCGCGACGCAAGCCCCCATTAGTTCATTCAGCGATTAGGAGGTTCCGATGTCAGCACCATTTCGAATCAGGAAACCATCAGCAACAGGTGTCACCCGGACTGGTTCCGGCGTAGGCCGGCAGGACGGCATCAAGCACTGGATGGATCGGTTGATCAGGCTGATTCCGTCAGAAATCGTGGCGGTCTACCTTGCCGGGAAGGGGTACGCCACCTCCTGGTTGGGGATATGGGCAATCGTATGCCTGGGCCTCGTCCTCATCATTCGGATCTGGGGGACAAAAGAACCCGGCAAGAAGGTCCAGTGGGTAGCCGTAGTTGTCTCCGCTATCTCGTTCGTGATCTGGATCTACGCCATGGGTGGTCAGTTTCTCAGCCTCTCTCTGCCGGATCCGGGCGTAGCGTCGGCTGCCATGCTCGTGTGGACAGTCGTGGTACCCATCTTCTACCAGGGCGACTGACCGCCACGGCACACTGACTTTGGCCACAATCGAGAGTTCCTTGTGCTTCATGCCAAGCCACCGGTTGGGCAACAGCGATGGCCTCAGCGTGGGGCGCTCCTACCGCGACGCTCCTGAGGTTGATGGCCTGGTGTTCGTCCAAGAAGAGTTGCCTACGGGGGAGATGGTTCCCGTGCTCATCACGGGGGCCATGGAGTATGATCTGATCGGGGTCAGAGCTTGGCCTATCCCATCTTAAAATGCTCCATATCATCCCGATAGGCGTTATTGCTCAATCTAGTGGACTGCGGACGGCCAGGGGACCGCGGTTGAGGACGTGGGTGTAGATCATGGTGGTCTTCACGTCCTTATGGCCGAGGAGCTCCTGGACAGTGCGGATATCATAGCCATCTTCCAGCAAATGGGTGGCGAAAGAGTGGCGGAAGACGTGGGGGGTGACGTGTTTGTTGAGGCCTGCAAGCTTGACTGCACGTCGGACTGCCTTTTGGGGGCCGCTTGCGCCGAGGTGATGGCGGCGGACGACGCCGCTGCGCGGGTCCTTGGATCGCTTGGCGGCGGGGAAGACATATTGCCAGCCCCACTCGCGGTTAGCGTTGGGGTACTTCCGCTCCAGGGCATAGGGCAGATAGACAGCACCGTAGCCATCGGCCAGGTCTTGCTGATGAAGCATCCTGACGCGCTGCAAGTGCATTCGAAGAGGCTCAGCGAGGGTATCAGGGAGCATCGTCAGCCGGTCTTTCATCCCCTTGCCACTGCGCACGATGATCTGGCGCTGGGCAAAGTCAATGTCCTTGACGCGCAGGCGCAGACACTCGATCAGCCGCAATCCAGATCCATAGAGCAACTTGGCGATCAGTTGATATGTGCCGGACATGGCGGTGATGACCGCGGCTACCTCCTCCCTGGTCATGACGGTGGGCAGGCGTTCGGGCTTTTTGGCGCGAACGGAATCAATAGGGCCTTCCAGGTCTTGCTTGAGCACCTCGCGATAAAGAAACAGCAGAGCAGCGAAAGCTTGATTCTGAGTAGAGGCAGCCACGTTTTTATCTACGGCGAGGTGAGTGAGGAAGGCTTCGATCTCTGGGACTCCCATGTCTTTGGGGTGTTGCAGGTTGTGGAACAAAATGAATCGCTTGGCCCAGTTGACGTAGGCCTGCTCGGTACGGATTGAGTAGTGCTTGACCCGTATAGCGTCACGAACCCGATCCAGCAATTTTTTCTCCGAGTGTTTTGTCATTGTCTACCTTTCAGCTTGCACTTTTTGGCCGATCAATGTATACTGCGAGTATGCGCGGCGACATATTGTACTCAACTTTGCCTGATTACGCAAGTGCATTACACAGCCCAGACGCCGCGTAAAGCGCCGAAAGGAGGATTATGTGAGCGGATGGATGGATAAAATGCTGAGAAAGGGTGATACGCAGCGATAGGCCTGCGTAAGATGGCACTTGGGGTATTATGCGAGCGAACGCGCGCCGAATCATTGTT
>CAYWWC010000083.1:0-14383 GCA_964461615.1 uncultured Anaerolineae bacterium
GCAAAGCGGGAGGTGTACAACGCCTCCCGCTTTTGCTCTTCGGGCTGGGCATCGTACTGCGCGTATTGATTGTCGTCTCTTTTCCC
Organism: uncultured Anaerolineae bacterium; assembly: GCA_964461615.1. Taxonomy (GTDB): domain Bacteria; phylum Chloroflexota; class Anaerolineae; order VGOG01; family VGOG01; genus CAZVCJ01. Next base: position 87 of record CAYWWC010000083.1, read on the forward strand.
CCATGCCTCCAGGGGTTTTGCATTTATGGCCACGTCGGTGTATAATGTATCAGGTGAGAGCAGGCGTTGGGAAGATAACCAAGGAAGTATGTGAAGAAAGGAAATAATCCAATGGCTATGACGTTTGAGCAAGTGGTAGAGACGATCAGGCAATTTCCGGCCGAACAGCAAGAGATACTCATTGATCTGATTCGTGGCTGGCGTACTGAAACGCGGCGTCGTGAAATTGCCCGCGATGCCCAGAAATCTTTAGCGGCCTTTCGCAGTGGACAACTCAAGCCACAATCAGCACAGGCGGTGATTACTGAACTTCGGCAATCGTTGGAAGGTCAAGAATGAGACGGGAATTGGTTTTAACGCCGAAGTTCAAGCGGGCCTTTCGTAAGTTCGTTCGGGGTAATGCAAGGTTGCAGAAACGCATTGAGGATACCTTGACGCAAATGCAGGAAGACGTTTTTGCGGCATCACTGGGTACGCACAAGTTGAGCGGGACGCTTAAAGGCTTACGCGCGTGTAGCTGTGGTTATGATTGCCGGATTGTGTTTTCGATTGAACGAAATCCCGCCGGTGGCGAAGTTATTGTGTTGCTTGACATCGGTACGCACGACGAGGTTTATTAGGCGCATTATACTTTCCTGATCTTCTCAAGTCCAATTTAGTCCTCGCTGAAACGGGGGGCCAACAGCAAAGCGGGAGGTGTACAGCGCCTCCCGCTTTTTCTATGAGCAATAGGTTAGACGTCCGTCTAGGACGCCGGCCGCTCCCCCAACGTGACCTGAATGCTCTGGCGGCGGCCGTTGCGCAGCACGATCAATGTTACCCTCTGCCCCACCGACTTCTCGGCCAGGTAGACGACGAGGTCGTCCATATCTTCCAGTGGCACACCGTCTATGGCCACGATGATGTCGCCGTCGGTGGTCAGGAGCCTGCCGTCGAACCTCGCCTGTCGGTTGCCCCCTCGCAGCCCGGCTTTGTCCGCCGGGCCGTCCTCGATGGCGATCTGCACCAGCACCCCTTGATCCACTGACAAGTCCAGTTCCTCAGCCAAGATAGAACTGATGCTCGTTGCCTGAATGCCCAGCCACGGATCGGCGTAGCGCCCGGTGGTGACGAGGGACGGCGCGACTCGCTTGACGGTGTCTACCGGCACGGCAAAGCCAATGCCGGCGTTGGCGCCACTGTTGGAGAAGATCAGGGTCGTCACGCCAATGACCCGACCGTGAGAATCCAGCAGCGGGCCGCCAGAGTTGCCGGGATTGATGGCCGCGTCGGTCTGAATGAGCTGCGGCAAGGAGAAGCCATTCTGCTGGCGCACCATTCGTCCCAGGGCGCTGACGATGCCCGTGGTCATGGTCTGCTCGAAACCAAAGGGATTGCCGATGGCGATGGCCCTCTGGCCCACGCGCAGGGCATCAGAGTCGCCCAGTTCCACCGGATGCAGGCGGCTGGCGGGTACGTCCACTTTTATCACCGCCAGGTCGTTGTCGGTGTCAGCGCCCACCAGTTCGGCCTCGACGGTGGTGTCGTCGGCAAAGCTCACCACGATGCGCCTTGCGCTCTCGACGACGTGGTTGTTGGTCACGATGTGGCCCTCGGTGTCCCACACGAAGCCGGAGCCAGCGCCGCTTCCGTTGGAGCGAGTGGTGACGGCGATGTGCACCACCGACGGGCTGACGCGCTCGTAAAGCTCGATGAACAGTTGCTCCTCGGCGTAGGCTATGGCCAGGGGATCATCGGGCAAGGGAGCGGGCGTGGCTGCTTCTTCGATCCCAGGCGCAGCCTCGGCCTTGCTGAGTCGCACGCTCGGCAGCGCGACCGCCAGGGTGCAAATCAGCAGGGCCAGCAATCCCAGAACAGCCAAACCCTTGAAAGACGTAAATCGTGTCATTGACCTCTCCTAAAATGAAACGAGGGGAACGAGACCGGAGTCTCGCTCCCCTCACTAGCGCGGCCAGCCCTCCACAGCCGACCGCAGGCTGGATAAGCTATGTACCTTTAGAGTGTGGAGGAACCCGGAGCAACGGACGGGGCCGAAAACGGGGAGAAGCCACTACCGAAGCCACTCTTCGTCCCATTGCGCCCGGAGCCACCCCTCATGCCGTGCCCAGAGCCGCCCCCCTTGCCGCGCCCGGAGCCAAAGCCTTGTCTCATGGGGAGGAAGCCCTGCTCTAGCCCCTCAAGCATCCAGTCGGCCTGCTCTTGAGTTATGCGTCCGTCTTCCACGGCTTGCTCGATGCCCTCTCGCATGGCCTCGACCCGGGCGGCCTCTATGGCGTCGTGCACCTCTTCCATCTCAACGCCCTGCTCCTCCGCGATCTCTTCCAGGGACTTGCCCGCGCGCAACTCGGCGAAGAACTCCTCAGGCGTCAGCCCCAGGGCCTCAGCCACAACGTCGAACATCGTCCACGAACCGCCCCCTAGTCCAAAGCCTCCACCGCGACCACCGCAGGGCATTTCGGGTGTGGGCGTGTCTTCCTGGGCAAAGACAGGCGCCACTACAGTCGCTCCCAAGAGAACCACCGCTAGTGCTGCACCGGCCAGGATCATAAACCTCTTCTTCATTTTGTTCACCTCCTATCATCTGGGATTTGGGTTAGTTCTTTCCTAACCTGACTCTATTGTACCAAAAGTGAATAAAGAGGTGATGAAGAAGTTGTAAAGGTTTGATATAGATTCTGGAGTGCTACCCACCTCAAGCCTCAAGATTTGCGTGATTCGCGAGAATGTTGCCGGGGATAAGTCATTGCGAGGAAGCGGAGCGACGAAGCAATCTCCAGCTCGCAACAGAGGGGACTGCTTCGCTGCTCCCTACGGTCGCTTGCAATGACATACGGGAGTTTGGTTGCGGCTGCGCCGCGCTATGTGGACAGGAGCAGATTTCTTTGATATAATACGGTAGACGAGGCAGTGCTGTTGATCTTTCGTCGTCGGCACCGACCTCAAGGTTGACAGCATCGCCGAGAAGCCGGTGGATGTGGGGAGGGCGAAACGTTACATAGACACCGTGTGTGCTGTGAGAAAGGGTTTAATAGGATGAAACGGATAACCGCATCCAAGCTTGCTTTGATTGCGATCATGCTCCTGGCCGCCTACCTGCGCTTGAGCAACCTAGACTTGACAGAGTTCAAGCTGGACGAAGCCCACGTTTGCAGCAAGGCAGCCGAGTTCCTCGCCAGTGGCCGTCCACCGCTGGTGGGTATCGGCTCGTCAGTCGGGGCGGCCAATCCGCCGCTCTTCATCTACCTGACGGCCATCCCTGTCTCACTCTCCAAGAATCCAACTGTCATCGCTGGCTTCATTGCCTTGCTCAACGTTGGAGCCGTGCTGGGCTGCTATCTCCTGACCAGGGAGTACTTTGGGGAGAAAGCCGGCCTGATCGCCACTCTGCTCTTCGCGGTCAGTCCCTGGGCGGTCTTCTACTCGCGTAAGATCTGGGCCCAGGATTTGCTGCCTCCGTTCGTCGGGCTATTTTCCGCGGCGGTTTTTTCGACCATAGTGAACCGCAAGCCCAGGCAACTGATCCTGGTCTTCCTCTGGCTGGCCTGCCTGATTCAACTCCACCTTTCGGCTCTGGCCTTCATTCCCCTGGTCGCCTTGCTTCTCGTGGTTTTCAGGCACAGGATCAGGCTTGTCCCCCTGCTGGTCGGTCTCCTTGTTTTCGTGCTGATCTTCGCGCCATACATCTATTACGATGCTACCCACGACTGGATCAACCTCAGGACTTTTATTGAGGTATCGAAAGGGCCTACCACCTTCGATCTGAAGTCCGCGCGATATGCCGCTCAGATCATCGCTGGCCAGGGCTACCACGCCCTGGCAGGAGCATCCTTCAAGGAGTTTCTTGCTGAGATCATGGGCTTCACCTGGTTGAACGCCATCGAGACCTGGCTCTTTCTCGGCGGTGTCGCTTATCTGGCTTGGCAGGTTTTCAGAGGATGGCAGCGTGGGCGAAAGGACGGGGTTTCCGATGAGACGGCGAGGTTTACGATCCTGCTGGCCTGGCTACTGCTGCCCGTGCTCTTCTACGTCCGACACACGACGCCCGTGTACCCTCACTATTTCATCCTGCTATATCCAGTACAGTTCATCATCATCGGCATCTTCGTGACCAGGGTGCTCGAGTGGACCAACTCTCTGGCCGATAGCTTGAACCCCTTGCCGTTGGTACGCTTTCTCGCCGGCAGGATTCTGCCGATTTCCCTCGTGGCCCTGCTCCTTGGCCTGGCCCTCTGGCAAGTACACTTGACGGGGGCTTTTTACAGCTTCGTGGACCGCAACGACACAACCGGGGGACACGGCCTACCGGTGAAATACTACCTCCAGGCGGCAGAGTCATTGAGGCGTTTGGCTGAGGGGGCGCAGGTGCTGGTCCTCTCCGAGGGCGACGTGCCCGCCTGGCACGAAACCCCAGCCGTGTTCGACTTCCTGCTCCAGCCTGAAATGACCCCGCGCTTCATAAGCTATCAGGAGGCGTTGGTCTTCCCGCGTCCGGATACTCTCTACCTCCTGGCTCCCGGCGATACTCCCGCTGTCTCAGTGCTGGATGGGTACCTTGAGAAAGAGATCATCAGCGAGAGGATCAGTCTGCGTGGCGGGCCAGATGCTTTCAGGTTCTACCGCTTCGATGCCGAGTCCCTTACTTCCATCAAGGCATCTTTGGCGGACGGCTACCGCTTCGGGGACACGCCGATCGCTCTGGACAACGGTGTGGACATCTTGGGCTATGATGTGAGCGGAGAGATCAGCCCAGGGGGTGACTTGCGTCTAGCACTCTATTGGACGGTGCGGGCAATGCCCGACGCAGACTATCACTTTTTCAACCATCTGGTTGACGATGAGGGGCAAAGATGGGGACAGAAGGATGGTCCCGGCTACTCCGCTGGTCAACGGCGGGAAGGGGACGTAGTCGTCAGTTGGTTCGACATCCCGATTGCGCCCGACGCCCCGCTCGGTGAGTACTGGGTGCTGACGGGGATGTATACCTATCCGGAGGGAGGAAGGGCTTCGGTGTTAGACGAACGGGGCCAGCCCATCGGCGGCTCGTTGCGCCTGGGGCCGGTTGGGATAGATTGAGGTTCTTCAGCATCAGAGGCTCGAGTGACCCCAGCACCATCTGTTGCAGAGCGTCAACCGGGTAGATGAGAGGCATCTTTGAGCCTGCCTGATCAACACACAGAAATGGGGAGGAGCGTCCGGGCTCCTCCCCATTTCTCGAAAGAGAGAGTTACTCCTCTCCCGTCAGCTTGGCGATGCGCTCCTCAACGGCTTGCACTTGCTCCTGCAGGCTCTCCAGGTACTGCTCGAGCCAAGCGATCTTCTCCTTCTTGGTCCAAAGGCCCGGGCCAAAGCGGGAAGGCCCACCGCAACCACAGGAGTCGTCGTGATGATGGCCCGAATGCCCGCCACAGCAATGGTTCTTAGGTTCGCAACACATGTTCTCACCCCCCTTTCATTTTAGAATATGGCAATACACTAATATGTTGAGACAAAAAAACAAACGCTACTTGATGACCACGAAGTCCTCTCCCAGCGTCTCCAGGAGTTTCGCTCTGTACTGCTCCAGCACGCCTTGATCAAGCGAGTAGTGCACGAAGTGGCCGCGCCGCTCGCCCCTGACCAGTCCGGTCTGTCTCAGAACGCGCAGATGTTGCGAGACGGCCGATTGCGAAACTCCCAGCTTAGAAGCCAGGGCATTGACGCACAATGCCCCCTCGCCCTCAGCCAGCAATTTGACCAGCCTCAGACGGGTGGGGTCCGATAATGTCTTAAATATACCTGCCAATTCCTCTATCTCATCCATCGCCACTGCCTAACATCACATTAGTATACGCTAATATACTTAAATTATACCACAGCTTCTGGATTCTGTCAAATTGTGTCAACCTAATTCCACTCGCTCTTCACCGCTGTAGACATGAATCTGCTGACCACGGGCATAGCCGATGAGAGTGATGCCCCAGGACTTGGCCAGCTCCACGGCCAGATCGGTGGGTGAGGTGCGCGAGACCACCACAGGCGACTGCATCTTGGCTGCCTTGTTCAACATCTCCGCCGAAAGACGGCCCGTGGTCAAGAGTATGCGATCACTGGTGTCAATTCCCTCCAACAAACACTGTCCCTGGATCTTGTCCAGAGTGTTGTGCCTGCCCACGTCTGAGGCCACGAGCAACAACTGCTGGCCGTCGCTCAGCGCGGAAGTATGCACGCCCCCTGTGGTACGGTAGAGTTCGGCCTCCCGATAAAGCCGCCGCATCAGACCGAGGATTTGGGACGGTGTCACTTTCAGCGCGGAATCAAGCTCGCCCGTCTGCGCAGTCAAGTCGCCAAAAGTCGTGCCTCCCCCACATCCAGAGGTAAGCACACGACTGGTCGGCAGCTCGACCTCGTGGGTCAATCGCGCCTCGATCATATCCTCTTCATCGCAGACCCGCAGCAGCGCCACCTCATCCAGACCACTGATGATCCCCTCCAGATAGAGGAAGCCCAACGCCAGGTATCTCAGATTGTGGGGAGTGCAGAGGAAGGTAACCAACTCCTTTCTGTTGACATACACCGTCACGGGGGCCTCCCGCACTACCTCCTTCTCCATAGCGGTAGCCGTCATACCATCGGCCGTATAACGTCTGTAACTCAAGCTCCGACTAACCATAACCATCACTTTCCCCCCGCCAAGCTCCTGGCCTTCTCCAAGTCGGCGGGCGTGTTGATGTTGAAAAACGAGAGACACTGGGGATCGAACAGTTTTATCTCCTGCTCCTCAATGTAGCGCACACGCACCTCAGGGAAGAACTCAATGATTCTGCGCCCGCCACTAGCCAATACGCGCTCAATGGGCTGGAGACATTCCTTCGAATAGATGGCGTGCAATGGTTCTGTCAATTCACCGATCCTGGGGATGACCACGTCCTGACCGGGGGACAGGAGGATCATATAGCGCAAGAGCCTAAGATCCAGAAAAGGCATGTCGCAGGCCACCACCAGGCTGTGCTGATTGTGTGCCGCCTTGATTCCAGAATAGATACCTCCCAGAGATCCTTTGCCAGGATAGACATCGCCCACCAGCCTCGCCTCCAGATGATCATACCTCTGGGGGGAGTTAGTGACGACAATCACTTCGTCACCGATTCGCGCCATTTTCTCCACGACTCCCTCGATGAGCACCCGGTCGCCTATTTGAAGGAAGGCCTTATCAGTGCCCAGCCGCTTGCCCTCTCCCCCAGCCAACACGATGCAACTAATAGTAGGATGTCGAACCTCTCTCTTGCCTTTACCCATTTCCCCAATAGTATACAGCAAAAGTCAACCTCTGTCTAATCGTTGTCATCCAGCGTCCTCTCCAAACAAAGAAAGAGAGAGAGGAAACCCATCTCTCTCGCCCGCGTTGACGTGCCAACGGTGTTGGCCTTACTCGTTCCTCGTTACCCTGTCACAGGAAAATAGCACACCCCCGCTGTGCCAGGGCCAGTGTGGACGCCCAGGGCCGGCGAAAGCTCCGCCATCAGCACCTCCACGCAAGTCAGCCGCTCTTCTACCATATCTCGCAACTTTCGCACCTCCTCCAGGGCCGCGGCGTGGACGAAGGCTACCTTGACCCGCCCCAGGTGGCCGACGTCCTCTTCCATCATCTCCACAATTTTGCGATAGGCGCCCAACCGTCCGCGAGCCTGCCCCAAGGGGACGATGACGCCATCCTCCATGCCGATGAGGGGCTTGATATTGAGGAGCGAGCCAAACAGGTGTTGGGCCTTGCCAATGCGTCCCCCCAGATAGAGATAGCGCAGCGTGTCGGCTGTTTGGATCATCCTGGTGATGGGGATCATGTCCTTGACTAACTGCATGATCTCGTCCAGGCTCTTGCCGGCCAGGGCCGCCCGCGCCGCCTCAATGGCCATCCAACCCTGGCAGAGGGACACGTTGCGGGTATCAACGACCTCGATGCGCAAATCGGGCAAGACATCCCCGGCCATCTCTTTGGCCATCATCGCCGCTTGATAGGCTCCGCTACCGATGGAAGTCATGTGGATGCTGATGATCTCTTGTACTTCCTGGGCCAGTTCCTTGTAGGGCTCCAAATAATCCCCAGGGCCAGGATTGGCCGTCTTGGGCAGTTCCTTGGCAGTAGCAAGCCAATGGAAGAACTCCTCCCGCTGCACGTCCACCAGGTCGCGCATGGTTTCCTGGCCCCTGTGGAGATAGTAAGGAACGATCTTGATGTTCAACTCCTCGATCAACTCCTCAGGGATACTGGCACAACTGTCTGTTAGTACACTGACTTTGGACATGGCACGCTCCTTCTTCTGGAGGTTGGAGGTTAGAGATTGGATATCCAACTTACCAGCAGGGAATCACATTCCTCCCACTGCCACCGTGAAAACGCGCAGGAAGTCCTGCGCACCGCTTCCTCGCAATGACACACAGGAGTCTGGTTGCGGCTGCGCCGCGTTTATGGATAGCTCTTCACGACGATGGGCAGGTAGATCTGGTGAGTTGGAGGCGCAACCGTGCCCGTCGGTGTAGCTGTAGGCGTGCTAGTTGGTGTCGCCGTAGGCGTGGCCGTTGCCGTAGGGGGGGGCGCTGCCACCGCCCCGTACCAGTAGCCGGAGCCCAGTCGGTAGTTGGTGCTGGCCCTGAGCCCGCCACCGGCTGGCCAATGGTCGCGTTGACCACGTAGCTGCCTGACTGTACAGAGCCGCCTCCGCCGCCGATCACGCGCTAGTTGATAGCGTGGTTATCCGAGGATAGGGCCAGCACGCCGCCAGCCAACATCACGCCAACATCACTATGAGGCACACCAGAGCGGCCAATGCCGTCCACATCGTTCGCTTGTTCATGAGAAGAACCAAGAGAGCCAGGAGAGTCGCTCCAAAAACGAGTCTTCTGCTGGTCATTTTCTGACCTTCTTAATACTACAACCGCACTTTGTCATTCTGAGGTGCGAAGGAAGCGAAGCGGCTGAAGCGACGAAGAATCTCGTTCTTCCGATTTGAAGTGCAGCGCAGCAACGAGATTCTTCGCTCCCTGCGGTCACTCAGAATGACATTTCGAGCAACTGCGGTTGTAGTATTAATCATGGTAGCATAAAACATGGGGATTCTCATCCCCATGCAGCGAACTCAGGTGCGCCGAGGCGCACTCAAATTGAGGCAAACGGGCGTCTGCCCCTACACCAGCCGATTTTGGCTTTTGGGCAACCACAGGCCCGCTATCCTGCCGTGCGCTTCTCGGCGTAGGCCACCGCATCCCCGACTGTGCTGAGCTGCTGAGCAGCCTCATCGGGAATCTCTATTCCGAATTTGTCCTCGAAGGCCATGATCAACTCCACCAGGTCGAGGGAATCAGCCTCCAAGTTTTCGCGGAAGTCAGCCTCAAGAGTGACCTCCTCCGAGTCAACGCCCAGCACCTCGACGATGACAACCTTTATATCCTCGAATACCGACATTTTCTCACCTCCTCTAATAATCAGAATCTTAATGATGGGTAGTACTTGGCCTCTATTTTACCAGCCTTGGCCGATATAGTCAAAAACCCACTTGACAAGAATCGTCACCGCTGGTAATATTGCATGTAACGGTCCAATTATTTGAACACCACCGGTGGCAAAAAGTTACGGAGGTTTCAGCCCATGCACAACCAACGGAAGTCGGAGCACCTGCGCATCCTGCTGAAAGAAGACGTGCGCTTCCGCAATCTGACCACGGGCCTGGAAAGGTACCACTTCATTCATCAGGCCCTGCCAGAGGTAAACCGTGACGACATTGACCTTTCCAAGAGTTTGTTAGGCAAAGACCTGAGCGCACCTTTGATTATCTCCTCCATGACGGGCGGCACTGAGGAGGCCGAGACAGTCAACAAGAACCTGGCCCTGGCAGCACAGATCCATGGTCTGGGCATGGGTGTCGGTTCGCAGCGCACAGCCCTGGAAGAGCCCAACCTGTCCCACACATACCAGGTACGAGACGTGGCTCCCGACATCCTGCTCCTGGCTAATCTGGGCGCTGTGCAGTTGAATTATGGCTACGGTATCAAGCGTTGTCAGCAGGCAGTGGAGATGATCGAAGCTGATGGCCTGATTCTACACCTGAACCCGCTGCAGGAAGCTCTCCAGCCGGAGGGCAATACCGACTTCTCAGGACTGCTAGCCAAGATCGAGGAGGTCTGCCGTGGGCTGTCCGTGCCTGTGATCGTCAAAGAGGTGGGCTGGGGCATCTCCGAGGATGTAGCTCGCAGGCTGGCGAATGCCGGTGTGGCCGCCATAGACGCGGCTGGAACTGGCGGCACCTCCTGGAGCGAGGTGGAGATGCACCGCGTCGTCAACGAGAGTTCTCGTCGTATCGCCGCCGCCTTTGCCGATTGGGGCATCCCCACCGCCGAATCCATCCAGATGGTTCGGCGAGGCGCTCCTGGGGTAACACTGATCGCCAGCGGGGGCATCCGCACCGGGGTGGAAGCCGCCAAATCCATCGCTCTAGGGGCCGACGCAGCGGCTCTGGCCACGCCCTTTCTGAAGCCAGCCACTGTCTCATCCGAAGCAGTAGGTGAGAAGATCAGGGAAATCCTGGAGGAGCTGCGCACGGCCATGTTCTGCGTCGGCGCTAGAAACCTCCAGGAGCTCAAGAGTGCCCCCCTGTTGAAAGCGTTTTAAGAACTCAACTGTTCGGCAAGGTCTCCTGACCGCAGCCGATGGACCTTGGGGCTCGGGCAGGAGACCGTGGAGGAGAACTTCCCGCGCCCAACGGAAGAAAACATTTTAGGAGCAACCCACCATGAGTTTGGAATCGACCTTTGAGAGATACCTGCCCCTCATCGAAGCAGAGCTACGGGAACCCTTCACTCCTCCCTATCCCTACCTCACACCCTTCTATGGCATGATGCAATATCACCTGGGCTGGGTTGATGAGGGCCTTGCTCCCAGCACGGGCGGCGCAGGCAAGCGATTGAGGCCCATCCTGTGCCTCCTGACCTGCCAGGCCACCGGCGGCGATCATGAGCAGGCCCTGCCGGCTGCCGCGGCCATCGAACTGGTGCACAACTTCTCCCTCGTCCACGACGACATTGAGGACCAGAGTGATCTGCGGCGGGGCCGCCCCACCGTCTGGAAGATCTGGGGCGTGCCCCAGGCCATCAACGCAGGCGACGGCCTATTCGCCCTGGCCCACCTGGCCATGCAACGCTTGGCCGATAGGGGGGGGGCTCACCAACACGTGCTCACCGCCTTGGAGATTCTAGACCGGGCCTGCCTGGCCCTCACCGAGGGCCAATACCTGGACCTAAGCTTCGAGACCCATCTGGATGTTGACGTGGAGCAATACCTCTCGATGATCCGGGGCAAGACGGCCGCCCTCTTCAGCGCGGCTGCGCAATTGGGGGCTCTCGTCGCTGGAAGCGACCCTGCATCCATCGCCCGCTACCGTCGCTTCGGCCAGAACCTGGGCCTGGCCTTCCAGATCGTGGACGACATCCTGGGCATCTGGGGCGATCCGCGGGTGACGGGCAAACCGGCGGCCGACGACATCCGGCAGCGCAAGAAGACGCTGCCCATCGTCCGGGCCTTTGAGGAAGAACGAAGAGCCGGCGGCAAAGGGCTGAGGGAGATTTACCGGCGGGAAACGATTAGCGAGGAAGCCGTGGAAGCCGCGCTCAAGATCCTGGAGGACTTAGGGGCGCGCCACTACGCGGAGGCAATGGCCGACGACTACTATCAGCAAGCCCTGGCTGAACTGGATGCAGTGGGAGTGGAAAACGAGGCCCATGATAACCTGAGGGAACTGGCTGCCTTTTTGGTCGAGAGGACGTACTGAACTTATCGGACAAATTGGCTGACGAAGGTGAGATACCCCTGCCGACCACCTCTCCGGTTCCAGCGGTTGATGGACTTGCGGACGCGCTTTAGGCAGACGATGATCTCATCCAGGGTAATGGGTTCCATGGAGAAGCCTACCGGCTCACCCCCCTCACTGGAGAATGGCATCTCGCGCCCCAGCCGCCATTCGCACATCATCTTGACCAAGTCATAGACTTTGTCCGCCAGGGGATCCAGAGACGGTGGTGCAGTCTGGCGGCCCCTCGCCTCAGCTCGATACGCTCGGAGCAGGGCCTCGATGGCAGCCAGGGCCTCCCAGTCGGTCATCTCAGAATGATTGCGATACACCTGGGTGATGCCGAACTCAATGTTCTGCAAGACATCCTGGTAGCGTTCCTCAAAAGGCAGGCTCGGGTCCCTCCGTTCAGCATCGGGTCGCACTATTAGTTGGGGCTGCTCTTCATCAGGTTCCCTCTGCCTTATCTCATCAGAGACCTTGGTGAATTCCACCAAGGGGATGGGGTTATCATCGCCCCCCAGCGGCAGGTCTTGCTTCTCTTCGGGGATAGCGTCCAGGTCAACGATGCCTGCTAAAACAAATTCCCCGCCGACGTCCCAGTGAGGTAGGGGGTGCATAAGGAACTCCCTCACCTTTTCCAGGTTGATGACCACGGTAGGGCAACGGGGGCAGAACCATCCTATATCGCCACCGCCAATGATGAAGTCATCAGTGACCTCTCCCTCACGCTTGGCGATAACCAGGTAACCCGCACTGTTGTGCGATTGCAGAGGGCCGCCGCACCGCGGACAGGGGCCAGGCTGCTCCTCAAACTCCTGATAGATGCATTCGCGTGGTATGGTGATGTCAATCAATGCCCAATCCTCCCTCCAAGAAAATCAAGTAATTCAAAGTCATATTCTGGAAACAGCCACGCGGCGTCGGCGGGCAGGTGATTATCGGCCATAAGTGCCCCCTCACAGTGGACCAGTAAGTTGTGGACGACTTCGAAGTTGCCCCCATTATACACCCCCCGGCGACCAACGTCAAGAACGAACCGCGTCCTCCCCTCGCCATCGCTTGCACCTCTTGAAGCCGGGCTCCCTCTTCTCCAGCTCAAGGCAAGAACCTCTCGAAAACCTCGTTTCCAAGCAGTCTCCCTCGCGGTGTAAGCCGTAACCTCTCGGCCGTAACCTCGACCAACCCGAGTTCCTCCAGATCCCCCAGCTCGCTCTCGTACAAGCTCTCCAGTCGTTCACCAAATCGTCTGGCGAACCTTTCGAATTCAACTCCCTCTTCCACTAGCCTCAACCCCAGGATCATCGTATCCGCCATCTCGGTGCCCCGATCAATGTCCTCCACGTGAGCACGAGGTTCCACACCCAAATCGAGGCGGGCGATGTATTCCGCGGGCGACAGGACATTGTGCCAACGCCGACCTCCAAAATAAGAATGCGCCCCTGCCCCAAAGCCAAGATATGGCTGGTTGTGCCAGCAAGTTAGATTGTGCCGACACCTGCGAATTGGGCTTGGCCAAGCCCAATTCGAAATCTCGTAGTGAGCATAGCCAGATTCGGCCAGCATCTCCTCGGCGAGAATATACATGTCGGCGGCCAGGTCGTCGTTGGGCGATGGTATCTCGCCACGAGCCACTTGCCGCGCCAGAGGGGTGTGCTCCTCCAGGGTCAAGGCGTAGAGGGAGAGGTGATCGGGCTGCAAGTTGAGGGTCTCTCGAAGGACGCTTTGCCACTGCTCAAGGGTTTGATAGGGGATGCCGTAGATGAGATCGAGATTGATGTTGGCAAAGCCAGCCTGGCGAGCCAGGTTATAGGACTCGACGGCCTCAGCGGCGATGTGGATGCGTCCCAGAAGGCACAGCAGCTCGTCGTCGAGGCTCTGGACGCCCAGGCTGAGGCGGTTGATTCCCAGGTTCAGCAAGCCAGTCAGGTAGTCGCTGTCTACGGTGCCGGGGTTGGACTCAATGGTGATCTCGACGTCATTGGTCCATCGAAATGCCTGGCGAAGGGCCGACAGCACCTCCTCCAAAAGAGAGAGGGGCAACACCGTCGGCGTCCCGCCCCCGAGATAGATCGTCTTAGCTTGCAGGGAAAGCCCCTCGCCAACCAACCTTATATCCCTCGCCAGGGCCTGCACATAGGGATCATAGAGGTGTTCCAGCCCAGCGTACGAGTTAAAGTCGCAGTAAGCGCATTTTGACCGGCAGAAAGGAATATGTACATAGACGCTGACAACATCCATAGCTATTCGCTCCGGGGTATCTGGATACCAGGCTCCATTGCACCGTGTAAAGGATAGCACAAGGTGGGTTCGATGTCAAAAACGTTTGAGTCGTTGTCATTGCGAGCGACCGTAGGGAGCGAAGCAATCCCCTCCATTGCAGGCTGGAGATTGCTTCGTTGCTCTGCTCCTACTAAGAAACAAACCGTCGTATGCAAAACCCGGAGAGCGAGCGCCGATTGAGTAGCGCAGCGTATCGAA
>CAYWWC010000084.1:0-14105 GCA_964461615.1 uncultured Anaerolineae bacterium
TGGGCGGCATCCACCCCAGCCTGGGCCATATCCACCTCCTTGGGACGAGCGCCGGCTTTGATCTTGTCCAGTTGAGCCTGAGCCTGACTCACCACTGCCTGAGCGACGAGAATCTGCTCGTCGGTGGCGCCTTTGGCCGCCAGTTCGTGCTGCAACTGAGCGATGCTGACCGCGATCTCTGCCGCACTGACTGCCGCATCAGCCAGTTGCTTCTGGTAGCCCGGGACTCCGGGAACGCCCTTCGCTGCATCCCGTTCCAGTTGTGCCTGCCAGAGGGCAATGCTGGCCAAATCCCAGTTCAGTTTGGCGATCTCCACCGTTTCCTCGTCCGGGCCGGCCTGCCATTGTTCCAACTGGGCCTGCGCGCTATCCACCACGCTCTGGGCGATGGCGATGTCGTCTTTGGTAGCTCCTGCTTGCACCATAGACAGTTGTGCCTCGGCTCTGTCGAGATCCGCCTGGGTAGCCGTCACCAGCAGCCCGGCATTAGTCCCGGCTACCGTAGCCGCCGATGCCTGGGCCACGGATCCGTCGAGCCCCGCCTGGGCAGCCGTCACCAGCGACCCGGCATTGGTCTGAGCCACCGTAGCCGCCGACACTTGGGCCTCGGTTCCATCGATCCCTGCCTGGGCAGCCGTCACCAACAACTCGGCGTTGGTCTGGGCCACCTCTGCTGCCGATGCCTGAGCCCTCATCACCTTCAGTTCGGCTTCGGCGGCAGCCTGTTGGCCCTGGGCCGCATCCAGGCCAGCCTGCGCGCTGTCCACAGTCCCCTCGGCCATGGCGATCTCTTCGTCGCGAGCGCCGGCCTCGGCCAGGGCCAGTTGCGCCTGGGCGGCATCTAGCGCGGCCTGCGCCTGGCCCACAGCGGCCTCGGCCTGCTCCCGCTGGGCCAGCAATATCGTCTGATCCAACTTGACCAGCACATCGCCAGCCGCAACCTCGTCTCCCTCACCGGCCAGCAGCGCCACGATGCGCCCGCCCATCTCGGCGGCGACCGTCACCTCGTCGGCCTCGATGGCGCCGGAGGCGAATAATCCCCCAGCCTTACGCGCCGGACGACTCACCGGGCGCGGGGCCGCGCTGCTGGTCCTCTCGCCCTGCATCTCGGCCACGAAATCATCCCAGGCGGCCGGGTTGGCCCGAAAGTAAAGCCAGCCAATGCCCACCGCCCCGGCGATAAGGGCCACGACAAGCAAAAGAATAGTAGTCTTCTTCATGATTCTCCTCCACCTTGGTGGATATTGGAGATTAGATACTGGATATTCCAATCTCCAATACCCAATATCTAATCTTCCCGCACGCTGGCGATGAACACGTCCTCCAGCGACGGGGCGATGATTTCCACGCTACGTATCTCGACTCCAGCTTCCTGCAAGGTCATCTTGATCTGGGGGCGGTGGGCCTCGGCGCCCTCGGCCACGACGTGGATCAGCGCGCCGTAGAGCGATACCTCGTCGAATAGGCCAGTTTCCTGCAGCACGCCCATGGCGACCTCCGGCGCGGCGCAGTCTATCTCCATCACCTGGCCGTGCATCTTTTCCAACTTGATCTCCTCCGGCGATCCCAGGGCCACCAGGCGACCGCGCTGGATGAAGGCCAGCCGGTGGCAGTGCTCCGCCTCGTCCATGTAGTGCGTGGTCACAAAGATAGTGCGCCCCTCGTCCGACAGGGCGTAGAGCAGCTCCCAGAACTCGCGGCGCGAGATGGGGTCCACGCCGGCGGTGGGCTCGTCCAGGAAGATCATCTCTGGCTCATGTAGGATGGCGCAGCCCAAGGCCAGCCGCTGCCGCCAGCCGCCGGAGAGGTTCCCGGCCAGCTCGTTCTCGCGCCCGTGAAGGCCAGCCATAGTTAGAACGTAGGCTTTGCGCTCCCGGAGCCGCTTCCTGCGCACGCCGTAGGTGCCGCCGAAAAAGTTGAGGTTCTCGGCCACCGTCAGGTCGTCGTACAGACTGAATCGCTGCGACATGTAGCCTATGCGCTGCTGAATCTCGTCCACTTGGCGGATGATGTCAAAGCCAAGAACGGTTGCCTGTCCGCCCGTGGGGACAATGAGGCCCAGCAACATGCGGATGGTGGTCGTCTTGCCCGCGCCGTTGGGGCCCAGAAAACCGAAGATCTCCCCTCGATGCACGGTGAAACTCACCCGGTCCACAGCCGTGAAACTATCGAACTGCTTGGTCAACTCCACCACCTCGACGGCGGGTTGGAGATTGGAGATTGGACTTTGGACTTTGGACATCTTCCACCTTTAATTTCTAGCTTCCCAAACTACTCCAGCTTCTTGCGCCGCAGCAGCAACACCGTCCCCGTATAAATCGCTACACCCAGGCCAGCGATGGCTAGTAATTCCCGCCAAAAGACCGACACCCCGGCTCCTTTTAGCAGGATGCTGCGTAAGATGATTAGCCAGTGCTTCAGGGGAAAGATGTTGGCGATGGCCTGCATCAGCGGCGGCATGGTCTCCACGGGGAAAGCATAGCCACAAAAGATGATCATGAGCATGACCACGGCGAAGCTAATGAGTAGAGATTGCATCTGTGTGCTGGATACGGCGGAGACCATAAGCCCCCAACCCAGTTCTACGATCATGTAAAAGAAAGCGAGGGCCATCAGCAGCGGCAGTGAGCCTCGCATCGGCAGGTCGAACAGCCAGATGACCATGCCCAGCATCAGCAGGAACTCGGTGTAGCCCAGGACGATGGCCACCGTCATCTTGCCCAGCACCAATTCCAACGGCCGGATGGGTGTGACCATCAATTGCTCCAGCGTACCCTGTTCCCGCTCTCGGGCGATGCCCATGCCGGCGACCATGGCGGCGATGGCGGCGGCGATGAAGCCCAGCTCGGACGGAATCATGTAGTTGGATTCTTTCATCTCCTCGTTGAACCACACCCGCAGGCTCATGTCCAACGGCATCACGTTCCCGGCCTCCACCACGGCCGGCTGCAAGGCTACCTGCTGCCCGTAGCTGGCGACTATCCCTGGCGCGACCTCCGCCGCCGTCTGCGCGGCAACCACGTCAGCGCCGTCCACGATAACCTGCACCTGCGGCGGATCGCCGGTCGGGTCATTCAATTGCGCCTGGAAGCCGGCGGGAATCACCCAGGCCGCCATCGCCCGCCCACCGCCGACATCATCGGATACCTGCTCCATCGTCTCCACGAAATAGGGATCAAAGGTCTCCGTGTTGGCCATAGCCGTGATCAGGCCCCGGCTGGCGGCGGAGCGATCCAGGTCCAGCACGGCCGTCGGCAAGTGATTGATGCCCTGGGAGGTGGACCAGGCCACCATCAGCATCTCGCTCAATGGCCCAAACAGCACGAAGAGAACCATCAGCCGATCGCGCCTGAGTTGGATCAGTTCTTTGACGATGAGATTCCAGATTCGGTAGAGCATCTGTCACTCTTCCGTGAAACGTAAAGCGTAAAACGTAAGGGCTTGTTCGTGAAACCAGTTACGTTTTACGTTTCACGTTTTACAGTTTTTTCTTGAATATCAACACCGTCAGCGCCAAAAAAACCACCCCCATGACGGCCAGCACAATGGCGTACCCCTGTATCTCGGCCAGGCCAGCGCCTTTGACGAAAACGTTCCGACTGATGATGACGAAATGGGTGGTGGGAAACATCATGGCTTCCATTTTGAGCACTGGCCCCATTATGGCCAGGGGAATCATCAGGCCGGACATGAAAAAGCCGGAGAAGAGAAAGATGATCATGGAGCCGATGATGGCCACCTGCTGGCTGTTGGTAAAGACAGAAAGCAGTAGGGCAATGCTCATCGTGGTGAAGAGGAAGACGGCAGACAGAGCCAGGTAGAGCCAGGGGCTGCCCCGGAAGGGCACGCCGAAACCGTAGACGGCGGTGGCCGCACAGAGCGGCACGCTGAGCATGCCGGCCATAACGTAGGGGATGAGCTTGCCGATGATCAACTCGCCGCGGCCGATGGGCGTGACGATCAGCCCTTCCATCGTACCCCACTCCCGCTCTCGGGCCAGGGCCAGCGATGCCGCCATGGCTGGCACACTGAGTACCACCCCCAGCAGCGCCGGGAGCAGGGAGACGGTGAATTTGAGGGAAGGATTGAACCAGGCCCGCAACCGCAGGTCAATGGGCGACAGATTGACTGTTGCCAGGCCAGCCCGCGTCAGTTGGCCCTTGAGTTGTTCGGTGGCGAAATGCTCAGTGTGAGCGCTGATGTGGCGGATGGCGTGACCGGCGGTGTTGGGGTCGGTGCCGTCTACCACCACCTGCAAGGCCGCCGTGCGCCCTGACTCCATGTCCTGGGCAAAGCCGCGCGGGATGATGACCACCGCCTTGACGCGGCCCTGCATCATCAAACGCTCCACCTCGTCCAGGCTCTGCGGCCAGGCCTCCACGCGCAGCGCGTCGGTACTGCTCAGTTGGGCCAGGTATTGTCTCGACAGCGGGCTTAGGTCCTGGTTCAGCACGCCGATGCCCACGTCCTTGATGTCAATGGAGAAAGCGTAGGCCATAGTCACCAGGGCCAGCACCGGCGAGAGCAACAGCAGGACAAAAGAGGTGCGATCCCGTGTGATGTGCCGCCACTCTTTGCGGATGATGGACAAAACCCGTCGCACGTTCATAACTAACTCTCAGACAATCTCTTTTGTCATCGTGGTAGCGGCCGAAAAGCCCATCATGCGGCGCAGATAAGGGTATTTCCGCGTTTGGGTGGGCACAAAGCCCAGCCGCTCGTAGAGGCGACGCGCGTCTGGATTTGCGTCCACCACGTCCAATCGTACCGAACCGAATCCATCTGCCCGCGCAAAGTCAGACACGGCCTGCAGCAAGCGCGTGCCGATCCCCTTACCCCGCATGGAGGAATGCACGGCGATGCCCTCCAGCAATAGCTCTCCCTTGCTCTCACTCTGGGCGAAAACGGCAAACAGCGCGAATCTCAATAGGCCGCTCAGCCAACCGAACTCATGGGCGAAGGCAGAGGCCCCGGCATTGACAAACTGACGCCCGCCGTATTGCAAACCGGCCACTCCAGCTAGCTGACCCTGGCGCAGAGCGATAATGACGCGCTCGGAGTCGAAGGCTTTTTCCAGGATAGCAACGCCGTGTTGTTGTGAACTCATGATCGGCTCGAATTTCTGGCGAAATGCCTCGTAGTAGAGCACCGCTGCCTGACGGCGGCAATGTTCGGGCAACCCGAAACGAATCTCAACTTGGTCTGTGGTTTGCATGTTTGATCTGGCCCCAATGCTGTCCGGCTAAGCACCGTCGGTCGGGTAGCTACTCGCCCTGAGTTCGATGGAATCCGGTGTTGCGGATGGGAGGTTTGTCCCACAGTTACGCACTCACTCGCTGGGTTCGATCTTCACCAGGCGGCCTTCGTGTCTGGGGGGACGATAGCGTCCGTCCGGGCCGGGGTAGCGCCGGAACCTGGACACGTTGCGGGTGGCGCCAGTGAATTGGATCGAGTGCTGGGGGCACAGGTGAAAGCAACGCGCACAGAAGATGCATTTTCCCAGAAACCGAACGGCATCCTCTGTTAGCTCGATGTTGCCGACTGAACAGTGTTCCACGCACCAGCCGCAGCGGTTGCAGGTATCATCATCATCGGCGAAGAGATAGCGCTGCATCCTCCGCTCCAGCGGGGCAAAGCTCCAGCGCTGGATGTAGCCGCCTAGCCAGCCCAGCGGATGGACGCCTTCGATGTGGCGACGTCGCTGGTGGATCAACGGGGCCAGCTTATCAATCTTCCTGCTGGCCTTTTCGGCGATTCGTGCTACTTGTTCTGGCCGTGGAACAGGGTACAGGTTATTGGGCATAAACACGTTGGCATACAGGAAAGGCGCATAGCCCTGGGCGGCGAGCGGGCGCGCGGCGTACCAGGCGGCGTCGCCACCGAAATAGGCTGCACAGGCGATGACGAACAACGGCATGCCCTCGGCCGGTGGCAACTGAGCCAAGAAGGGCCTGAAGCTTTTGGGCGCCCACGAAGCATGGACAGGGAAGGCCACTCCCAGCGCGTCGCAGTCCGCCAGTGCTGCATCTTGCGGCGCGATCTCCTCACAGGAAAAGGATTGCACCGCGTCGCCTAGTTCGGACAGACGCTCGGCCAGTTGCTGGACTACCCAGGCCGTGTTGCCCGTTCCGCTAAAGTAAACGATGGTGATTCTCGACATTATTCGTGTCCTCGACAAAGTGCTTTCTGGTGAAGGCCAGGGGCAGCGTGACCAGTATCAACAGAAGGGTGTTAAAGATGGCATTGAAGTAGACTTCGAAATAGAGGGAGATGGCCGTATCAACCAGGTACCAGAGCAGCAGCCCCACCGCGAGGCAATTCCACGACCACTTTTCCTTGTGCCCGAAGGGGTAGTGAGCGATGAAGGCGATGAAAACGCCCCAGCCCGCCACCGTCGCGCCCCAGGCCCCGTATACCCATTGCCTGAAACGAGTGGCTGTCTCTGGCGTGGCCCCGTCACCCCAGAAGACAGGGTCAATCTGGCGATTGAACAACTCAAAAACCGCCGTCCCGTTGAGGAAGGCCATCACCAGCCCAAAGGCGGCGATGACCAGGCCAACGATAAGTAACCATCTTTGCCAGAACGAGAACTTGTGCATTTGATCAACCTCCGATTCGCTAGACCCTAACCCGGACGAGCCGGACCCAAAAAGGAACAACAACTCACCACAAAGACACCAAGACACAAAGTTAAGACAAACAGAGATTCGTGTCCTTGTGCCTTCGTGGTAAGTTTTCTGCCAAGTGTGCAAGAAATTCACTGGTGCTAAGGGTTTCTGAAATCCCTAGGGTCTGCCATCTGTCGCCGGATGAGCGAGATGAACGCCTCTTCCATGCGCGGGCGGGTGCGACGCACGTCCAGCATCTCAATGCCCTGAGCCGCCAGCGCGGCCCGGCCCTGGGCTATCACCTGGTCGGCGTCTCTGACGAAGATGCGCAACTGGTCGCCAAAAGTCTGCATCTCCAGGATGCCTTCCAGCCCAGCTAGCACCTCCCTTGCCCGCCGCACATCGGAGGGCCGCAGGGCGATCAGCTCGCCCTCGGTCATGGCCTTCACCCGCTCCGGCGTGTCGCAGATGATCATCTGCCCCTGGTACATCAGCCCCACCCGCGAGCAGCGCTCGGCCTCGTCCATGTAG
The DNA here is from genome assembly GCA_964461615.1 of uncultured Anaerolineae bacterium. Taxonomy (GTDB): domain Bacteria; phylum Chloroflexota; class Anaerolineae; order VGOG01; family VGOG01; genus CAZVCJ01. The sequence goes on from CAYWWC010000084.1 coordinate 7,140, forward strand.
GGCGTGCTGACCAGGAGAGTGACGCCTTGCAGGTGCAGCTCGGTGAGAATGTCCCAGAACTCACGGCGGGAGACCGGATCCACGCCGGTGGTGGGCTCGTCCAGGAAGATGATCTCCGGCGTGTGGATGAGGGTGCAGGCCAGGGCCAGCTTCTTCTGCATCCCGCCGGAGAGGTGCGCCGCCCGCCGGTCGCGGAACTCGGTCAGGCGGGCGAAGCGCAGCAGCCGCTCAATCCGTTCCTGTCGCACCTTCCCCCTCACCTCGAACACGTCGGCGAAGAAGTTGAGGTTCTCCAGCACGGAGAGGTCGCCATAGAGATTAAACCGCTGGGCCATGTAGCCGATGCGCTGCTTGATGGGCTCTGGCTCCCGCACTGTGTCGTAGCCAAACACGCTGGCCCGGCCGTCGGTGGGATCCATGATGGCCACCAGCAGGCGGATGGTGGTGGTCTTGCCCGCGCCGTCGGGACCGACTAGGCCGAAGATCTCGCCCTGCTGCACGGTCAGGTTGAGTCCATCCACAGCGACGACGTTCTTGAAGGCCCGCGTCAGGTTTTCGGTTTCGATAACGGTCCCACTTCGTTGGCCTTCATCAGCCGACATGCTTGCCCTCCACTCCCAGGCCGTGGAATACCAGCTCCTCCGCGGCGTCCATGATTGAATCCCAATCGCCATGCCACAGGCCGGTGCCCATGGCCAGGGTGATCCCGTCGAAGAGCGTCATGATAACCAGGGCCATCGCCCGCACCGACTTCACGCGAAACTCTCCGCTGGCGATGCCCTCTTCGATGATACGGATCATGATGTCCTGGTATGGCCCGTACAGTTCTTGGATTATGCTTTCCACGTCTTCGTCGTAGCGAGTCAGCGCCCAGGCCTCCATCATCATCATCACGCTGAAGAAGGGCATCATTTCCCCCAGTTCGGCCCGAAAGAGGGTCAGGCTGGCGCGCAGTTTCTCCGTGGCGTTGGCCTCCTGATTAGCCGCGACGCCCTCCCACGTCTGTCCAAGCTGTCCCATGACCTCTTGGAACAGCGATATGAATAGCTCCTTCTTGCTCTTGAAATACCAGTACAGCGAGCCCTTGCTCAGGCCACTCTCGGCCACGATGTCGTCCATCGTCGTGCGGTGATAGCCCTTGCGGTTGAAACACGCCAGCGCCGCCTGGTAGATCTGCGCCTTTCGCTCCTCCGAAACGTCCGGTCTAGGCGTCATTCGTAACCCCTGTTATCGCTTGATCCGCCGCAACACCCACAGCATGACCGCCGCGAAGCCAATGGCGTCGGCGGCACTCACAATCAGTGCCAGCGCCCCGCTCAGGTTGATGAACGGCAAGATCACAAAGTAGGCCAGCAACGACCAGATCACCGCCAGCGCCGTGCCGACGCCAATGTCTACGGCCACACCATAAGGCGGCTCGCTCTTGAAGGCCATCGGCAGCAGCCAGGTCGCCAGGACACTGCCCACGATTGTGACTAGCAACAGAACGACGATCATTTCCCCCTCCTTCTGCTATCTCTTTCAAAATCTGACTACTAAACTGACTGGTCAGTCTAGTAATAGTATACCACAAGAATGGGCGGTTGTCAAGGACTTCTTGGCTGTTTTCAGACAATTCAAGAGGAGCATACCTATCACTTCCGGCCGAAAAGCCACCAGGGGGCAAAACCTCTGGTGGCTTTTTGTGATGGCCTACTACTTCCCCTGGCAGGGGGAGGGCGGGCTATTCGATGATGAGCTCACCATCCCTTCAGGATAAGAGGCAGGAAGATCAGAGTCTGTGTCGGCTCTGGGGTGGCGGTCGGCGTGGGCGTCGGCGTTGGGGTCGGTTCCACCGGTGGATACTGGTACAACACCGCGTCCAGGTTATTCTCCCAGTTGTTCGCTTGCGCCCTATCGGCCATCTCAGCCACCGATGCTAACCAGACGTCCTCCCGGATGCCCCCCGGCCCGGCGGCAAAACCCCAGGGCCGGATGTCGTGCCAATCGGCGGGCTCGGAGTTGGCCAGGTTGTCGGGGAAGCCAACTCCATAGCTCGGATTGATGGCCTGGACGTAAGCCAGGTCAGGGTTCAGGCGCACCCACGATAATCCTGCCGCGTCGGTGAAACCGTCCCACGCCTGGCGGATGTGGGGCTTGGTCTCCGCCGCCTGCACGTGATCGTCCTGGGCGAACACCAGCATCACCTTGAGATTCGGTGCCTGGGTGACGAAGGCTGGGTAGTTGTGCACGGTGATGCGGAAGGGCCAGGCGGCCTGGGTTTCGGCAGGAGTGGCCAGGTCCTCAGGCCAGTTGTCCAGCGTCAGCGCGCCGTTGTCCAGCAGAGCCTGGGTTATGGCGCGGGAGTAGTATCGCTTACCCCACATGGTCGGACTGATGGTTTCGTGGAGGATGTGCTCAGGGTGGCCGTTGCCTGCCGCGAAGTAGGGTCGACCCGGCGATTGCGGATCCGGCTGGTACCACCCTACAGTCGAATAGTCTACGGTGACGGTGGTGGGGCTGTAATCGTCCTCATCGAAGAAGGGATTGTACACGGGATTGCGCTGGTCGTCGAAATGCCCCAACTCTAGGGGATACATTTCATCACGGGTTGGGTTCTCCCGCCCGACCAGATACTTGACCGTGGGCAACTCCGAACCGTGATGGGCCAGAACGTTGGTGGCCATCACGCCGGAGTGGGATGATGCGAACAGCCCGACGTTGTCGGTGAGAGGCGTGACCGTCACCAGCTCGTCAATGTAGTATCCGTCAACGTCGGGGATCAAGCCAGAGGCGAAGCGGATCACGTCGCGGAGAACTTCCAGGGAATCAGGCCCCCCGTAATCGTACACGCCTTCGCTCTGAGCGCCAGTGTCGGGATCCACCCTCTCCGGCCAGAGGTAGGAGACCGTGATGGTGCCGATCTGGGTCGTTTCGTTGACCCTATGAAAACCGCTTTTCGGTGTGAACCACGTCGAGACCTCCACCACAACTGGGGCCCCTTCCGGGTAACGCGGTTGCAAGGGGACTTCCACGCGCACCGCGATACGATCCCCGTCGGAGTCCACGTAGGTGACCAACTCTCCTCCCGCTGGCGTTGGCGTGAAAACGCCCTGGGCACGATCGGCCATCTGCCAGACGGCGTCCAGTTGATAGGTGGCTTTGTAGATGTCCTCAGGGATGCAGTAGGAAGCCACCCGTCCCCAATCGCCCGGCGGCGTGTTGGGGACGCGGTTGGGCAGATCGGTGCGGCCCGCTAGGCTGGGGTCGGCCTCGATCAGGTAGGCCGGACTGGGGTTGATCTGCACCCACGCCCCGTTGCTATTCCACCCCTCAAACGCCTGCTGGATGTGCGGTTTGGTGGGCGCGGACTGGACGTGGTCGCGCACACCGGCCAGAACCATCGCCTCCAGATCGGGGATACTGGCCAGAGCGTTGTCGTAGAGCCACACCGCTTCCCGTATGTCCCAGTAGGCATCGGCCTCAGAGGGCATGGCGATGCCCTCTGGCCAGGGGTGGGGCATGATCTGGTTGTCCGCCAGGGCGTGGGTCACGGCCCGGGAGTAGACCTCCTTCAAGCCATCGGGGTAGGGATAGGTATCCAGAGGAAAGTCCTCGCTCATGTCCAAAGCGCCGTCCAGGTTGAGATCAGGGGTCTGGAGGTGACTGCCCGGATCCTCGATAGTCGTGTACTCCCCATCGCCGTTTCCGTCGTGGAAGACCTGGCGCATGGCGCCGTCGGGGTCGTACGTCAGGTCGCTGTAGTCCACGGCCAACGCCTTAGGCCCGTAGCCCTGGTATCGGGGGTTGAAGAAATCGCCCTGGCCGGGGTTCGGGGGTTGCAGCCAGACGCGGCCCAGGTCGCGGTTGGCGACCTGGCTGGACACGGGCGTCTCCCATTGAATGATGTAGCGTAGATGCCCCGCCAGCTCATCTCCGTGCAGGGCGGCCACTGCGACGATAATGTTACCGCCATTGGAGACACCCTCCAGCCCGATGTTGTCGTGCAGCACGGGCACCGGCACGATGTCGTCAATGGTGCGCCCCTGGCTGTCGGTCATCTCGCCAGCAGCGTAGAGGATGACGTCGCGCAAGGCGGCGATGCAGTTGGGGCCGCGATAGTCGTAGACGCCATCGGATTGCCGCCCGGCCCACGGATCCTCCCCGCCAGGGTAGACGAAGGTGACGATGATGATGTCATCCACGCTGTCGGGCAGATCATGGTTGATCCCCTTCACCTCGTAGCCGCCCGCCCCCCAGACGAGCACAGGCGCGCCCTCCGGGTAGCGGGCTTGGCCGTGCATCGGCGTGTAGACGCGCACCGCCAGAGTGCCCGCAGGATTGCCGGTGCTGTCGGAAGGCAGGTCTATGTCTATCGGGACCAGGCCGTTGGGAGGGGCGTGGGACTCCCTCTCCCAGTTCTGGGGGAGGGCTGGGGTGGGGGCTATAGAGGCATGGGGCGGCTGAGCCGAGACCAGACCTGTGCCCAGCAGCACCAGGCTCAGCACGGCGGCGCAAACGGGCAAAAGTCGCCGGCGGGATAGATGATGCCTAGCGTTTTTCAACATGGGTATGAACTCCTTTCTTAATGGGGGATCCAGAAACCAGGTTTTTCCCAAAAACCTGGTTTCTCTTGTACGCCTCGGTCAGAGACCGTCGGCGATCAAAAAGTCGCCGCCAGGAAGTCCCCTACAGCCTCCATAGCGGCCTGAGCTTCAGGGTTTTTGAGCCCGATGATGAACCCGTGCTGGGCGCCCTCGATGGGCAGATAAGTGACATCGGCTCCGACGCCATCGAGGGCCGCGTACAACCGCGCAGAGTTTTCGTAACTCACGGCGTCGTCGTCAGTGCCATGGATGAGGAGCGTCGGCGGCGCATCCGTGGTCACGTAGGTCATCGGCGAGGCAGCCGCGCAAAGCTGCGGCGCATCCTCACAGGCCTGGCCGCCAAGGAAGACGGCCACGATACCCTCAGCCGGTTCGCTCTCCTCGGCATGGAAAGCCAGATCCACAGGGCCGAAGCAGGAGATGATGGCCTGCACCCCGATGTTGGCCGCCGGGTCGCCGCAGGAAGGCTGCCAGGACGCTGAGGGCGAGGCAGGGACAGCCGCCAGTCCTGCCAGCGCAGCCAGATGCCCTCCAGCAGAGGTGCCCATCAAAGCGATGCGATCAGCATCCACATCGTATTCGGCCGCGTGCTCGCGCACCCAGGTGACGGCGCACTGCACATCGGCAACGGCCGCAGGGAATGGGTAATCAGGAGCCAGGCGGTAGTTCATGGCGAACGCGGCGTAGCCGTGCTGCGCCATCCAGTCCCCCAACCGAGAGTGGCTCTCCTTATCCCCGGCCTGCCAGTAGCCGCCGTGGATGAGGATGATAGCCGGATGTAGACCGGGCGTCGCCGGCAGGTAGGCGTCCAATGCCAGCGACTCGCCTTCGACGACGGCGAACGTTATGTCTGTGATCACGGTCGGTTCGCCGTACCACTCCTTCATCAACACGGGAAGATATACGCGACGCGGGGTCGGAGTGGGTGTCGGTGGCGAGGGCGGATACTGGGCCAACACCTCATCGAGGTTGGCGTCCCAGTTGTTGGCGCGCACGCGGTCGGCCATCTCCGCCACGGCGGCCAGCCCAACGTCGTTTCGAGTGCCGCCTCCAATCATCGGATGCGCCCATGACACGGCATTGAGCCAATCGGCGGGCTGGGTGTTGGCGTCGTTGTCGGGGAACGCTGCCGGGGGGTAATCGGGTTTGACCTGCTGCACATAGCTCACGTCGGGGTTCAACCGCACCCACAGCCCTGCTCCCCCGCTGAAGCCATCGTAAGCCGTATGAATATGCGGCTTGTCCAATGCGGGGTGCACATGGTCATCCTCGGCGAAGGTGAGCATCACCTTGAGCTGCGGGGCCGAGCTCGCCAGTAGGGGATAGTTGGCGAGCGTCATGCGGTAGGGCCAGACCGCCTGTGTCTCCGCCGGCGTCGCCAGGTCCTCAGGCCAGGCTTCGAGCGTCAGCGCGCCATTGTCCAGCAGCGCCTGGGCGAGCTCCATGGAGTAGTAGCGCTTGCCCCACATCTGTGGAACCCGGCTGCCGAGAATGTAGTCCTCGCCGCCCGGTACGTCGAAGAAGGGGCGGCCATCGGGATACTCGGCGTTCTGGATCCAGCCTACTGTGGAGTAGTCAATGTCCAGGCCGAAGGGCGAGTAGTCATCGGGATAGCCGTAGTACGGATTGTAGATAGGCTCGCTGTGCTCTCCCCAGTGCCCTATCTCGACACACGACAGCGTATCCGTGGTCGGGTTCTCCCCGCCGACCAGGTACTTGACCTTTGGCAAGCTGTCGCCGTGGTGGGCCATGACGTTGGTGGCTGCGATTCCCGGATGGGAGAAGGCGTAGAGGCCGACGTTGTCCGTCAGCGGGGTGATGACCAGCAGCTCAGTGATGTAATGTCCCTCGTAGTCGGGGATCTGACCAGAAACAAAGCGGATCACATCTCGAAAGGCGGCGATGCTGTCCGCCCCGCCGTGATCGTACACGCCCTCGCTGGAGACGCCTGTGTGCGAGTCAGTCGCTCCCGGCCACAGGTAACTCACCTCAATGGCCCCGATTTTGGCGACTCCCAGACCACTGAAACCCTGGCCCGGCGTGAAGAAGGTCGAAGTGTGAATGACAATGGGAGCACCCTCAGCGTAACGGGGAACGTTGGGCAATCTCAGACGCACCGCGACTCGTCCGATACCAGAGGAGTTCACGTACGTGATCAGCTCGCTTGAGTGGGGAGGCTGGGCCGCAGCCAGGCCGGTGGTCGAGATCAGCGGGGTTGCCAGCAAGCAGAGGGCCACGATAGTACGGAGCACAGAGTTCTTCCAGATAAACATGGGATTATCCTCACTTGGTTAAGATTTAGCTCCATTATACACCCCCTATTTTAAACCGATATTGGCATTTTGTAAAATGTCTGTAAAACTGTAACGGGGAGTTTGGG
>CAYWWC010000085.1:0-14082 GCA_964461615.1 uncultured Anaerolineae bacterium
CAGTCATCAGCGGCTTCCACTCGCCAGTGGAGCAAGAGTGCCTGGCAGTGCTGCTGCGAGGGCCGCAGCCGGTCATCATCTGCCCGGCGCGCAGCCTGGACAGGATGCGGTTGAAACGCGAGTACCGAGACCCAATGGCGGCCGGGCGGCTGCTGCTCATGTCGCCCTTTGGCGAGAAAGTGCGGCGCATGACAGCAGACACAGCGCTGGCCCGCAACCGCTTCGTGGCCGCCCTGGCCGACACCGTGCTCATCGCCCACGCCCAGCCCGGCAGCAGGACAGAGCAGTTGGTGCAAGAGGTGGTGGGGTGGGGGAAGCAAGTGCACACGCTGGATCACCCGGCGAATGAGCATTTGCTGGCATTGGGAGCGACGCGGCTGGGTGTGCCAAAGGAGACAGTCGGATCAAAGAAAACCTTACTTTAGACTATGCCAGCAACTCGTTCACCCCCGCGCCCCCAGCAGTTGCCAGGAAGGGAGAGTTGTGGTAGAATTGGGTTGAACGAGAGCGTTCAGATCAGCGAATGGCAAAGTGTGTCGTTCGCTGATTCGCTTGTTCGCCTCATGGAGAAGCTATGAGGATTGACAGGAAAGAACTGGTACGTCGCGTCTCAGAACGAATACCCCAAGGCACAGGCACCGTTGAAGAGATGGTGGATGCCACACTGGAAGAAATCTACGAGGCGCTGAAGCAGGGGGAGTGTGTTTCTCTACGCAACTTTGGCACCTTCTACGTGAGGTCAGAACGGGACAGTTGGGTGTTCAAGTTCAACCCGTCGCAGCGCTTGCGCAAGTTGTTTGGCTGGTCATCTACCTACAAGGGGGAGTTGTAGGCTGTGGCCTATATCCATAATCCCAGAGAGGAGAACACTCCAATGGTCAACATCGAAATGAAGATCGAAGACAACATCCTCACCATCAAGGTAGACCTGAGCAAGACGGCCGGGCCAAGCGCGTCGGGCAAGAGCATCATCATCGCCTCTTCCAAAGGCAACCAGCCGCTGCCTGAGCCCTATTCTGATGTAAAAGTGGGGTTGAACGTGTTCAAGCCGCGCTAGAGAGCCTCATTGGAATCGAGGAAACACCATTGGCCAAACGAAGGCGACGCCGAAAGAGTGAGTTACTTGATCGGGAAGCCTTTACGGCTTACGTCGAGGCTGCCACGCGGCAGGCTGGCTGCGAGGTGGTCAAACGCGAGGCGGGCGTGCTGCACGTCGCGGTGCACGACGAGCCGATGCGCTGCAAGCTGGACACGATCTACCAGGCCTACCTGAACTCTCCTCCCCAATCGCGATTTTCTGATCGCCTTCAGCGATCGCGATTTTCCGATTGCCTTCAGCGACCGCGACCCAGCCCAGGTGGCCGCTATCGCCGGCCAGGTACGTCGTGACGCGGCCAAGCGCGATCAGCCCCTCTGCGCTGACTTGCTTCTCTGGCAAAACGGGCGGATAAGGGAGTACCGCCGCAAAGATTGAACGAATCACCCCGGCTCCGAACATGGCCCCTTTGCTTCTTCTCGGATAATGAGGTATAATGGAAACGAGAGCATGAATCTCTCCTTGGAGGTTTGAGAACAGTAAAGAAGGGAGTTCTATGACCAACCGTGATCTACTGCTTCAACTATCCAAAGAAGAACTGATCGGCCTGCTGGAGAACGCGGCCAAGAATTGGCTGGCTCACGACGGGCTTTGGTTTCTGGCTGCCGAAGGCGCTTTCGATATGGAGACAGCCATCGAGCTGGACGCCAAGGCCTGGGAGAGGTTCACCGTCATTGAGGCCAAACGCATCATGCGCCACCGGGGTATCGAGCCTGGTGGCGGGATTCCCGCTCTGAAAGAGGCTCTGCAGTATCGCCTCTACGCCTACCTGAACGTGCAAGAGATCATAGATGTGGATGAGCGCACCATCGTCTTTCGGATGAACGAGTGCAGGGTGCAGGCGGCGCGCAAGCGGGATGGCCGCCCGGACTTTCCCTGCAAACCGGTGGGCCTGATGGAATATGGCGGCTTCGCCAAAACGATTGACCCCCGATTCCACACCCGCTGCATCGCCTGCCCGCCCGATCCGCACCCCGACGAATACTGGTGCGCCTGGGAGTTTACGCTGAATGATTGAAAAAGCAAATGTGGTGATCATCGGCGGCGGGGTGATGGGGACCAGCACCGCCTATCACCTGGCCAAGCTGGGCTGCCAGGACATCGTGCTGGTTGAGAAAAAACAACTGGCTTCCGGCTCTACGGGCCTATCAGCCGGTGGTATCCGGCTTCAGTTCTCCTCGGAGGCCAATATTCGCATCTCTCTGGAGAGTCTGCAGACCTTCGAGCGCTTTGCGGAGGAGTTCGAGGCGGAGATAGATTTCCGGCAGCACGGCTACCTGTTCCTGGCGACCGAGCCCGACGATTGGGCCGAATTCCAGGCCAACGTGGTGATGCAGCAGCGCATGGGGGTGCCGGTACGTCTGCTCTCGCCAGCGGAGATCGGTGACTTGACGCCCTATCTCTATCTGGATGACTTGGTGGGCGGTACGTTTTGTCCTCGCGATGGCTACGCCGATCCCTACAGCGTGGCCATGGGCTTCGCCAAGCAGGCCAGGCGGATGGGGGTGAACATCCGCGAGGAGACGGAGGTTCTCGACATAAAGGTGAGCAAGGGGAAGGTGCGAGCGGTGGTGACCAATCAGGGCGAGATAGCGACCCCGGTAGTGGTCAACGTGGCCGGGCCGTGGGCAGCCCAGGTGGGAAGCATGGCTGGCCTGGAGTTGCCCGTCGTGCCCTATCGTCGCCAGGTCTTCGTCACCGCGCCCTTCGATGAGCTGCCGAAGCAAACCCCCCTGGTCATTGATTTTGCTCAGAGCTTCTACTTTCGGCGAGAGGGGGCCAGCGTGCTGATGGGCATGAGCGATCCTCAGGAGCCTCCTAGCTTCAACACTAACTTCGATCTGTCATTCCTGGTCAAGGCGGCGGAAAAGGCGGTTCACCGCGTGCCCGTCCTCGACTCGGCCGACTTCATGCGCGGCTGGGGCGGCCTCTATGCCATCACCCCCGACGATAACCCCGTAATTGGTCAGGACATCGGCGGTGTGGGGGGCTTCTACTGCGCCGTAGGCTTCAGCGGCCACGGCTTCCAGCAATCGCCAGCCGTAGGACGGATACTGGCGGACCTCATCACCAGCGGCCAGACCGACTTCGACCTCAGCCCCTTCCAGTTGGAGAGATTCGAGGCCGGGGAGTTGACGGGAGAAAAACGCGCTGTGTAGCTTTGCAACTCTCGATGGGCGAAGGTCTCCGACCGAGTTCCCTCCGCCGCGGTCGGAGACCTCGACGATCAAAGAGGATGAAGCTGGTTTGACATCCCAGGAGGATTGTGATAGAATCGGCTTGTCTGTCTCAATGGCGAGAAGCGCACAGCAGAAGTGCATTCCATCAAGGAAGAATACGTATGGCGGACTATCGCATTCGTGAGCACCCTATCCTCACCGTCGAGGATCAACCTACGTTTGAGTTCACCTGGCAGGGCCGAACGATGGTGGCGCGTGACGGAGAGACCATCGCCTCGGCCCTTTTTGCTAACGGGGTGCGCATCTTCGGGCATCACCCCAAGGATGGCGCGCCCCAAGGCATTTTCTGTGCCAACGGTCAGTGTGCGCAGTGCTTGGTGATGGCCAACGGTCTGCCTGTCAAGTCCTGCATGGCCCCGCTGGAGGCGGGAATGTGGGTCGAGCCGATGGATGGGATGCCGGTGCTGCCCAACGTCGAAACGGCGCTTGAGACGCAGGAGATCCCTATCAGCGATGTCGAATGTTTGATCATCGGTGGAGGGCCGGCGGGGCTTTCGGCAGCCATCGGGTTGGGCAAGGCGGGTGTGCGCACGCTCATCGTGGACGACAAGCACCGCCTGGGCGGCAAGCTGGTGCTCCAGACACACAAGTTCTTCGGCTCCATCGAGGCCTGCTACGCCGGGACGCGCGGCATTGACATCGCCCAGAAGCTGGAGCAGGAAGTGAGTGACTACGAGAACGTCCAGGTCTGGCTCGACACCACCGCGCTGGCCGTCTACTCCGATCGGAAGGTGGGGCTTCTGCGGGAGGGACACTACGTTCTGGTTCGCCCTCACATCTTGCTGGTAGCGACGGGCGCGCGGGAGAAGTCGCTGGTCTTCAAGGGGAACACGCTGCCAGGCGTCTACGGCGCGGGGGCCTTCCAGACGCTGGTCAATCGGGATCTGGTGAAGTCCTCCGACCGATTGTTCATCATCGGCGGGGGAAACGTGGGGCTGATCGCCGGCTATCACGCGCTCCAGGCCGGCATCCAGGTCGTCGGCCTGTGCGAGGCCCTGCCGGAGTGCTCTGGCTACAAGGTCCACAAGGACAAACTGGCCCGCCTGGGTGTGCCCATCTACACCTCACACACCGTCCTCAGCGCCAACGGCGTGAATGAGGTTGAGTCGGTCACTATCGCCCAGATAGACCAGAACTGGCAGCCCACCCCCGACACGGAGAAGACGTTCGAATGTGACACTGTGCTCGTCGCCGTGGGGCTGGATCCGGTGGACGAGTTCTTGCACAAGGCGGAGGAGTTTGGCCTGCCGGTCTACGCGGCGGGGGACGCCGAGGAAATCGCCGAGGCGTCGGCGGCGATGTTCATGGGGCGCATCCGTGGGCTGGAGATCGCCAAAGCTCTGGGGCGGGACGTGGGGGAAGTGCCGCCGGAGTGGCATCGCACCGCTGAGGTTCTTAAATCGCGGCCTGGCGCGGTGGTCACCGAGGATATCCCGGAAAAAGAGGATGGCGTCTTCCCGGTTCTTCACTGTGCTCAGGAGATCCCCTGCAATCCCTGTACCTCCGTCTGCTCAAAGGGCTGTATCATCATCCAGGATGATGACATCCGCGGTCTGCCGGAGTACATCGGCCAGGGTTGTCTCGGCTGTGAGCAGTGCGTCGCCATCTGCCCTGGGCTGGCCATCACGATGGTGGACTACGCCGCTTCGCTTACTAAGGACGCCGAGTACCCCACGGTGACCATCCCCTATGAGTTTTCTGAGGAGACCATTGACGAAGGAGATGCCGTGACGGTGCTAGACACGGAGGGGAAGGTATTGGGCAACGTGAGGGTGATGAATGTGCGAAAGACCAAGTTCGCCGACCGGGCGCTGTTGGTGCGGGTGAGAGCGCCCCGCGAGATCGCCAGGCGCATCGCGGGTATCCGCGTGCAGGATCCTTGGGTGACTGAGCCGCTGCCGGAGGCCATTGAGCGCATCGCCAGTGATACGATTATCTGCCGCTGCGAGCGGGTGACGGCGGGAGAGATCCGCGAGCTCATCCGCGCTGGTGTGCGAGACATGAACCACCTCAAGGCGGTGACGCGGGCCGGGATGGGGGCCTGCGGCGGCAAGACGTGCACCAACCTGATCAAGCGTCTCTTTCGCCAGGAGGGCGTCTCACTGAAGGAAGTGAGGGAGAACACGCAGCGTCCGCTCTTCATAGAAGCGCCGCTGGGGGCCTTCGCTGGCATTGCCGTCGGGGAGGGGCTGGCCGAGGAGGCGCCAGTTACCCACGCCACGGACCTGCACGAAGGCGGGTTGTAGGATAAGTTGCCAACTTGTCCTACTATGGAGGTACGCATGACCACCCGGGTCTACGACGTCATCATCATCGGCGCAGGCAGTATTGGGCTGCCAACCGCATTCTGCATGGCTCAGGCCGGCATGCAGCCACTGCTCATTGATCAGTTCGCCAGCCCCGGACAGGGCTCTAACAAGGCAGCCATCGGCGGCATCCGCGCCACCCACTCGGCGCCATCGAAGATTCGCCTTTGCCTCAAGTCCCTGGAGGTCTTCTCCACCTGGAAGGAGACCTACGGGGATGACATCGAGTGGTACCAAGGCGGTTACTCTTTCGTGGCCTACCGAGAGCGGGAGGAGCGCGTTCTCAAGGACTTGTTGAAGATCCAGCAGGCCTATGGCCTGGATATCCATTGGTTGGATGGGGATGATCTGCTGGAGGTGATCCCCGATTTGCAGCCTGAGCGCCTCATCGGTGGGACTTATTCGCCTGGGGATGGGTCTGCGTCGCCCCTGCTGACTGCCCATGCGTTCTACACCCGTGCCAGGGAGCAGGGAGCCGAGTTCCGTTTCCGCGAGCGAGTAACCGGAATCATCCGCCGTCGAGGAAAGGTGGTCGGCGTCCGCACCGACCAGGGGGGCTATGCCACGGAGACGGTGATCAACGCTGCTGGCCCGTGGGCGCGAGCGGTGGCCCAGATGTCCGGACTGGATGTGCCGGTGGCGCCCGACAGCCATGAGGCAGGCATCACCGAGCCGGTGGCGCGCTTCGTGGAGCCGATGATCGTGGACATCCGCCCCGCCGAGGGATCCAAAAACTATTACTTCTACCAGCATGGAACCGGTGCGCTCGTCTTCTGCATCACGCAGGAGCCGCCTATCGTGGGCACCGACCGCCGGGAGACCTCGGAATTCCTGCCCATGATCGCGCCACGAATGGTAGGCTTGATGCCCAAATTGGCTAACATCCGGGTACGCCGTACTTGGCGGGGACTCTATCCCATGACGCCCGATGGCTTCCCCATTATTGGTCGGGCGCGGGAACTGGCAGGATACATCTACGCCGTTGGCATGTGTGGGCAAGGCTACATGTTGGGGCCGGGGGTAGGCGCTCTATTGAGCCGCATGGTGCAGGAAGAGCTGACGCCGGAGGAGGATGAGAAGACGCTGGAGGAACTGAGCCCTTATCGGAACTTCGGCAGGGAAGAGAAGCTGAAGTAGGATGGTGTTTTGACTTCTGTGGATTTCTGTATTAGAATTTGCTACCGGACACTTTTTCGGTAGGGTGGTTTTGCTAACCGCTATCTGAGTTTTTCGCCACGAATTGCACGAATTTCACTAATTTTTTGTCTCCACCTTCGTGTTAATTCGTGAAATTCGTGGCAGAATAAAAAAGTGTCCGGTAGTGAATATTAGAATGAAACCAATCTGGTGAGATTAGCGTAAATCGTGCTGATGGCCAGACCGAAACTCTTGATGCTGGATGAGCGCCGCACCATCCTCGCAGGTTCAGCGGAGGAGTTGATACGCGACTAGCGGGTGAGGAAGGCGTATCTGGGGAAGGAGTGAGAGAGAGAAAACGGCGACAGGAGGGCAAAATGAGTACACTTATCGTGGATGAAGTGATTGAACAACTAAGGGTTTTGCCATACGAATTGCAATGGCGAGTATTTGAGTTCACACGCACGCTCGCGGGCTCTATTCCGCGCGGCGTTCCCGGCCACCAACTTCTGCGCTTTGCTGGCTCGATACCACTGGACGACTTGCAGCTTATGCGCCTTGCCATTGAACAAGGCTGCGAACGGATTGACGCCAATGAGTGATAGATATCTGCTGTCAGGATAATTTGTGGCGATTGAGTATGACTCGAGGGCTAGACTTTGTAGGTCTTAGCCCTCGAGGTTTTTAGCACAGGAGAGATAAATGAAACTACGAGTTCTCTCGAAGCAGGATGTCCAGCAAGCCGTCCCCATGCGGGAGGCCATCGAGATCGTCAAGGGCGCCTTCACCCAGCTCTCGGCGGGGAAGGCGGTGGCGCCCCTGCGCACCCAACTACCAGTGGATAGGCACGAGGGGGTGACCCTCTTCATGCCCGCCTACCTTTCGGAAAGCGATGACCTGGGAATCAAGATTGTCTCTGTCTTCCCCCGCAACTTGGAGAGGGGGCTGCCGACTATCTTCGCCTTGGTGGTTATCGTGGAGGCCGCCACTGGCAGGCCGGTGGCGGTGATGGACGGGACCTATCTGACCGCGCTGCGCACGGGCGCGGTTTCGGGGGCGGCCACCGATCTTTTGGCCAGGAAGGATGCCACGGTGGCGGCCATCTTCGGGGCAGGGCCCCAGGGGTGCACCCAACTGTTGGCGGTTTGCGAGGTGCGGGGCATCGAAACTGCCTGGGTCTACGACGTCAATCCCCAGGCGGCGGAGAGGTACGCCCAGGTGATGGCGGGAAAGGGGAGAGTCCCCGTTGACCTCAGGGTCGCTTCCTCACCAGCGGAGGCCGTCCGCGCGGCCGACGTCATCTGTACCGCCACCACCGCCCAGACGCCTATCTTCGCCGATGGCGACCTCAAGCCAGGCGTCCATATCAACGCCGTGGGGTCTTTCACGCCGGAGATGCAGGAGGTTCCTGGGCAGACGGTCGGCAGGGCCAGGATCGTGGTAGGCTCGCGGGAGGGATGCCTGTCCGAGACGGGCGACCTGATCATACCTATCCGCAAGGGCCTGATCACCGCAGAAGACATCTACGCCGAGCTGGGGGAGATCGCTGCTGGGATCAAGCCAGGGCGGGAGGGTGCTGAGGAGATCACGCTCTTCAAATCGGTGGGCAACGCGGTGCAGGATGTGTCGGTGGCCCGCGCGGTGCTGACGCAGGCCGAGACGCTGGGGCTGGGCATTGAGGTTGAACTGTGAGGATTGCTCACGGGCCGTACTTGAGGAGCAGCGCCAGGCCGATCAGCGCCACCACAGCGAACTCGATTAAGATCCGCCGATTCAGGAGCTTCAGGAGCCCCTGTCGGGCGAGGCCGGTGATGAGGTAGAAAATGAGTAGCAGGAGGATTCCGGCAGTCAGGCTGGTCATCCTAGAGTAGCTCAGGACCCAGACGATCTCGCCCATGACCAGGCCAACGATCAGGGCGTAGAGGCTGGTTCGTCTGAAGCTCTGCTGAACACCGTGCAACAGATCCAGTGCCAGCAGGCTGCTCCCGCCCAGTGCTGCCACAGCCATGAGCAAACCAGGCGCTTTGCTCTCGTGGATGAGGGCGAAGAGGACGAGGGCCGTGAGATAGGCGATGAAGTTCAGGCCCAATCGGGCGGCCCTATGGCCAGGAGCGCTTGGATCAACGGTGCGGTACTCGGCGGTGATAGTTAACAGGAGAAGGATTCCCATCACAGCTAAGCCGCCCAGGGCGTAGATTCGGTCTGGGGCTCGGGGCAAGAGGATTGTTGCCAAGAGCGTCGCCAGGCTGGGGAGAATCCAGAAAGGGAAAGCATGGGCGAGTTTGCCCTTCTGGGACAGAGGGTGGAGGCGTATGATAGATGCGGCGCCGCTACAGGCCATGCTGACCAGTATCGCAGCCGCTAGCCAGTTCTGGGACAATCGGATCGTCAGAGGTGCGCCCAGGACGGTGGCGGAAAACCTCGCGAAGGAGAAAGTCGCTGGCAAGACGACGATCAGGGAGAGGGCCAGACAAAGCAGTATCACGCTTACTACAACACTCAGTTTATCGTAGTGGGGCATCATAGGCCCAATTTTATAACCACCTCGTGTTTTTGTCAAACAGCGAGTGGCATAGCAGGAGAACATCCGCTGGCCGCTTTTTTGACAAAGGGCTGGCAAAGGTGTTATAATTGGCGGAAAACCTCGCTAAGGAAAGATTGCCAGGAGTTTGGAAGATGAGCGCGGGACACCCCCCCATCGGGCGAATTGAGGAATTGCGCAAGAACATACGTTACCATAATTACCGCTATTATGTGCTGAACTCTCCTGTTGTCAGCGACGCCGAGTACGACAGGCTGATGCAGGAGCTACGGGAGTTGGAGGCAGCCCACCCCTTGTTGGTTCCTCCGGACTCGCCCACCCAAAGAGTGGGAGCCGAGCCGCTGGACAAGTTCGAAAAGGTGCGCCATCCCAGACCGATGCTCAGCCTGAGCGATGCCTTCGAGGAGGAAGAGCTTTGGGCCTGGTTGGAGCGTATCAGCAAGCTTTTGCCGGAGGACGTAGCCCAGGGGGATTTGCAGTACGTGGTGGAGCCCAAGTTTGACGGCCTGACGGTGGTGCTCACTTACGAGGATGGGCGCTACGTTCAGGGCGCGACGCGGGGAAACGGCATCGAGGGGGAGAACGTCACCGCTAACATCAAGACTATCAAGGGCGTTCCTCTGCGCATCCCCGTTTCGCCTGACGGCCCACGTCCTGAGGCCGCTTCGCTTACAATTGAAGGGCCGCCCCCCGCGCGTCTGGTGGTACGAGGCGAGGCATACATGCCTATTGACCAGTTCGAGGAGTTCAACCGCCGCCAGGTTGAGCTGGGCCAGAAGACCTTTGCCAATCCCCGCAACGCCGCCGCCGGCTCCGTGCGCCAGCTCGACCCCCGCATCACCGCCTCCCGTCCCCTGTCCCTCTTCACCTACGCCGTGGTGGACAGCGAAGGAGTCACCGTCGCCACCCAGTGGGATTCCCTCCAGTACCTCGAGCGGATGGGCTTCCCCGTCAATTCCGATAGCCGCTTGCTGCCGGACTTCGAACAAGTCATAGACTACTGCCACGAATGGATGCAGAAACGGGACACCCTCAACTATGAGGTGGATGGGGTGGTGGTCAAGATCAACTCTCTGGCGATCCAAGATCACTTGGGAGCCGTGGGCAACGCCCCTCGCGGAGCCGTGGCCTACAAGTTCCCTGGTCGGGAGGCGACGACTAAGCTGTTGGACATCGGCATCAACGTCGGCCGCACCGGTACCTTGACCCCCTTTGCCATCCTGGAGCCGGTGGAAGTTGGGGGAGTCATCGTCAAGCAGGCGTCTCTACATAACGAGGAGGACATCCACCGCAAGGACATCCGCATTGGCGACACCATCACTGTGCGCCGGGCCGGCGAGGTCATCCCCTACGTGGTGGGGCCCATCGTGGATCTCCGCACCGGCGAGGAGACGGTCTTCCACATGCCCGATCGCTGCCCTGCCTGCGGCGAGCCAGCCGTAAAGCCTGAGGGCGAGGTGGCCCATTACTGCGTCAACGCCGCTTGCCCCGCACAGTTGGTGCGGCGGGTGGAGTACTTTGCCTTCCGGGGGACTATGGACATCGAGGGCTTTGGCTCTCGAGCGGCCGAGCAGTTCGTGAAAGAGGGACTGCTTAAAGATGTGGCCGACTTCTACTATCTGCGGCGGGAGGACATCCTGTCGCTGGAGGGCTTCGCCGAGAAGAGCAGCGACAACCTCCTGGCCGCTATCGAGGCCTCCAAGTCCCGGCCCCTCCGGCGACTCATCACCGCCCTGGGCATCCGCTTCGTAGGGAGCACCGTGGCCCAACTGCTGACTGAGCACTACGCGTCCATTGACGAGTTGATGGCTGCTACTCAGGAGGAACTGGAGGCCATCGGGGGCCTGGGGCCGCACACCGCGGGCAGCATCGTGGAGTGGTTTGGGCGCGAGCGACACCGCGCGCTGATCGAGAGGCTGCGGCGGGCTGGGGTGAGGATGCAGGAGGCGCGGAAGCGGAAGGAGGATGTCGTCGAGGAGGAGACGCCACAACCACTAGCAGGTTTGACCTTCGTCATCACCGGTGCCCTACCCTCCATGAGCCGCGCTGAGGCCAAGTCCCTGATCGAGCGTCACGGCGGCAAGGTCGTGGGGTCCGTCTCCGGCAGGACTGATTATCTTCTGGTGGGGGAGGCCCCCGGCGGCGCCAAATACAACAAGGCCCGCGAGCTGGGCGTGCCCATGATCGGGGAAGCGGAGCTGTTGGGGATGTTAGCACCTTAACGATCGAGTTTTCGCACAACGAGCAAGGATTTTGGAATGCACTTTCTTTCTGCCACGAATTTCACGAATTAACACGAAAAAGAGAAAATTAGTGAAAATTCGTGTAATTCGTGGCAAAAAGCCTTTTGGTTCTGGCTTGTCCAGGTTGGGGATTAGAGATTGGAGGTTGGAGATTGGCGAGGGTTCTGCTAAAACGAGGGCGAGAGAAGCTGGTGCTGAACCGACATCCCTGGATCTTCTCCGGAGCTATCAAGCGCATTGAGGGAGAGGCCGCCGATGGGGATGTGGTGGAGGTGGCTGACTACCAGGGACGCTTCCTGGCCCAGGGCTACCTGAACC
This sequence comes from uncultured Anaerolineae bacterium, assembly GCA_964461615.1. Classification (GTDB taxonomy): domain Bacteria; phylum Chloroflexota; class Anaerolineae; order VGOG01; family VGOG01; genus CAZVCJ01. The sequence goes on from CAYWWC010000085.1 coordinate 11,883, forward strand.
GCCGCTCTCAGATTACGGTCCGCACGCTCACCTGGGACGAGGGCGAAGTCATCGGGGAGGACTTCTGGCGGCGCTGTCTGGAGCGGGCTTTCGCCAGCCGGCAGGCCCTGGCTGATGACCCGGCCACTGCCGCTTACCGCCTGGTCAACGCTGAATCCGACCTCTTGCCCGGACTGATTGTGGATCGCTACGGCGATTATCTGGTGATCCAATTTCTTACCCTGGGAATCGAGCGGTGGAAGGCTGAACTGGTCAGTCTGATGGCTGATCTGCTGAAGCCCAGGGGCATCTACGAACGGAGCGACGTGGAGGTGCGGAAGAAGGAGGGCTTGGCTCAGGTCAGCGGCCTGTTGCATGGGGAGGAACCACCGGGCCTGGTGGAGGTAACGGAGAACGGCCACCGTTTTTTGGTGGACATAAGAGCGGGGCACAAAACCGGCTTCTATCTCGACCAGTGCGAGAACCGTCAAAAGCTGACCAGGTACTGCCCAGGCCGGGCAGTGCTCAACTGTTTCGCCTACACGGGGGCTTTCGCCGTCTACGCTGCCGCGGCCGGGGCCGGGCGCATCACCAACGTCGAGTCCTCCGCCGAGGCCCTGGAGTTGGCCCGACGAAACGTGGCTCTGAATGGCTTCGCTGACCGCGATGACGAATACGTAAAGGGAGATGTCTTTCAGGTGTTGCGGGAGTATCGCGATCGGGGACGGATCTTTGATCTGATCATCCTCGACCCGCCGAAGTTTGCCTACTCCCAGCATCAGGTGGAATCGGCCTGCCGGGGTTACAAGGACGTCAACCTGCTGGCCATGCAGATCATCGCCCCTGGCGGCATCCTTTTCACCTTCTCTTGCTCAGGCCGGGTGAGCCCCGACCTCTTCCAGAAGGTGCTCTTCGGTGCCAGCGTTGACGCCGGCCGCGACGTGCAGATCATCGAGAAGCTCTCCCAAGCCTCCGACCACCCGATCCTGCTTACCTTTCCTGAGTCGGAGTATTTGAAGGGGTTTGTCTGTCGCGTGTTCTGAGGTGACACGAGGACGTCAAGACGCTAGTGGGTGGACAGCCTCAATCAAGTTGTGCCTCCTGTAAGGCCCGATACCGGCTTTTAAGCAGATGCAGCATCCCGACTTCCATCCGCCAGTCGGTGAATTCAACCGTCTCTATCAGTTCGAGCGCGTTGAGGCGGGGTTAAATTCTGCCGAAGACATGCTGAATTGCTGCTCGAACCCGGCCAGCCGTTTCCGGGTGCGCTCCATGCCGAGAGCGAGCATCTTTTTCTCATTCTCAATGGCTGACTCCACGAGTGGCTTGAGCGTTGTTTTGCAGGTGGTTGTAGAGGATGAGTTTGTTAGCCGCTGAATTTCGCCCAACTTTGGACCTCTATGATATTGCCCTCTGGATCTGTTACGTACTGAAATGTCAATGTTCCAACCCCCGGGTATTCTTTAACAGTTAGCGCTCCGACCGCTGAACCACCAAGAGCAAACACTTTCTGTACGGTCGCTTCCACATCATCTACAGCGAAAGCAATGTGCGAAAACCCGGGTGTATTTGGTCGCACTTCCGGAGGTGAAGGCATCGAGCCATATTCAAAGATCTCCAACGTTGGACTGTCTTCACCAAGACCCGGCAAACGGAGGTGTATGCCACGAATATGTGCCTGCTCAATGCCGGTTGCCTTATCCAGCCACTCACCACCTAGATTCCGCTCTGGTAGGAGAGGTGAGCACTCAAAGACATCGTGGTAAAACGCCGCCAGTCGCTTCCAGTCTTTGGCGATTAAGTTCGTATGTGCATATTTCGTTGGCATCGTGATCCTGATAAGCAGCTAACGTAGTGAGATTATTACTTGCCTGCTCCCTATTCTATCACAGTGTGTTGGGTTGCGCAAGTCTCAACCGGCGGGGCTCTCGCCTGGGCAGGGGCGAAGTGAACAGGAGATAAAACGAAGCTGCCGACTGAGCGCTCAGTCGGCGGCTTCGTTCTAGTGGCCCTTTTCCCGCAGGTTGGGCAGTCATCACCGCGCGAGCAATTCTCTGGCCCCCTCCTCGCCGCTGAGGGGACCTACCACCAACATGCAGAGGGCGGTATTCAGGTGCGGTTGGGCGACCCTGGCCCAATCAGGCAAATTGATCCTATTGCTATTTCGGCCACGATCGTCGTTTCGGCCACTCGGCTCTAACTCGGACGCAGATATGTCCAG
>CAYWWC010000086.1:0-14059 GCA_964461615.1 uncultured Anaerolineae bacterium
ACTAGTCTGGTATCTATCAAGCCCAGCCTGGAACAGACCTGGTACGCTCTTGTTTTCTGGATCATCGCTAGCTCGGCCCTCGCCTGGCGCAAATCCCACTGGAGATTCTGGGCGCGATTCATCAGCGCGGGAGTCTCTGCCGACATTTCTTCCACCTCTTCTCCCAACCCACTCAGATAGAAAGTGCGGAAAGCCAGGTCGCCCTGGATAGGTTGATGATCGTCGTAGGCGGCGCCGTCGGCGTAGACGTCGGACGTGCTCATCCAGACTGAGACAGCGGCGCCGAGGGGAGCATCGGGCGCTTCCAGGTAGAAGTAGAACTGGCGATCTTGGGAGTTTAGGATGGGCGGGAAGGTGAAGGCGTGCCAGGCGCTTTCCATGATGTCGCCCATATCCACCGCAGCCGTGGCCAGATCAGTGGACGAAGCAGGGTCATCGCGCAGATGGAGGATGAGTTGACCGTTATTCTCCCGTTTGTGGGTGGCCATGATCAGGTCAATGCGACACAAGTTCTTTTGCCGCGACAGGAAGCTCTGCCCCACTCGCTTCTCGCCATAGATCTCCCCCACGGCGCGATCATAGGCGTTTTGCAGCACATCCAAGTCTTTGCTAACTACGAACCCTTCCTTATCTTGGGCCAATCTCTTTGGATAGCCAGTTGCAATGAAGGGAGCTTTGCCTGTGGAAGCGACCTTCCGCAGCAAGATCTCCTCGAACTGCTGCATGGATCTCTCCCAGGAAAGGTCTCGCACGTCCTGGTAGGCATTGGCCACGATCCGCTGGCGCAGCCCCTCGTCCTCCAACAGGGTCAACATCCCCTGGGCCAGAGAACGCGCTTCCGGCGCGGTTACGACGGCATTGACCCCATCCCGCTGGAACCATCGCACCGGATCGGTATCAACGGCCACCACCGGGCAGTGGGAGGCCATCATCTCGAAGGGCACAAAGGAGCAGTTGGTGTAGGACAGGACGAGGCCCATGGTGGCGCTGGAATACAGTTCGGCCAGTTCCTCCTCCGAGGCGATTCCTAGATCCACATAGGGGAAAGGGATGGGATATTCTCTGAGACGCCGAGCGCCGAACATCACGATCTCGACGTCAGGTGCGCTGCGATGAACCAGGTTCAAAGCTTCGACGCCCAGGCTGAAGCCTCGCCGGGGAGTGCTGGGGCGGGCGTAAAAAACGATGCGCGACCTGTCTGGGTTTTGTGCCGGGCCCTGCACTTGTCGCCCTTGGCCCTTTGGCCCAAGGACAAAGGGTCCAGGACAAGTGCGAGGAGAGTAGATCGCCCTGTCTAAGCCGAAATCAATGTAGTCGGCATCTGCACTGTAGCGTTCTCGCAGCAGATCGGTCAGCCACTTGCCAAGAGTGATGTGCGAGAGGCCCAGCTTGTACATGCTCTCGGCTTGCGCATACTCCTCGCCCATGGGGTAAAAGTACGGCTCAAAGTCCTGGACATAATAGAATTTCTTGCGACTGCCACTGTCGTCACTGACCGCCCTGGCCGTAGGCCAGGCAGTGGCCACGATGGCATCGGAGCGAGCGAATTCGTGACCTTTGACGATACGTGCTCCTGTTTCGAAGAAATACCGGTTGATGAACTCCTCGATCTCTTTCTCACTCTTGCCCATCAGAAGATTGTCAGGCTTGACGTAGGCCCGAACCTCGTGGCCCGACTGAACCAGTCGCCTGATCATGCGAAAGACGCTGGTGTAACCCCCCGATCCCTTGATAGGCTCCAACATGGCCCAATTCACAGTGAGGCAGGGCGGGGACGCCCCTTCGTAGCGAGAGGGCGCAGTAACCCTCGGCTGTCCTAAGAGAAAATCGTGCACGATGTCATCTATGGTCTGGATCAATTCTTGACCTCTTACCTGAGGGTTGTAGTTTTGGTGGACATCCTCCCGCGCTCGCTCGCCTATGGCTAGTCGGTACGACTCGTCGTTGATCAGCGCCTCTAATCCAGCAACCCACTCAGCGGTGTTTCCGGCCAGGAGGCCGTTGGTCCCATGCGCAATGGCGTGGACGAAGGCATCAATGCGGCTAGCAATGGTGGGCACCCCGACGATGGCCGCTTCAAAGTACTTCAGCTCGCTCTTGGCGCGGCAGTAGGGATTGCCCATCTCCAACGGTGCCAGACTGATGTCAAAGGTGCTGATCACGCTGGGCAATTCCCGCCAGGGGATGAACGGGATTCGCCTGATCCGATCCCGAAGATGCTCGAATTCAGGGGGCATGTCCAGGTAGCCGACGATACACAACTCTAGTTCAGGATACCGATCCATGACGTGCACCAAAGCCTCGGCTGCTTCCTGGAAATCTTTGTTATGCGTCCGCGTCCCGCTGGCATAGCCGATGGTGAGCCTATCCGCGTACTTCGCCCGCCGACGGTGGGCTTCCTCGGAGATCCTGATCAACTCCACGCTCAGGCTGTTGCGGTTGACGTAGGCTCGCTTCCCAAGCTGGCGTACCAGATCAGCGAGGAAATCCGTGGGAGTCAAAACACAGTCACACAACTCCAGGGTTCTCCGGTAACGGCGCACGCCCTCGTGATACAGCTTCAATTCATCGGGCGGCATGGTAGACAGCGCATCAACCCACGAGGTCAGCTCCGGTTCGAAAATCAGGTCATCGGTGTCGAAGATGACAACGCCGCCAGCCGCATGGACTCGATTGATCACGGCTTCAACAGCATCCGTATGGGGAACGCGATGCATTATGACAACCCGATAATCAGCTACATCTTCTAGCAACTGCGAGTTGCTGAAATGCTTCACCGTGCACTTGATGTCGTTCAGCGTCAACTGCTCTTGCTGATGAAAGCAGCGGTACCGTTGTGTGTCGCCTTCGGTCCCGCTGACGATCAGAACGGCATCATCTCCCTGTGAAAATCTTGCTTTCATACTCCTCCAGTCATCTCCTTAGCTATGCTACTGCCCCTTCGCCAGACTAACCAAGCGAGCCCACCACTTCCTCAGCCTCTGCTGTTCCCGAGATGCCTCCCGCTCCTGCAACTCCCGGCGCAGCGTCCTCAGCTCCGCCACCATCAGCTCGTCTGGGGTTGGGGTGAGGTGATAGGTACGGAAAGCCAGCGAACCAGCGCGAGGCCGTCCATCCTCGTAGCGCCGTCCAAACTCGTATGGTTATCTTGAACACTGGCTCCCTTCACGTTAATCACGGCCACCTCCTCTGCGAGAAACGCTGTTGCGATCAAGAGAATGATAAGCATACAAATGATATCCAGCCTGGCAGAGGCTATCCAGTCACGAAACTTAGCGAGCAGGGAGGGAAGATGAAGGCGTTCCCCGAATACCTGTTTGACGGACCTTGCTCTTGTATCCACGAATCTACTCTTCCGGTGATGTCAGTTGCAAAATAGTTACCCCACCACTCTGATGGACTACTTCTGTATTTTTTGCTTGGCCCATTTGGTTAGCAACCAGCCCCGGGCTGGAGAAATCTCCTCTTTGCCCCACATACACGTAATCAACACCCAACGCTTGCAACTTCTCCAGGGCGTCGTTGTCCACCTCCAGTTGTTCCACCGCTTGGGACATCTCGACAACGATGGAGCGATAGTCATTTCCCCCTAGGCTAAGCAACATAACACCAGCGGTCATCTGACGACCGGTAAGGTACGGGATCCAATAACCGGCATCCGTGCCGTGGGGCGCTCTGGGAAGCCAGAAGTAGGTGTTCACGGCAAATAGAGCATCTGGCGGTGTATTCTCTTCGATCCACTTCATCGCTGCTATATCTTCTGGCGTGACAAAATATCTGTGTGGCTCAATGTCTGTAACACGGATACGGCTGCCGCCGAACCCACCGATTAGGACGAGTGCTATCACCAACCGAGCACTTCGCTTGCGCCAGCGTGGCCCGCAAAGCATCAATGCCTCTTCCATAGCAGCACCAACGACCAACCCAAGGGGCAAGTACAGCATGATCAAGACGGCCCCCAGGTTAGTAAAGCTAAGAAGTGGCAGCCCCAGGAGGTAGGCGTTTCCCAGAGAATACAGTACCAGTGTCCACAAGAGAGAGGCAATCACCAACTTGCTGCGTCTCAGCAAGCCGACGGCGATGCTGAGACCGCCAAGAATCATCAGCCAGGTGTGGGCTACCAAATACGGCATACTGCTCCACGGAAACTCAAAGTAGCGCTGTGTCGTCTCTGAGATCTCGCGCACAGTAATGGACTGATTTGAGTTTGCCAGGCTCAAACTGGTGGAAACGTAGCCGTGCATGGCTTCCCAGAGGGCAGGTGTAACGACAAACAAGGCCGCAACCCCTATGGCCATAGTCCTCCATACCGCGGGGGCAAACCGTTTCTCCTGGCGGGCTTTCCATAGCTCCCATACCACGCTCATCATCACCAGGGGCGCGTAGAATGCCGCCACGCGAAAATGCAGCAGAAACACGGCCCCGCTGAGCACCGCGGCACAGACTGTATGCCACAGAATCTTGGCTTTGTGCTCTGGCCATGAGAGCTTCCACGTAGCTATCGCTTCCCACGTCACTAGCCAGGCGATCAACAGTATCGTCTGGCTGGAAAGCTGGGTGAAGCGTCCCCAGTTGACGTAGAACGCAGGCTGATGGGACAGCAAACCCACCACCGCTGCTCCGACCACTGCCCCCACGCGCCCCACCTTCCGATCAAGCACCAGATAGACACCCAGACCACACAGCCCGTTCAACACCTGCGCGGTCCATAGCAGCGCCGTGTGTGCCGGAACCCTGGCCAGCCCTTGCGCAGTGGCCGAGAGCGAATACAATCCTAGATGATACTGACCCAGCGGAATGGGGAAATAGGGTTCCAGACTGGTGGGCAATTTCCCCTGCACAGCCGTGAGTTGGGTTAGCAAGGCATGGTGCAGCGAGTCGGACCAGGCCGGGTAGGGCTGATCGCGGATGATCCAGAAGCGGGTGAAAAGCGTCATGCCGAAAACACCAATGGCCACCCACTCCAGCCGGTCAAATGTGAACTGCTCTTTCCAATGCCCGCGCATCCGCCACCCGATGACAGCAGCACAAGACAGGAGCAACACCCCCGTTTTGTAGGGCCCTACCGTCAAAAATGGGAGAGCCGCGCGTATGCCGTAGAAAAGCACCGGATAGCAGGCGATACTGATTCCCACAGCCAAGATCCAGCGTTGCAATCCCCTCCACCGACGCCAGCTATCATTGAGGGACAACAGAGCCCAGCCAGGCAATGTCAGCATCGCTATCAGCACAATAATTAGTCGGAGTTCTACAAATGTAAGCATTGTCTTCCCAAGCTGGACTCATAAGCAGGGACCCGGCTGTAGACTCCCGCTGCCCCCATCGCGCTGTAATCCAGGAACTTGATGTCCGATTTGCATTGATTAGAAGGAATATCCTTCTACACCCACTTTAGTGAGGGCCATAGAAGACACAGCAACCCCCAAAATCCGGTCGTCCCTGGTGTCAAGATCCCTCCCAGGATTAAACATCTTGTCCAACAGCAGCGTCACCTTGATCACAGCGGAATCGTTATTAACCCCCTGCTGGATCGTTTCCCACTGGTGGGCCAGGCCGGAGAAATCGCAGAGATGGGCATCGTTGACGAGGAGCTTTCCCGCCACATCAATGGGCGAGATGTAGCGGATGGCGAGGTCGCCGGGCCCCGGCCACGGTTTCCCCAGGAAAGCGATTCCATAATTATTGGTCCAGCGGACGGGGGTCTCATTCCACGTCTCAGGCCCATACCAGCCCAGCCCCAACTGATCCTCATCCGATCTCCCCGGTTCGATCCGCGAGCTGAGCCTGGCAGGATCCAGCGTTGACGCGTACATCGGCGGGTAAGGCGGGCTGGGGATGTTGACCCTGGGGTAGCCGCTGTCAAGGCTGAGCAGGTCAAGGAAGACGCGATCTGACTCCCTCCGCACCCGGTTGACCCGAGAGCGCCAGGCCAGCGTATCTGGCAGCATGACCAGATTCCAGAGCAGAGCCTTTAGCCTCAGCCCTGCTGCGCTGCCCCTCCCCAGCCTCACGTGACTGGCGATGCAGGCCAGGTCGAAGACCAGGCTGCGAGGGAGGGCCCTCAGAAGGGTGGGCAGGGAGCAGTTCTTCAGCAGCGTCCTCAGCCTATTCTTATGATCCATATACTCGTTGAGGTACTCGCTCCGCCCAGAGGCCCTCATGCGGTGATAGACGATGGCATCGGGCGTGTACAGCGCTTTGTAGCCAGCCAGCCAGGAGCGAATCCCGAAATCAAGGTCTTCGTAGTACATGAAATACCTGCTATCGAAAAGCCCGATCTTGTCAATGACCGCCTTCCTCACGAACATCGCGCCCCCGCAGGCACCGATGACGCTGGCCTCAGTAAGCGAAGCGCCTGCCTCGTCACACTGACCACGGTCGTATTCCAGAAAGCCCCGGTCACAGCTATAGAAGATGCGGTTGGATTGTAGGCCAGCGCTGTTGATGACCCCGGGCTCCTGCAGGAAGAGCATCTTGGGAGCCAATATGCCGATCTGGGGGTCCTTCTCCATTCGATTGACGAGGATCGAGATGGTATCCCTGGGTAAACGGGTGTCGGGGTTCAAAAGAAGAATGAAGTACCCTTTCGCGAGTCGAATGGCCCGATTGTTAGCTTCGCAAAAACCTAAGTTTAGCGCATACTCTATGAGCTTCACCGAGGGAAACTTCTGCCGGATGAAATCAGGGCTACCGTCGGTAGAAGCATTGTCCACGGCTATGATCTCGACGTTTGGATAATCCGAGTCGAGCACAGAGGAGAGACAATCCTCAAGGTCGTCCAGACTATTATAAACGATGACCAGGACGCTTACCAACGGCTTTCCCATCAAGCTACTCCTCTATCAGCGTCTGGTATATGGCTTCCATTCTGGACACAATCTTATCCCACGTGTACTGCTTTAAGACCTTCTCTCTCCCCTTGCTGCCAAGCTTATTTCGCAGGTCGGCATCCCTCAGCAGTCTCATTATCGCCGCAGCTAACTCTTCTACGTTGCCGCAGCGGACGAGGAGGCCATCTTGCTCCTCGGTTATCACCGATGCCACCGGGCCGGTCCTGCAGCCGATCACTGGCTTCCCGCAAATCCAGGCTTCGAGGAAGACTATTCCGAAGGATTCAACCATCGAGGGTAAAACAAAGATGTCGCAGTCGGTATAGAGAGAATCCTTTTGTGACTCCTCGAAGTCGTCAAGGTTGACTATGTTCCTCCTCATCCTTTCGGGGAAACGGGCGATTTCCGATCCTATGACCTTCCGAGAGAACTCGGTGGCACTTCCTGCAAGGACAAGTTCAACACCGCCATGCACTTCCCACACCCTTTTCATCGCCCTCAGCAACAGCCTGATCCCTTTTCCTTCGGCTTTTCTCCCAGTGAACAAAACGATCCTTTCCTCATCCCCAATGGAATGCTTCTCCCGGAATTCACCCCTTCTGGCCTGATTAAAATGCTCAGGGTATATCCCCAATCCAACTGCGTGGATCTTCTCCTCCAAAACCCCTCTTGAGATGAGATAATCTTTCTCATAACTGGTGTTTGCGATCACTGCCTGACATTCCTGAAGGAGCCGATAATGGCGAGGATTCTCAAAAGCCCAGGCATCCATAGGATGAGTGCATGGAATGACCACAAAAGGAATACGCCTCTTTCTTGCGGCGCTAAAAGCTTGATAAATATGGAGGAAGGGAAATGAGGTAGCAACTACGAGATCGACCTCTGAATTCATGATTTCATAACGTAGGCCTCTGAGATGGGGGCCAGCCCAAAGGATTCGAATTAGGTCGTTGAAAGGCAGCCTCCCTTGCCAAAATGCAAGCATTACGGCATCAAGCACTTTCCTGACAAGGGGGGGAAGTTGAACGATCGGAAGCCTTTTCACAACTACACCGCTAATGGTTTCGATGCCCGGAAGAAAGGTCTTTATACTAGAATTTATATAGGCTTCAGAAGATGGAGCGTTGGAGGTGAACACTGTGATCCGATGACCTCGCTTCACCAAACCCTCGGAGATATTTTGCATTAATAATTCTGCGCCTCCGATAGCTGGGTGATAATTCTGAACTACATGGAGGACTCTCATCTCTTTTTCCATCCAGAGATCTTGGGTGTATTCATCTTCTACCTTCTACCTTCTAGCTCCAACCAACTCTATATAAATGTTCTCTAACTCCTGCGTGTTTTCCTCTATGCTCTTAACCGGCCCGATGTTATTTTGGAATTGCCTGATAATATCTCGGTCCTCAATGAGCAAGTTCATTTTGCTGAGAAGGTCATCAGCATCTCCTGGCTTGACGAGCAGACCCTTTAAGCCATCTTCTAATAGATCTGGCATGGCTCCCAATTTGGAGGCGATAACCGGCACTTTGGCCGCAAATGCTTCCAGAATTGTCAAAGGACCAATCTCATACCAGATGGAAGGAACTATCAAAACGTCGATTTCCGACAGAATACGGCCGATATCAGAATTTCTGTACCTGCCCAAGAATGAAATCCTGGGATTATGCGCCGCCAGAGCTTGTACTTCTGCAGAATAATCAGGTTCAATTGAGAGATCGCCAAACACCTTTAATTCCACCTCTGGGCAATTAACTCTATTGAAAGCTTCCACCAGAATGTGCACCCCTTTATGCCTATGGATAGTACCCATATAACCAAATCTTAGTTTGTTAGAGGCCTTCTTCCTAAAGTTCTGAAATGGCTTACTGTCAATGCCGCACCTGAAAACCACAATCTTGTCTTGGGAGAATCCATGCTCCACGAATTTGTGCTTAAGGAAAGAGCAAGGGGCGATAAGTAAATCAGCCTCTTTTAGGCGTTTCCTCATGTAAGCCGTCCTGAGCATGAACAAGGGGGTGAGTGGTGGACCTAGCAGGGAGCGGAGTCCATAAGGCCAATCTGGCTTTACACATCCTGCACACTTCAGCCCAAAGAATGGCCCAGAGCAAACCTCCAGATCAGGGCGCAGCAACTGAATCTCGGGGCAAATAAACCAGTAATCGTGTAGCGTGACGACAACTGGGATCCCCCGCTTCCTGACGATGGAGATTAAGGATGCTGACAACTTATAAAGATGCTGGATATGTACAATGTCGGGTTTGATTTGATCGAGGAATCTTTCAAAGCTTCGTTCAATGGTTTTGTTCCTGGACATGCCTAGAAATTGATTAATTGGATTCGCTTTCCTGCCGGTCAAGTTAAAGTGAACCCGCCTGACCGGTAATCCTTTGTATGTATCATCTATCTCATGAAATTCCCTTTGGAAGAAGCCTTCCTCCCGGCAATAAATATAGACCTCATACCGCTTGCTGAATTCGGCTGATATATTATAGGTATAAATCTCTACACCTGCTATTGCCTTGGGCAGGAACTGATGCAGTACCTGTATTATCTTCACTTAACTTTACCCTTCTTTCAGTTGCCCAGCCCCGCTGATCACGGAGTGATAATTGTGCCTGGCACGGAGGACACTCATCCCTCCGATCGGGTTAGCAAATTGTAAAGTTTGAAAAAGATCGTCTGTTTATATCGCGAAAGCTCATCTTCCCTGTCCCGGAGAAGCGCCTCCAGGTTGCGGGCATGTTGCTCCAGATTAGCGATGAGATGACCCTCGCGAGTTCTCAATACCCGTTCAAGGGCCGCAATGTGATCGTATAGCTCCCTCTTGCCCAGAGCCACCTTGTCGGGAGCTCGATAGGGCTGACGGCAAAATCGGATCAGGGGCTCTGCCACATGGTCCCAGGTGAGCTGTTTGGCTGCTTCCACAAAGCCAGATTGGTAGGTCCCACGAAGGTCTGGCTCCTCAAGCAGATCCAGCAACAGCCGGGTCAATTGATCCACGTCCTGGGGGGGCACGACTAAACCCAGGCCGTAGCTCTCAATGATCTCAGCCATGGCATCACCTCGGGTAGCTATGATGGGTAATCCAGCCCAAATGTAGTCCAGAATGCGGGTCCTAAAAGCAAAACGAGTCTCTAGCGTGTCCAAGTGCAAGGATACCCCGATGTCCGCTTCTAACAGATAATTGGGCCATTCCTCATAGGGTACCCAATCACCGAAGAAGACGTATTTCTCGGCCAGGCCCAACTCTTGACTCAACTGGAGAGCTTGCTGGCGTATCTTCATATCCGGCACCCGCTCCTTGTAGGGGTGGCGACTCCCCGGGAAAACGAGCTTGACGTCCTGGCGCTTCTCCACGATGCGAGCCATGGCCTGGATCAGAGTCAGAGGATCCAACCACTCCCATAGCCCTCCGCCCCAGAGGAGCACCTTGTCATCTTTGGCGATGTCGCCATAGACACCTTTCAGCACCTGCTTTTCGTGGCGGGGCGGCTCTGGGGGCAGGCCGAATGGTACTACATCAATCAGACAGCGCATGGTCTTATCCTTCAAGTGCGCATAAGGATTGACCCGACCGCAAGCGGCCAGGAACCCGATCCAAAGGTCGCGCTGTCTCTCATTCGCGCAAATGAAGAAATCACCCGCCACGAATTGCGTGCTCAACACTCCCAGGGTGTGCTCATGCGCCTCAAGGAAATCGGGGGACTGCAAGGAAGAATTCAATTCCAGGGCTTCAAAGATGTAAGGGGTATATGCGTCGATAACTAAAGGTTTCTCGATGGTCATGAGAATAGGGAAATCCCGGAGTAGGTAGCCTCCAGCAATGACCACCTCTGCAGCTTCGATGGCCTGCTCAATGGTCTGGGGCTGGTCAGGGTTATAGGACAGGATGTTGAACCTGGGGCTGGTCAGGTCCGTAGTCTGCGGTACCGCCAGCGTAACGTCGAACTCACGGCTTAGGACACGAGCAAACTGCCAGCAGCGAATGCCCGGACCTGCCATCCGTACACCAACGATGTCATGACTGATAATGAGGACTCGACTCATGGCTACTCTCCTTTAAAAACTTTCTGGGACGGCATCAATCGACCGGAATCTCAGGCCGCCAATCCCATCGCGATGGTATGTAAAAGATTCCATACCGCTCCTTCACCGTGCCTCGCTGAACGATGAAGGTATGCATACGGTGCTGATGGTCGTAAGTACGGAGGCCATCTTGATCATGGACCGCGGCTGTGAGCTCGTAGGTGCCTTCCAACAGGGGCAACACGTCCACGATATAGTCAATCTCCCCTGGCCCTTCCACCGACTCCACCGTGTAGTCAGAGAACTTGGTGTTAGGGCCGTTGATGTGAACACCATCGCTGGTGTAGATGGCTAAGCCGAAGACGGGCTGCTTGACTTCGGTGTGAGCATGATACTTCAACCTGACCACCATCTTCTCCCCCGTCTTGAAAGCGCGGCGCTCCCTCCCCTGACCGTCGAGGAACTCCACCTCGGTGATCTCTACCTCCCCACTCCCCCAGCGATTCTCGTTATCCCTCGTTGGACGCTCTCGACTTAATCGCGCTTCCATGAGAGCCGTTACGTTATTCAGATAGCTATCAATGACCCTGTCCGTCGTCCCGCTCTCCTGGATCACCCCGTTCTCCAGCCAAATGGCCGAAGGGCACAGGTTCCGCACCGCCTCCAGGTCGTGCGAGACGAAGAGGATGGTCACCCCCTGGCTCTTGAGCTCACCGATCTTGCCCAGGCATTTGTTTTGAAACGCCTGATCGCCCACGGCCAGGATCTCGTCAATGAGCAAGATGTCGGGGTCAACGTGGATGGCCACCGCGAAACCCAAGCGCATGTGCATGCCAGAGGAGTAGTGCTTGATGGGCACATCAATGAACTTCTCCAGTTCCGAGAACTCGACGATGTTGTCAAACTTGGCTCTCATCTCGTTTCTGCTAAAACCCAGGAGGGAGCCGTTGAGATAGACGTTCTCCCGGCCCGTGAGATCAGGGTGAAAGCCAGCCCCTAGCTCGATCAAAGCCGATACCCGACCCTGGACGACGACTTGGCCAGAAGTTGGCTCCAGGATGCGAGTGATGAGCTTGAGGGCAGTGCTCTTCCCTGAGCCGTTAGGCCCGATGATGCCCACGGTCTTGCCGCGCTCAACGGCGAAACTGGCATCTTTCAAGGCCCACAGTTCCTCCCGCGAGTTGTTCCGGCTCTTAAAGAAAGCCAGCGCCGCCTCTTGGAAGGAGCGCGATCTTTCGTGGCGCAGGGTGAATCTCTTGGAAACATTATCGAATCGTATGGCTGCAGTCACCGAAATCTCCTGAACCTATCCACAAGGGACTGGCGCAACGTCTGGCCCGAGCTGAAGCTGCCCTCCAGAAACTCAAGGTCAAGGCCGACGACGACCTGGGCAGTCTGACTGAGAAAACACAAGCCGTTCTCAAGCAACATAAGGTCAGTCCTTACCTGGAGGTGACTTGGACAACGCAGGTCACGGAGCACAAGCGCTACATCGAGCGAGGCTTCGTCGTTTACATACAGTTGACGACAGTGCTCAGTTCTGGGACGCCAGCCGCTTTAGCCTCCGTCTTGAAGATAGCTTCGAGCGTTGGCTACCATCAGGTTTTTGATGCTTGGTATTATACAGCAGAAGCCCTCGCAGGTCAACCATCACTGCAATGCCCAGCCCGCAAAGGCGAAGCGGGAGGTTGGAGCGCCTCCCGCTTCGCCTTTGGCCCCTTCCGCCGCATAGCTATTGCCTCTAGACACCCTCCCCTTCCTCAGCCTGAATCAGCGCGGTCAGTACATTCTCGAGAGAGGGTGTTGATGGCGCATCCTTGAAATCAGCGATTCGGCGATAGATGGTAGCAGCGGCGGCATGAAAATCGCCGGGCATTCCCGCCTCACTGAAAGTGGATGAAATCTCCTCCATTTCACCAGCAAATCGCCACGCTTTGGCCGTGACACGCCTGACTCGCCCCGTTGCCTGCTCAGCAAAGTCGGACCCGCCTCGCGACCACTGATGTTGCAGTTCTTCTCTAACTCCAAGTGTTTCCGCCGCAGCAAGTATGGCACACAACAGAGCCGTTGTACCCTTTGTGTATGCGGCATAGCACATCTTAAGCGCCGATGCCTTTCCAATCTCTTCGCCAATCACACTTACCTCAAGCGGGCCATCTGAAAAACAGGAGGCGGCGATCTCTGCATCCCGGCCGGAGAGATAAAGCCACGTGCGTCCAGGTTCCCAAGCCGGTCCGCCGATGATGCCGCCGTCAACAAAGGTCGCGCCAGATTCTACTACGGCCTGGCCTATCCGTTTCGCCCGTTGCGGCGAAATCGCGTTGGCATCGAGATAGAGCCCTTCAAAGGAATAGGCCAGGACTTGGTTGGCTACCTCTTCAGCGGCATGAGGTGGACATACACTGACGATGACTGAACAGGTTTCACAGAGTTTCTCCACGGCGCCGCCATCAAGAAGCTCGAATCTTTCAGCGCGTTCTCGTGTCTGCGGGCTGCGTCCTTCAGATGCCCAGTAGACACTGTGCCCGCTATTCTGCACCGATGCTGCAATTGATATTCCCATATTGCCAGGATGAAGGATACCGATGTTCCGTTTCGTCATAGTGATAATCTCCCTCTGAGGCTCACTTCCCACTATTGCTTTTACAGACCAACCGGCAAGGTAATCGCAAACGTGGTCCCTTCCCCAAGGGTACTTTCCACAGAAATCGCGCCCCCGTGCAATTCGACAAGCGATTTGGCTATGGCCAGTCCCAGTCCCGATTCTCCCTCGTGCGCCTGCCGGGCCTCATCCCCCCGATAGAAGCGCGTGAAAATCCGCCGCAGTTTTTCTGGCGCAATGCCGACCCCGTTATCTTGCACGGTCAGCAGTACGTTGTTTCCTCGTTGGGCAGCGGCCAGCGAAATCTGCCCGCCGGCGGGGGTGTGGCGGAGGGCGTTGCTGACCAGGTTCCCCAACACCTGCGCCATGCGTTCTGGGTCTACGTTCACGGCCGGCACGTTCGCCTCGGCGGTGGCTTGTAGGGCGATCTCCAATTGCTGGGCGCGGGGTAGATGGGCGACCGCCGTTCGTTCTAACAATTCTCGCGAAGGCATAAGTTGGCGGGTTAACGTTAGCTCCCCCGCATCGGCCAGCGACAGAGTGCGCAGATCCTCGACCAGGCGGCTTAGCTGCTCGGCTTCCTGGTGTATGATCTGAA
>CAYWWC010000087.1:0-14014 GCA_964461615.1 uncultured Anaerolineae bacterium
AATATATCAAAAACTCAACAGCGAGGTTCATATTCAGTAGCAAAACAAGTATAACAGAGGAATGGGGAAAAGTCAAAACCGCTACCCCCATAATTGCCTGGCTTATGCCTTGCCCACCAGATAGCGGCGGGTCGCCTCGGCCAGGATGGCTGCGCCGATGGGGAGCGCGCGCTCGTCAATGTCGAAGGTGGGGCTGTGCCCTTCCCCGAGTTCGCCTTCTCCCTTCGTGCCCAGGCCAAACATCGCCCCCGGCGCTAGGCTGGCTAGCATCCCAAAGTCCTCCGCCCCCATCCCTGGCTCCGGGGGATGCAGACAATCCTCTCCCAGCAAATCAATGGCTACCTGTCGGATGAGTGAGGCTGCCTGGGGATCATTCAGGGCAACCGGGTACCCCTCCTCGATCCTGAGCTCAAAGTCGCCGCCCAGCGCCCGGGTTACGCCCAGGGCCCTTTCCAACTCCTCGAAGAGCTCTCGTCGCACCTTTTCGTCCACGTTGCGGATCGTGCCGGAGATCTCCACCCTGTCTGGGATGACATTGTCAGCCTGGCCGCCGTGGACGCTGCCGATAGAGATGACGGCGGGCTGCACGGGGTCAATGCGGCGCGAGACGATGCCGTGGATAGCATTGATGACCTGGCCCAGTATGAAAATGGTGTCAACGCCACGGTGCGGGTAGGCGCCATGACATCCCTCACCCTTAAGAGTAGCGTAGAAAGTGTCAACGCCCGCGGAGATATGGGGGCTATCAATGTCAATGGTTCCCACCGCCGTGTCTGAGTCTACATGGAGAGCCAGAATGACGTCTACTCCCTCCATGGCCCCATCCTCGATCATGCGTTCGGCGCCGCTCTTGCCCTCCTCGTCGCTCATCTCCTCGGCTGGCTGGAAGAGGAAGCGCACCTGGCCTGGCAGCCCCTCTTCGCACAGCAGCATGGCGACGCCGAGGAGGACAGCAGTGTGGGCGTCGTGGCCGCAGGCGTGCATCACGCCCGGTACCTGGGAGGCATAGGGCACGTCGTTGGCTTCCTGGACAGGCAGGGCATCCATGTCGGCGCGAAGAGCCACCACCGGCTTGCCCTCTCCCAGGTAACCGACGACCCCTGTCTTGCCCACCTTCATCTTCACCTTCACACCCAATGAGCGCAAGGTGTTGGCCACAAGCTCAGCCGTTCTGAACTCCTGGAAACCCAGCTCGGGGTGCATGTGGATTTCCCGACGCCAATTGATCAGTTGCTGTTCGATCTCACGAGCACGTTTTAGCATCTTGGTCTCCTTATTCATCGTTACTCCCTTTGGCCTCAACCACTTCAAAATCCCTGGTCACTATGAGATCTGCCAGTGGCCTGAGGGATTGCACCACTTGATGTTCTCTTTCTAACACCTGCCGCCGGTACTCGTTTTGAGGTTCCTTCCCCCTGAGAACCTGAGCTTTCTTCGTCTCATGGTAGGTCAGATCGATGAATACCCTCAAATCTGCGTCAACTTTCAGGGGGTACAGTCCTTCCACGATGAGGTACTTTATGCCCTCAAAATTGGTGATTAGCTTGTCTTCCTGATCAGTCAGCAAGTCTATGCAGGGCAAGACGGCTTCTTTACTTTGCCTAAACTCAGTTACGTTCTGGTTGATGAGGTCCCAATCGTATTCTGATAACCCGATGCTTTCGATGCCGTGTTTCTTTCTCCATGCCGTTCTTTCCGTGGGGGACACTTTGTAGTAGTTGTCAATGTGGAGTACCTTGGCCAACTCCCCTCTTTCTTTCAGTCGCCTGCTTATCACGTGAGCCAATTCAGACTTCCCCGCCCCCGATTCGCCCCCGATGGCTATCACCACTTTGTCTGACTCGAATTTGCCAAGCCAACTGACGATCTGTTCAGCCGCTCTTCTGTGGTTGTCGTTGATTAATAGGATGTCTCCTAACATTTCACAGCTCCTCCTCTCTTATGGATTCTGAAAGACTCAGTAGAGCCAGAATCGCTCTGAGGGGATTGCGTGCAACCTTCGGTTGCCTTCCCCGCCTTTGGCCTGGATCTGGCGATCCAGGCCGAGCAAAATTGGATCTACTGAGACTATCGGGTAATAATGAGACGGTGGTCTGGTAAAGCTACACTACATCATGAATGATGTAGTTTGGGCAATGGGCAGCCTGTTTGGTGATACGAACTGGCCCAATCTACTGCTTTCCAAGCTGTAGTGTTGCAATAAGAATCGCCCCGCGGCTATCTGAATGAACTCTTGAACTTCAAATTCAATTCGACAGTTTCCCATTTCTGGGAAGCAAGGGTTATTCTACGACCACGGACAAAGACATCTACCGTCTCCTCGCGGATGCTGTCAACTTTCACCTCTACGCTCTCCGGTGTCACCACGAAGTAATACCTATCACTCCTGAATCCAATATTGAAGCGCACCTCGCGCCAGGCTGCCGGTAGACAGGGATCAATTCTAACCAGTCGTCCGTCCAGATTCAACCCCGCGTAAGCCTTCAGGGCTAAAACTGCCGTCCCAGCCATGACGCCCGTATGAATCCCCTCTTTCGTCGTACCACCTTGAATATCCACATAATCGCTTTTCAATGCGTCCATGTACAACTGCCAGCCGAGTTCCCTGTCTCCGACCGAATTCGCCAAATAAGAATGAACCATCTTGCTCAGCGTGGAACCGTGGGACGTTCTCTTCAAATAGTAATCGAAATTTCTCCGTAAAAACCCATCATGAACGAGATAGCCGGCTTCGCCTAGCAGCTTCGCCACTTCACCTGAATCCAGGTTGTAAAACGTCATCAAGGCGTCTGCCTGCTTAGCCACTTTGTAACTATCCGGCGACTTTCCTTCCGCCCTTAGAATGCGATCCATTCGGCCAATATCTTCGTATCTGTCTCTGTACCCTTCCCAATCGAGTTCCTTCAATTCAAAGTAGCCGTCAAACTGCTCCAGGATACCGTCATCGGAAAGGGGGATGTTGATCTTTTTGCTGATGTCCCCCCACGTCTCCAGCTCACCTTCGGTCAGATTGATCTTCTCTGCCAGCTTTTCTCTGGCCCTTTCATTCAGCGAGTCAAGGATCTCGAAGGCCCTGTTGAACGCCCAAACGACCATGATGTTCGTGTAGCTGTTGTCTTTCAGCCCGCCAGCTTCAGAGTCGGGATGCTTCTCGTGGTACTCATCCGGCCCCATGACTTTACCTATTTCATAACGCCCCATCTTTTCATCATAGCTCGCCTTGCTGGCCCAGAAGCGACAGATCTCCAGAAACATCTCAGCCCCATACGTTTCCAGGAACTCAGTATCACCGCTGATCCAGACATACTGCCAGATGTTGTAGGCAATGGCAAGGGACACATGTCTCTGGAGTGAACTGGAGTCAGGCCCCCATTCCCCGGACATCGGATTCAAGTGAAGCACCTGGGTCTCTTCCCTGCCGTCACTGCCGCTCTGCCAGGGGAACATCGCTCCTTGGTAGCCATGTTCTTTTGCGTATTCCCTGGCCCGATCCAACCTGCGATAGCGGTAAAGCAAAACGGACTTGACTGTGTCTGGAAAGTGCAAATTGTAGAATGGCAGGATAAACAGTTCATCCCAGAAAATATGGCCGCGATAAGCTTCTCCGTGTAATCCCCTGGCTGGGATGCCGGCGTCGTGGTTGACGTTGTGCGGCGAAGCAGTGATCATGCAATGATACTGATTGAACCTGAGTAGTTTCTGCGCCCGTCGGTCTCCCGTTATCTGAATATCAATTTTCTCCCAGATGTCCGCCCAGGCAGCGGCGCTGGCCTGCTGCGCTTCGTCGAAATCATCAACATCTTGCAAGGCTTTCTGCGCAGCTCCCAGCGGGTTTCCAATGTCTTTATCATTGGAAGTGTAGATGGCTACCACTTTGTCAACGCAGATGGGTGAGTCTCTTTCGGCCACGAGATTGAAGATGGAATAAACAGCCCCCGGCCTTTTCTCCACAGTGACTACTGGATCAACACGGTCATTACTTGCAGAAATCGAGAGCTTTGCGGCCTCAGCTATCTGAACCCCGGATTGATTGGTTTGCACCACAATGTAACTGGTCTTATCGTTTCCCCCTTCGGCAATCGGCTCCAAATGTTTTGAGCTTAGCCGGCGGTAACGTTCGACGCCGGCGTTGATGATTCTACCGTTCAAGCCGGATCGAATGGTGATGCGCTCAGAGTAGTTCAAAGGTGTAATCTTGTACCTCAGCGCTGCCAGATGGGGCTGAGCCATGCTGGCTAGTCGGCTGGATTCGATCAAGGTTTCTCTGCAGCGAGGACTTCCGCCAGCAGCATCTCTCACCACCACTTTTCTGTGCAGAACGCCTGTATGGAGATCCAGCCGGCGGGTGAAACTGATGACCTCAGCCTTGTTCAGATCCAACCAGTCACCATTTCCAATTCTGAACGTTATTGATAACCAATTGGGGCAATTCACGAAATCTTCGTTGACGACGGTTCGCCCAGCTACCTCGGATTCCAGACGATTGTAGACTCCCGCGATGTAGGCGCCGGGATAACTTGTATCATTCGCACTGGATTCTTCTAACGCACCTCGCGTTCCGAAATATCCATTCCCCACCGTGCAAAGCGCTTCCCTGGTCCCTTCTTTTTCTTTCGAATAATCATAATAGCTCAGGGACCACGCGTCGTCGTCAAGTCCTTGTGAGAACCATTCTTCAATGCTGTTGAAATCAATCTCTCCCATGTCCTTGACCACAATGTCGGCGCCGTTGAGCTTCAATTCCAGCTCATTATCTTCCCGGGCAATGCCCAAAACTAGACCGAAGCCCCCGCTAGATCCCGCCTGCACCCCCGAGACAGCATCCTCCACGACGACGGCCCGGTCATAATGCACGCCCAGGTTATCGCAGGCTGTAGTGAAGATGTCGGCTTCCGGTTTCCCTTTCAGATTGAGCTCGGCGGAGACAACTCCATCCACCCGCGTCTCAAAAAGGTCTGCTAATCCAGCCGCATCTAAAATCGTCTTGGCATTCTTGCTGGACGAGGCTAGACCCACCCTGATGTCTTTCTCTTTCAACTCTCTGATGAAGTCCACGGTAGTGGAAAAAACTTCCACATTCCCTTGGGCAATCATTTCGTTGAAAATCTGATTCTTCCGATTGCCTAATCCGCAAACCGTTTCCTGGTCTGGAGAATCAGCAGGGTCGCCATAAGGAAGCTCAATTCCCCGTGATTCCAGAAATGATGCGACGCCCTTGTACCGCGGCTTTCCGTCCACGTAGGGCAAATAGTCATCGGTGTGAGTGAATTCGCGGAAAGGCTCGCCCCTTTCGGCTACGCCCTTCGACAAGCTCAGGACACCGTTCAGGACGGGCGTCTTCTCGGCATACGCTTGCAGGAACCCATCAAACATCTGCTTCCAGGATGCGCTGTGCACCGAAGCGGTACGGGTTATCACACCATCCAGGTCAAAGATGACGGCATCAAAACTGTGTCCTTCCATAACGGCGATTCTCCGATGACTTCTTGGTTTTCTATTTGTTCAGGCGCAGATCGTATTGCGTATTGCGTGTTCCGTTTTGGACCTCACGGAGTACGCAATACGCAATACGCCACACGTTTCACGGGGAACGCATCAGTACTTCCTGTCGTGGGTATGGCATCTCAATCCCCTCCTGCTCGAAGGACTCCTTGACGCGGCGGCGTAGCTCCCGGGCTACATCCCATTGTTTGCCTGGCTCGGTCTTGACCATGATCCGTATCGTCATTGCCCAGTCGCCCAGGGCCTCCACCCCGCTGACCGTCGGCTCTTCCAGAAGCAGCGGCGCGAACTCCTCGTCCTGATAGAAGTCGTCGCCAATCTTTCCCAGAGCGGCCATCACCCTCCCAATGTCTTCCTCGTAGGCCACGCCCAGGTTCACCACCGCCCGCGACCAATCTTTGGTGCGATTGGAGACGATGCGTATCTCGCCGTTGGGGACGACGTGCAGCGTTCCCTTCAGGTCTCTGAGAAAAGTGGCTCGCAAAGTCATCTTCTCCACGCCCCCGCCGATGTTCCCCACCTGGATGGCGTCGCCCACGGCAAACTGATCCTCCAGCAGAATGAAGAACCCGCCGATAATGTCACTGATCAGGCTCTGAGCGCCCAAACCCAAAGCTACGCCGACGACACCTGCTCCGGCGATGAGCGGCGTGATGTCCAGGCCCAGTTCCAGTAAGATCATCAGTCCGGTGACAATCACGATAGTCACCAAGGCAGTACTGCGGATCACCCTGGTCAGGGTCCTGGCTCGCTGTTCCTCATCTTCAGTGGGAGCCGCCCCAGCAATCAAACTTTCAAGGCGAATCGCCAAGACCCGCACAGAACGATAGCTGACCAGGCAGCCGAACACAATAATGATGATGCGAAGTCCGCTGGTCAAAAGCCAATCTCGAATCATTTGCCAAACGTTTTCTCCCATGAATATCTCCATTTCCCTAACTCTCCAGTCTTCGAATCGCATCCAGCAAAGCGGCGCTGACGGCCTCGATGTCCCCCGCGCCATCCACTTCTACCAGCAGCCCCGCTCGGCGATAGTAGTCTATGAGGGGCGCCGTCTGCTCGTGGTAGACCCTGAGACGAGCCCGCACTGTCTCCGGCTTGTCATCGTCTCGCTGGTAGAGTTCCCCACCACATTCATCACACACGCCCTCTTCGGCAGGGGGGCTGAAGACCACGTGATACGGTGTCTGGCATTGCCCACAAATCCATCGCCCCGACAATCGCCGCACCGTCTCCTCATCGGGGAGGTTGATGTATAGCACACCGGCCAGGGCGCGGCCAGTGCCGGCCAGCATCTTGTCCAGGGCAAGGGTCTGAGCCAGGGTACGGGGGAAGCCATCGAGGACAACGCCGTCGTCGCAATCGGGCTGCTGCAGTCGTTCCTGCACCATGGCGATAGTGACATCGTCAGGCACGAGCTGGCCCCGATCCATGTATCCCTTGGCCAACAGCCCCAACTCCGTCTCGTTCCCGACATTCTCGCGGAAGAGGTCGCCGCTGGCCACGTGAGGCAACCCCAGTTGTTCCTTCAGTCGTTCCGCCTGGGTGCCCTTCCCGGAGCCGGGCGGGCCAAGCAGGATTAGGTACATTAGAATCCTCCTCATGATACCAAATGCACGTGAAAACTGGGTGTGAAGCTAAGCCATGACCCGCGCCACGCCCTCTCTCCCACGTTCAGTCAGCGGCCGCTGTGGATCCTCCGCCTTGCTCTTGGCCTCATCGTGTTGAACCAGGTAGAGTTTCATGACATTACTCTCCCCCAATCCTGTCCCGTGATGTCGGCTGACGGTAGCGAGACGCGCTGCACGCGCGATAGCACGTGTCGCCCCCCACAGGGAACTAGAGTGCGACCGGCTGCTGAAGCAGTATGAGTGTGATATGGGCCATTACCACTCCCGAATCCCCCGAAGCGGCTGATGCCCAATCTCCTGAATAATCGAATTCATGATCTCAATAGCTTCTTGTCGTTGCGCGTCCATCCAATTGCCCAAGTCGCGATCGCGGCGGAAGTTTTCATCTACCAGCGCCTCAAGTTCGTAATCGTGGCGATACCCCCAACGGTATTGATACAACATCCGACTGAATCCAACTGCTTCGTGAAAGCGACGTCTTATGCCCTCCATTATCTCTACGATTCGCTCTATCTTTTCGCGCCAAGGAGGATGCACTGTGTAGACTTTACCCTTAGCGCGCTCAATCAATGTACCATCTCGTGTTCTCCAATAGCCAGTGTTGAAAGCAATTAGCGTGTCTTCCATTGCTTTGTCAAACGCTGAAAAGCTTATTTCTTGATGAAAGTGCGTACGGAAAGCAGGCCTGTCGAGACACTGAGCATAGAAAAGAATCAAGTTCTTATCTTCCTCCCATAGCGTGTTCCCAGGCGACCATTTTTCTTCTTTTCTCACCTGCTCAATCGTTCTCTGCCGATGAAGCTTCAATTCATTGGCTGTATACGATCTTGTGGTGCGACCAGGGGGGTAGTGGCCGTGAACTTCATCGTGGCAGTTTGGACATAGAGGGATGGCGTTATCGATATCGTCTGCGCCACCTTCCTCTTTGGGAACTATGTGGTGCAACTGAACATTGTGCAACGAACCACATATGCAGCATCGTCGGCCCGTGTCGGCCAACAGCTTATCAGCTTCTTGTTGCTTAAATCCCATTGATTCACCTCTTCTCACCCGTTAATGAAGGGATATTGGCAGCCTGACCACTGACAATGCTATCATTCTCCCGCATAAAGCGCTATGCCACATCAGCACACAACATCTCACAAACGAAATCGTGGGCGACGGGCACCTAGCAAACGGGCCTCGCACTACTCTTTCGCCACCACATTCACATCCGGCAGGAGAATGTAGGGCAGGCTAAAGCTGCGGTAGACCCACTCTGTCTCCTGGCTGACAGCCGCCACGTCCTGTAGAAGATCGTAGACGTTGCCAGCGATGGACACATCCTTCACCCGCCCCACGATCTCACCCTTTTCGATCTTGAAAGCCAGGATCAGATCGTATTCGGATTGCCAATCCGACTTACCGTAGAACGCAATGATATCCCGACTCTAGGCCGCCCTTGCCATAGCCACTTCTAGTTCCGGCAGAGGCTTTCCTGTTGCTTCGCTATAGAGCACATCGGGGCAGAGGTCTACCTCGTTCGGCCAGACAAGCGTGCCAATTTCGGAGTCAACCTTCACTTTTTTGAAGAAATCTATGTCCTCTAAAGGCGCAAAGACCCCCCCGCGACCTACGATTCGGTCTGCAAGGTCTAACTCCGCCTTCTCTCCATTCGTAAACGTTAGCCCTAGACGATAGGCCCTAATATGACGAACCTCTGCAATCCGTGGAAACATCGTAAACCTCCCTAGTTTAACGGTTCAATTTTATGAGCAGATTGGTCACTACGCAAGCGACGCCAGTTTTCCATCAACTCTCCTTGGTGAAGGGCGGCCCATTCAATGATCATTGATTCTGCCCGGCGCGGTAAACCACCACGCAAAACAGTGATTGGGTTGATGCCCACCTGTGCCTCATGCTCGCCATAAATGGCATGAAAGTGCGCGGGATCATGGTCATCAAAGTACATTCGGACGATGATGCCAAAGAAGCGGCTTATTTCTGGCATAGTGTCCTCCAGGCCATTGTATCATTCTACCGATCACACAATTTGTCCCTCTGACGGGTGCTTAACAAATGGGCACCGCGCTATTCCTTGGCCACCACATTCACATCCGGCAGCAGAATGTAGGGCAGGTTGAAGTTGTAGTAGACCCACTTCGTCTCTCGGCTGACGGCGGCCACGTCCTGGAGCAGGTCGTAGACGTTGCCAGCGATGGATACGTCTTTTACCCGTCCCACGATCTCACCCTTTTCGATCTTGAAGGCCAGGCTCAACGAGTTGGAAAAGGCGCCCGAGATAACGTTGCCCTGCCCCAGACCTAGCGCATTCTCGACCAGCAATCCCTCATCAATGCTGGCGATGATCTCTGCCAAAGGCGTTTCACCCGCTCCGAAAATCAAGTTGGTCGGAGAAGGGCGGGGGGGGCTGAACAGGCTACGGGAGCCATTGCCCGTTGATTCGACACCCGATTGAGCGGCCGTCTTGAGATCATACATGAAGCCCTTGAGCACACCCTGCTCCACCAGCACGTTTCGCCGGTGGGCCACGCCCTCGTCGTCATAAGACGCGCTGCCGAACTTGCCGTCCAGGGTTGGGTCGTCAACGATGGTGAGCTTGTCGTCGAACAGCTTTTCGCCGATTTTGCCAACCATCGGCGAGATGGACGTGTAGACGCTTTTCCCGTTGAGCCCAAGCATGAGCGGAAGGCCCAGCACCAGGGCCCCGGTCGGCGCGAAGAGAACAGGCATCCGTCCGGATTGGATGGTCGCGCTTCTCTTGGCCAGCTCTAGTTTCTCGCCCAACCGGCGCGCAAAAGCCAGGTAGTCGTCCTCCCAGACCGTCGTGCCCATGATATCGAACATGAGCAGCACGTCGTCTCCTTCGATACGATTGACCTCGAGAGCTATGGACATAGGCGACCGCCTGAACGACACGTTGTTTCCCGCCTGGTTGCGGATGGACAGGTGCTGCACACCACGTTCCAGATCGACGTTGACGAGCGCATCGGGCTCAATCTGACAGATGATGTCAATGATCTCCTGGCCAATCTCGACCATGCGCGGGATGGACAGTTCGGTGATGGCCTGGTCAAAGGTCGTCACCTTCGGGGCGGATTGCGGGGCTGGGAAGGCAATCGGTATCTCGTCCCCGTAGGCCGCCGACTCTAGCGCGTTGCTCACGAGCTTTTCTGTCGCCGCCTCATCGCTCGATGCAGCAAAGCCCAGCCGGCCGTTCTTGACCACGCGCACGGCTACGCCCTTGGTTTCCTCCACCTGGCTGCTCTTGAGCCGGTTGGACTCAAAGCCGACCGTGGTGGACTCACTCTGTACATTCACGACCTCGACCTGCTCGGCCTCGGTGCTCAATTGTTTCAGAATATCCATGCTAACTGCCTCCTTATCTGGCTGCTACTTTCCGCCGATGACGACATTTTGGATGCGGATGTGGGGCGCGCCAAAGGTGACGGGCAAGCCCCCCTGTCCTTTGCCACACGTGCCGCCCCGCTCTGACCATTCGAAATCATTGCCAATGGCATCAATGTTCATCAGTGTGCTGAACAGATTGCCGGCCAGGATCACGTCTTTGACCATTTCGGCGATCTGGCCATCGCGGATCATGTAGGCGTAGGCCGAACTGAAGGAGAAGTTCTCCAACGCTGTCTGCCCACCGTACATGTCGCAAGCATAGACACCCAGCTTGATGTCCTTGATCATGTCCTCAAAAGAGGTCTCGCCGCCTTCGATGGCCGTGTTGGTCATGCGCACGATGGGTGGGTAGCGATAGCCAGTTGCCCGCGCATTGCCGGTGAGTTTCTCTCCCATCTTGGCCGCCGTCTCGCGAGAATGGAGGCGGCCGACCAGGATGCCGTTCTTGATCAGATCGCTGCGCCCGGTTCGCGTCCCTTCATCGTCGTACTTGTGCGAGCCGCGGAGTCCGGGGAGCGATCCATCGTCAACCACGGTAAGGATGTCCTGTCCGAATCGCCGCCCCAGAACCATCATCTCTTGCGCCTTTGGGTTTTCATAGACATGATCCGACTCGGAGAGATGACCGAACGCTTCGTGGATAAAGACCCCTGCCAACCGCCGGTTGAGCACGACGGGGTATTGGCCACCGACCACAGTCTCCGCGCTCAACAGGTCTACGGCGCGTTGGGCAACAGCTTGGGCCATCTCCTCTTGCCCTTGCACAAAGTCGAACCCATTCTGCCCGGAGCGAGTTTCTATCGCGGTCTGCACGTTATCACCGTCGCGTGTAATGGCCATGACCCACAAAGCGACCATGGGACGCTCTTCTTCGATGAACGTACCTTCCGAGCTGGCGAAGAAGACTCGGCTGAAGGTGTCGTTGTAGCCACACTGCGTGTCCACGATCTTGTCGCTGTGGCCTAGCAAGATGTTGTTGTATTCCTCGGCCAGGGCCTTTTTGTCGGCCATCGTCACGCCTCGAAAGTCGTGCTCCATCATGACCGTGATGCGATCCTCGGAGACGGGGATGGGTGCCAGTTGAATGGGCTCCTCAACCCGCCCGACCCTGGCGCATTGGTATGCCTGCTCGACCTTGGTCAACAGATCGCCACGGTCGTTGAACGTGGCGATGCCCCAGCCGCCATCCTTGCACAGGCAGCGCACAATGCCCCCCGCGTCAATCACTGCGCTGGCCGTCTCCAGGTCTTTGCCACGATAAGCAACGGTCGTGGCCTCTCGTTCTTCTATTCGGATCTCGGTATAGTCGGCTTTGCTACTCTTTAGTGCTGCTTCGATCTTGTCTCGCATACATTCTCCTCCTTGTCCTTAAAATTTACAAACTGCGCGATTCATCTGGGCGGCTCGCCCAACACTACAACGAGATTGTGATATAACTCGCTATCAAGGGGCGTCCTCGCCCCGTCTCGTATGCCAGAACGTCACAGAACGCCTCGAAGGCAGGGCGAGGACGCCCCTTAGCAGCAGTGAGAGGTGACCGTGGCCCGAAGTCTCGTTGTAGTACTAACCGCCTTTGAGTGGGAGCAGCTGCAAGTAGAAAGATAGCCCATCGTCTCCCAGGGCCAAGGCCAGGGCTTCCTGGGAATCGGTCATGCGCGCCCAGCTTTGCTCAGCCAGGAGTCCCGGCTCACCTTCCACTAACTCTGCCCCCGAATCTAGCAACTTGCTCAAAAGAACATCCCGATGGGCTGTCTCCAGTATGTGAACTGGCTTCAGCCAGATAAGGGCTGGAAGCTCCATCGTTGGCCAGGGTTGACCATTGAGCTCAGCAAGGTAAACAACCAGGCATGCCTCACCCTGGTTGTCCTCGTGCCAGGGCTGGTGCGGCGGCGTGCGGTAGTAGCGAAAGACCACGGCCGCCGGACGCTCTTGGCCTCGTAGTGTCACTCGTTCGACATCGTCCTGACTACGCACGATGATGGTCTCGGGACATGGAAGCAATCTGACACCACAGCCTATCTCCTCCTGGGCTTCCCGCAGTACGCCGGCCACCAGAGATTCGTCTTCGTCCTCTACACCACCGCCAATGCCCGTTAGCTCGATTATCTGGCGGGAGCCTTCTGCTCGTGGTGGGCGAATGCCATACAAGAACCGGCGATCCTGGCGTAGGATCAGGCTGGTTCCCACGAAAACATCATCGGGCACAATGTCAGAGAGGCGCTGGGGCTTTAAGGCAACTTCATGTGCCAATTGTTGTTCTTGACAGGTCAGAGACAATGTTTCACTCATTGAGATCCAGCACCCAGTGCAATGTTCTCTCCTTCGCCACCTTTTCCCCAAGTCGTATTTGACTAGCGTCCAGATAATGCATAAACTCCCGGAAGCAAGCGGCTATTGCAGCCTGCATAGCCTCGTCAGGTTGGACGCCCTCTTCCCACCACCAGTTGGTGATGGTCAGTTGGCGCGTCTTCTTGTCAAAGGCTGGGTCGAAGCGAGCCACAAAACGGTCACCGTAGATTACCGGCAGCACGTAGTAGCCATATTTGCGCTTGGCTTTCGGTTTATACACCTCCCACACGTAGTCGAAATCGAAGACCCAGCGCAGCAGATTGCGATCCCAGGTAAGATTGTCCAACGCGCCAATGACGGCTGCCTGTGGCTTGGGCGAGTTTGTGGTTTGTACTGCCTTCAGGGTAGGTAAGTCGGCGGTGCAGATGAAGAAGGTGCGCTTGGGCACATCTTCCACTGCTACGGACACCAGGTCGCCTCGCTCCACCAGAC
Organism: uncultured Anaerolineae bacterium; assembly: GCA_964461615.1. GTDB lineage: Bacteria > Chloroflexota > Anaerolineae > VGOG01 > VGOG01 > CAZVCJ01. The sequence continues at coordinate 13,326 of CAYWWC010000087.1, forward strand.
GAGTCAAAGCAGCCCGCCGCACCTCTCTCTTCGCGCCCAGGGTCATTCCCCAGATCGTTCCCCAATACTCGGTCGCGCTGGGATTGGCCAGACCCAACCCGCCCACGCGGCGCAGCACGTGCCAATCCAGGCGAACCTCATCGGTCTCGTGGGGATCTGGGGCGGCTAGCAGATCGGCTGGCAGCAATCGTTCGATCAAGTCGAACACCCTTCGGGTACCGACCCTGTGGTGTATGCCCAACTCGCCCCTGGTGTACAGTCTCTCAAGAGAAGCCCTGACGACACGCACCGGTTGTCCCCAGTGCCAATCCACTTTGTCCATCTGCTTCAGGTCAATGGATGAGAGGGGGCCGCGTTCGCGGACCGCTTCCATCACTGTCGACATGACTTCCTCTGGCAGGTTGTATCGGGCGTCCTGCCGCTCACGCATATAGACCCGGCGGCGGGCGAAATACGGCCAGTCGGTTATCAAGTAAATCGCGGCCATTTTATCCCAGCCATCCAGCAGTTGGCGATCAGTGTAGAGCAGCTCTTCCAACAGGGCGGGACGATAGTTCGCTACGCGGGATTGCAGCACCAGGTCTGGGTTGCGGCCCACCACGTTGATGGGGTCAAACTGGATGCAGCCGACGTGGCGGACAAAATCCACGATCCCGGCCTTGCCTTCCAACTGCCGTGGCGGCCACAGG
>CAYWWC010000088.1:0-13897 GCA_964461615.1 uncultured Anaerolineae bacterium
ATCAACGCCCGCAGGGGACTTTCACCCCCTAGCTATCGCCCATGCCGGGCGTACAGGCAGAAGCTCCCCCTCGCACGAGGGGGAGCTTGATGTTTTGGTTCTCAGCCTACTTCTTCTACAATCCTTGTCAATTCGTTGCTTGGATTGGACTCTGGACCAAACAGAACAAACCGGGTTTTTCCGCCTAATAATCTCTACTCACCATCAGCAGATGCGCGGCAATTGCTCACCGCTGAGCATGTCCACCACCCGCTTCCCTCCCACGCGGCTGCGCAAAATCACAGCGTCAGGATGCTCCTCCGTAGCGAGGCTTTCCGCCACCTTCTCGATGATAGCCGCCTCCTTGCTCAGAGGATGAAAGCGCATCGCCTCCAGGACTGCCTCCGCTGCCTTCGAAGCCACGATGGCCAGACACTTCCCCGATGTTCTCGGCCACAAGGTTCAATCTCTGCCTCGCACCAGCCGTACGATGCCGGCCACGACATTCACCCTCGGTGCCTTTTGCATATAGCGCTTGTAGTCATCGCCAAACTTCTCGATGCAAGACCGGTCAGCCTTGACGGCATCTGCGTAGACCAGGCCCAGAACCACGCTGGCCCAATGCTGCGCGATCAACTCGACGCCCAGGTTGATCAATAGCCAGGCCGTACCGCCCTGCGGATAACGCACGATGGCATAGATGCCGGTGTCAACCAGGGTCGTGGTCTTCATGTAGCTTTCTCCTCTCGCCACGCCGCCCTTCCTGCGGAACGTGATGATGGACAGCCAGCCCAGGATTCCAGCGGTCCACACGCAGACCCATCCAGCCCACTTGAGCGCTTCATATCCACGCCCGTGGAGGAAGAAAGCCAGGACGATTTATGCGACCGTCAACACGCCCGCGATGGATGACAGCAGAAAGGGATGCAAGCTGTAGAGGAACTCTTGAAAGCGTTTCATGGCGACTTCATCTCCTATGCTACGATACTGATGGTCAGCCAGGTCGCCAGCGCAGCAAAGAGAAACGCCATCCCCAACTTGACCGTCGCCGCACGCTGCTGGAGGAAGTGGGTCAACTGCTTCGAACCAGCAGTGCCGTAGTAGACCAGGATGAAAACCACCACCAGCGGCAGGATGAAGAGCAGATTGTAGAGCACGAGGAATAGCAACGCGCTCGCTCGCATCTCTGGCTGGCTCACCACAAAAATGATGGTCGGCAAATAGACCTGACCCGTGCAGGCCAGCTCCAGGAATGATACCACTATACCGGTGACGAAGGCCCCTGCGACGAAGGCCTGCGACTTGCGCCCCCGGCGGATGACGGCGTTGATGCGCATCCGCAGCCCGTGGGGCAGGTTCAGCGCCATGTCGCCGATTTCGCCGCGCCGGGCCTTGAGGAAATCGAGAAAACTGAACACCGCCAGGCCAGTGCACAAGAGAGCGGTCAGCCCGTACACCCAGCGCCCCAACGTCGTCAGCAGGTCGCCCAGCAGATCGAGCACCTTGTAGAAACCCAACCCTACCACCAGGTAGGCCACGAACACGCCCAGGGTGAAAGTCGCGCCCACCATCAAAACCTCCCGCCCCTTGTGCCCGCTTAGTGTCAGGTAGGAGACGAAGAACACGAGCGTGGCGAAGGCGCAGGGGTTAAGACCATCCACCAGGCCAGCGAAGACCACGGTGAAAACGCCGAAGGATTTGAACCGCTCGATTATGCCCTGCTCACCCTTCTCGGCGTTGAAGTCAGCCCACACTCGCTCCGCACCGATGGGAGCGTATCTCTCGGCCAGGGCCAGCAATGCTTCAGTGGTGATGTCGGCACCAATCAGATAGTCATCGCCCACGAAGAGGGCCGGGGTTGCTAGGCGCTGTCTTTCTGGAACCCCCGCGCGGGCGCCCAGCCATTCCGCCAAAGCAGCATCCTCCTGAGTGCTGTACTCCTCGATCAACAACTGGGGGTATTTGCTCTGGCTGTATCGGATGTCGTACTCGGCACGGCTACATTCCTGACAGCCCACCTCGTAGAAGTAAGCCGCCCAAATCGTCGGCGGGGGCTCACAGGCCACCGCATCCTCTGGGCCACAGGCGGCCAGCTCCTCCAGTCCCAGGCTGAATTCTGGAACCAGTCCATCCTGGCCTTCGATGGCGATCCCTTGCAGGCCGGAGATGTCGGGCCAGGACGTGCCGCCCATCCCCAGGCAGGTATCGAGCAGGCAGCGCAACTGCTCGCGAATGGCGTCCTCGCCGACGAGCGCCTGCCCGGCAACGACCAGCGTCGGCAGCCCGCGCTCTTCCGCGGACACACCGAGCATCTCCTCAGTGCGGATCAACATCTCGTAGTTGGCCGGGTCGGAGATCTCGACCACTTTGATTTGCATTTGGTCGCCGTATTCGGCTTGCAGTGGCGTCAACACCTCGTTGACCACGGCAACGCAATGAGGACAATCATTGGCGGTGAAATAGACCATCCGCACAATCGGCCCACCGTCAGCGTGGGCCGTGCCCGTCACCCAGGCCAGGGTCAACACTAGAAACAGCAAGGCTGCCCCCAACCAGTATTTCAATTGCATCTCATCATTCATCCTTCGTCACTCCTACTTATTTTCGTTTTTGCCCCCCCTACGTCTCCTTGAACCGGAACAGCTTCAGCCCGACGGCGAAGCAGACCGCACCGTAGAGCACCAAAACCCCGATGTCCACCCACACGTCAGCCAGACTCCCCCCCAGGATCATCAGCCGGTTGTACCCCTCCATCGCCCAGGCGACGAGGGTGATGCGGGACACCTGTTGCACCGCCTTGGGCATCATGAACAGCGGGAACCAGGAGCCACCGATGGCCGAGGTGCCCAGGATGATCAGCGTGGTGATGGGGTGGATCTGCTTACGTGAGCGGATCACCGCCACCAGCAGGATGCCCAGGCTGGTGGTGGCCCAGCAGGTGGCCAGGGTGATCAAGGCCAATCCCAGAAGCGAATTTCCCAGCTTGACGTGGAAGACGAGCGCGCCGGCGAGGAACATCAGTGCGATCTGGCCCACGCCCATGAGGAACTGCGCCAGGAGCTTGCCGCCCAGCAGCGACCACTGGGGGATAGGGGCGATGAGCAGCCGCTTGAAGGTGCCGCGCTCCTTCTCCTCCAGGATGCCCCCAGCCGCCGAGAGCACGGTGAACATGGCGAACATCACTGCGTAGCCCGGCACCGCCTGGTCGAAGATGTTGAACTCTTCCTCCTCTGCGCTGCCGACGGTGGTGATGCGGGCGCGAACCGGTGGATCATGCAGCCGCTCCAAGGCCACATCCACCGCCCGCCCGGCGATCCCCTCGTAATCCAGATTGGTGCTCCCGGTGGCCCGCTGCACCTCGCTGATGGCCACTTCCACCGCCGTCTGCACGTTGGAGAAGCCGCTGGCGACGCCCCGCACCATCCCTTCCAAAAGCGGGGCGGTCTGCCCGCCGGGGACGATGATCAGTTCCAGGGTGGTGAGTTGGCCGGAGGTCAGGTCGGCGCTGAAGCCCGAGGGGATGACCACCGCGCCGGCCCGCTTGCCATCGGTCACCAGTTGGCGAGCGGTCTCCTCATCATGCTCCGTCTCCAGGTGCAGGTTCCCCGTCTGCGAAAGGATGTCCAGCACCACGGCGGCCATCTCGCCTTCGTCGTGATCCACCACCGGCAGATCAATCACCACCGCCTCGCTCCCCCCGCCGACGCCACCGAAAACCAGGCCCATGATGGCCGTCATCGCCAGAGGCAGGACGACCATCCAAACAACGGCCATCTTATCCTTGAGCAGTAACAGCAATTCGTTCATAGTAATGTACAGCAACTTTTTCATCGTGTATCCCCAATTCTTGGTCTGGATGTTGGATGTTGGAAGTTGAATTTCCAATCTCCAACCTCCGACATCCAATCTCTAATCCCGCAACTGCTTCCCCGTCAACTGGATGAACACGCTCTCCAGGTTCGGCTCCAGGATTTCCAGCGAGGTCATGGACGTGTCCGTCTCGTTGAAGAGACCGATGATCTCCAGCAAGGCTCGCTGCGCGTCCAGGGTCTCGAAGGCCAGGGTGTTATCGCGACGGGCAACGGCCTTGACCTGGGGCAGAGCTTGCAGGCGAGCCAGCATCTCTTCATCTACGTCCTTGATCCCGATGTGGATGATCCCCGCGCCCAGGGTGTTGATCAGGTTTTGCGGGGTATCGAGGGCGATGATCCGTCCCTCGTCCATGATCGCCACCCGATCGCAGAGAAGCTCCGCCTCCTCCATGTAGTGGGTGGTGTAGAGGACGGTCAGCCCCTGCCGGTTGAGGGCCCGGATGTTCTCGAAGATAGCATTGCGCGACTGCGGGTCCACGCCCACCGTCGGCTCGTCCAGCATCAGGAAGCGAGGCTCGCTCAACAGGCCCACCGCCAGGTTCAGCCGTCGCTTCATCCCGCCAGAGTAGTGCTCCACTCGCCTGCGGGCGTGTTCCGCCAGGCCCACCAGCTTCAGCAATTCGCCAATGCGCCGCTCTAGCCTGGCTTTGGGGACGTCGTACATCCGCCCGAAGAAGCGCAGATTCTCCACCGCGTTCAGGTCGGGGTAGAGAGCGATGTCCTGGGGCACCACGCCGATGGCCCGCTTGACCGCTTCCGCCTCGGCAGTGACGCTGTGGCCAGCGACAGTGATCTCCCCCGCTGTCGGCTCGGTGTAGGTGCAGAGCACATTAATGGTCGTCGTCTTGCCCGCGCCGTTGGGCCCCAGCAGCCCGAAGATCTCCCCCTCTTGGATCGCGAAGCCGATGTCATCCACGGCGAGCACGTCCCCGTAGCGTTTCACGAGTCCTTCCACTGCGACAATAGGTTCGCTCATTTTCCATCTCCTCCGAGTAAAGCTCGCTATGCCCATGATAACAGAAAGCCGCTCAAAAGTCAACTGCTCGCTTTCGATCAGGCCACCTTCACCAGGTTACTCAGCGCCTCTTCCAGCGTCGTCGCCTCGGTCTCCCACATCTCCACCCCGGCGTCGCCGAAGACGTAGACCGGCCCCTTGCCACGCAGGCTCTCCCTCACGAAGACGATGTCCACCTTCTGACCCACCAGCCACTCGGCCACCCGGATGCCTTTCGCCTTGTCCACTGCTTTATGGGGATTGGCAATGATCTGCTGCTCCTCAATGACCCCGTCGGCCAGCCGCAGGGTTGTCAGGGCAAAGTAGGGCGCCTCGCCGAAGTGTTCGCTCAGTGCGCCCGCCGTATCGCTCAGTGGAGTGGCGTAGCGCAAATACGTCCGCTCCATCGGTTCGGCGTGGATCAGCACGCGGTCCACGTAGGGCACGGCTTGGCGGATGCGCTCCTCGATGCGCCGGGTGATGGCCTCCGCTCTCTCCAACTCGCTGACGCGCAGGGCGACCTCGGCTTCCACAAAACGGAAGCGGCCGGCGTTGCGACCGGTGGCCCACTTGAGTTCGGCCACCGTCGGCTCGGCAGCGATGATCTCCCGGATCCGCAGGACGGTTTCGGTGTCCAACGAGGCGTCGAGCAGCACGCGCATCCCGTCGGAAAGCAGCTCCCAGCCGGTCTTGCCGATGGCGACTACAATGACCAACGCCGCGATGCGGTCCAGCGGGAGGTTGAACCGCTGGGCCAACAGCGCGGCGAAGACGATGCCAGTGGTGAAGACGTGGGCGCGGTACTCCTTGGCGTCGGCGATGAGGGAGGGGGAGTTAGCCGCCCTTCCGACGCGCAGCTCGAAATGACTGAAAACCAGCGGAATCGCCGTCGCAACCACCACTCCCACCAGCATCCAGGGATCCACTGTGGCCAGGCGCGTCGGCTCGAGGAAGGCATCGCGGGCGATCTCGTAGGCGGTGAAGAAGATCATCACCGCCAGCGCCACGGCCACCACGTTCTCCAGCTTGTACAGGCCGTAGGGAAAATCCTTGGACTTCCGGGTCGAGAGTCTCAGCCCGATCAGCACCGCCACCGCCGTCAGCAGGTCCACCAGATTGTGGACCATCTCCGCCTCCACCGCCAGGCTGCCGGAGGCTCTGGCGATGACCAGGTTGATTAACCCCAAAGCGACGTTGACCATTATAGAATACCAGCCCCAGCGCTCAAGGTTCACGGTGCACCTGCCTTTCGCCAAAGATTCTGCCAGCGTATTCCCAAAAAACCTCACTCCGGTAGGGATGCTTCCGGGCCTGGCCGCCAGACTCCAGCCGGGCCAGCGTCTCCTCCACCTCGCCCGGCGCCCACCTATCCAACGTCTCCACCAAACGCCGCTGGCGCATCGGGTGGCGGCGGATGATGGCAAGTATCGCCTCGGCCACGTCTGCGAAGCCTGAGAGGTCGAAGGAACCCTCGTAGGGGGCGACAACCTCGGCTGCCTCGCCCAGGATGGCCGTGGCATGCTCGATGGCCTTGTCGTCGGGGATCTCCGCCCAGAGCTCGGCCGGCGGACGAATGGGCACGTTGATCTGCACTCGGTCGGGGCAGATGCGGGCCAGCGCATCGCGGATTCCCAACAGCGTCAGCACATCGTCATTCAGCCCCTTGACCAACATCACTTCCATCCAGAGCTGGCCCTTGAATGTCCTCCGAAAGGCCGCCATCCCCTCGACGATCTCGGCTATGCGGAAGCGGGGCCAGGGGCGGTTGATCTGGCGGAAAGTCTCCTGATTGGCCGCGTCGAGGGTGGGCATCACCAAATCGGCGGCGGCCAGCTCCTCCCGCACCTCGGGCTGATAGAGGAGGGCGCCGTTGGTGAGGACGGCCACCGGGACGTCGGTGAGGGCCTTCACCTGCCGGATGAGCCACCCCAGGCTGGCGCACAGCGTCGGCTCTCCCTGCCCGACGAAGGTCACGTAGTCAACCTCGCTGGGCTGGTGAAGTTCCAGCGTGTCCTGCACCCGAGCCAGAATCCTCTCTCGAGGAAAGAAGTCTCTGCGTTCGTTAGTGAGGGGAGTGGTGCGGCCCAACTGGCAATAGACGCAGTTGTAGTTGCAGGTCTTGAAGGGGATGGGATCTATACCCAGCGACTGGCCTAGCCGCCGCGAGGGGACTGGGCCGTAAACGTAGCTCGTCATTCCTGGCCCAGCTTCTCCAGAGCCGCCGCCAGTTGCTCATTGGCCCATTCCAGCTCTTCGGCGGCCAGGGCGATGTCCGAGGCCGGGCCTTCCTGTCCCGCAACACGGGCCCGCTCTGCCCACTCCCGAAACTCGGCCGCGTGCTCAGCGTTGTGCTCTATCCAGTGAGGTAACAACACCCTCAGCTTCTGCAGATCGGTCATGGTCGTCATCTCACCCCTCCCCCTCCGCCTCTGGCACCAAGGTGACTGTATGCTTTAGAAAATCAATCCGTTGGATGCGCGCCCGTACGATCTGCGGCTCCTCAAAAAAGCTAGCCAGTCGAACGCCATTCGCCACCGGCTCTAGCAAGATCACATCCCGCATGATTTCCTCTTCCTGCTGGCCGTCGCCGACCAGATACACTGTTGCCTGACACATCTCACGACTCCTTCGGTAATTCGTTGAGCGACTCTGCTCCCATATAGCCTACGATCTCGATCTCCTGGCCCGTTACCCCTTCCACGTCTGCCACGGTCTGCTTGATCTGCAGGGCCAGGGTCACGGCAAGGAGACAAAGGGGCAATGAGGGGCGGTGTTGCTTCGGAATCATCACTGCCCTCGCAGCCGCTTGTAGTAGGAATGGCTAGTGTAAAGAGCAGCCACGGGGTTGTGGCCCGTAACGCGGTCCTTGGCCACCAGCACTGTGACCGGTGCCTCGGAATGTTTGAAGAAGAGACTGTCGTGGCCTACACACAGCCCCACGACGATGTTCAACTCTGTGCCGGCCTCATTCAGTAACATGGCCTGCCCCACAGGGTTGCAGAGAGATTCATACTGCCCTGGGCGTATCTTCTCCTCATCCATCAAGCCGATTTTCTCCTTGTCAATGGAGCCCACTTTGCAGCAGACGCTGTCCACCTCGAACTCATTGGCCTCCAAGATCTCCTGCAAGATGCGAGCCTCGCGGATGAGGCCGATGCAACTGGCGATGCCCAGCCGCCGCGCGCCGATACGCCGGGCAAAGTTCATGGTCTCTTCCAACCGAGGCTCTTTGCAATACCCGGCAGCCTCAGTGCGAGCCGCAGCCAGGGCGAATTCTCGCAGATTGTCCTGGCTCAGATATGCCTCCTCTGCTCTGGAGAGGATGGTCATCTCCGCAGACATGGGACAGAAACGGGGGTACTTTTCGGTGCCAGGCTCGGCACTGCACACCCGTACCCCACACATAGCACAGCGAAGCTTTTCCAAATGCAACCTCCTTACGGTTAGTTATCGCAGACGGTGTCGTCTACCACGCAGGTTACTCTCATCGCTCGACGCCCCTTCTCACCTCTTTCTGCAAACGGCTCTGGCCTTCGCCAGGCTTAATCCGTCGAACAGGGCGGGGCCTTGCAGCGATCTTCTTGCCCACAGCAGGTCATCCCCGCTGGCCGCCTCTGCCCCTTCATCACGTAGGGAGCGGAGAGGAGCTTCTCCAGCAGGGGGCTGCCGCAGTTAGGACAGGTGGGTGGGGCGCTCGTCTCAGAGAGGATCAACACCTCCACCCGCTCCCCGCAATTCTCACAGCGATATTCGTAAGTAGGCATGGTTTTCCTCCGACATATCATCAGTCATTTCACTCTCCCTGATTCAATACCCCAATCTGCGAGACCGCCGGTGCATATGCACCGCCATCAGCAAAAACAAAACGCCACTCAGCAACAGAGCAACCAGGTCCAGCCACGGATTGAGCAAGCCCTTCCCGGGCACAAGGTGGTTCATCAAGTCCTGGGCGTAGGTCAGCGGCGAGATGTAGGCCAGGGCGCGCATCCAGGTCGCCATCTCCTCCAGCGGGATGAAGACACCGCTGACAAAAAGCAGCGGCCAGCGGATCAGGGTGCTGGGCATCATAATGCTGCCCACCGACCGAGCAGGGATGGAAGCAAAAGCCAAACCAAAGGTCGAGAAGGCCATGCTCGCCATCACCAGCCCTACCATCAGCAGCCCAACGTTGGCCACGGCCACGCGCAGCCATAGCAGTCCTACCAACAACGGTATTGCCGACACCGCCACGGCAAAGAAGGTTCCCACCAGAGACTTGCCCATCAACAAGGTAACCAACAACATCGGCGCTGCCAGCAACCGGTCGTAGGTGCCCGTCCGCCGCTCCAAAGGGATGATCACCGGCCCAGCCGACGAGGCGGTGAAGAAAGTGGTCAGGGCCAGCAGCCGGGCGACGCTCTGCGCCGCAGCCATCTCCCGCCGCACCGAGAAGGAGAAAAACATGAAGAATGGCATCAGCAGGCCGAACATAACCATCGGCGGCGTCAGATAGTAGATCTTGATGTCTTTGACAGCTACATTCCAGGCCTGGGCCAGTTCATCTCGTAGTCGTCTCAACCATCTGTCTCTCATCGCCAACCTCCCCTCTTGCCCCTCGCCCCTTTCCTCCGGCTTCCCGCCTCTTGCGTTTCATGGCGCACGCTGCCCACCTCCTGCCCCGTGATTTCCAGGAAGACATCCTCCAGACTGGGACCCAGCGTGCTCAGGCTGATTACCTTCAGCCCGTGCGAGCGGGCATAGTCCATCACCCGGGGCAGCAAGGCCGAGGGATCCTCCGTGTACAGCCGCCACTTGTCGCCCCTTTTGACTGATGTGGTCACACCCGGCAGCCCAGCCAAAGCATCTCCATGCAACTGTCCATCCGGCTTCAGCGCCACTTCCACCGACTGCACCCGCTGGAAGGCTCGCTTCAGCCGCTCTGGGGTATCTATGGCTGCAATCCTCCCGTGGTTGATGATAGCCACCCGGTCGCACAACTGATTGGCCTCTTCGATCTGGTGGGTGGTTAGGAAAATGGTCGTCCCCTCGGCGCCCAATTGACGGAGCAAGTCTCGGATGGCCCGAGCGCTCTGAGCATCTAATCCTGGCGTCGGTTCGTCCAGGAAGAGAAGCGTCGGCTTGTGAATGATAGCCATAGCAATGCTCAAGCGACGGCGCATCCCTTTAGAGAAGTCCTCCACCTTCACGCCCCGCTTCTCCCACAGGCCGAAGGTCTCAAGCAGCTCGCTAACTCGCGTCGCACGCTCAGCCCTGGGCACTCGGTAGAGTCGGGCAGTGAACATCAGGTTGTCCCAGGCGGTCAGTTCAGTGTAGACATTGGATTCTTCTGGCACCAGTCCCATTTGCCGCTTGACCGGGTAGGCGTCGCGTACCAGGTCGTGTCCGTTGATGACGATGCGGCCCTCGGTTGGCTCCAGAAGTGTGGTCAGCATGCGCTGGGTGGTCGTCTTGCCCGCCCCGTTGGGCCCCAGGAAACCGAAAACCTCGCCTCGGTACACCTCGAAGTTGATGTGGTCCACCGCCAGCAGGTCGCGGTAGTATTTGGTGAGGTTGGATACCTCAATGGCTTTACTGCGATTCGGAGACATAGTGATCCCTTCACCTTTCGAAGTTCTCAGACAGGGGGAAGATGTAACGTCTCCCTAACCGAGACTAGAAGTGGCAGGCGAAACAACGCATCAATGGCGATGGCGGCGAAGAACACGTACTGCGGACCAATGTGCTCCCAGATCAGCCCCCCTATCAGCGGGGCAGGGATGCTAAGCAAGCCACGGAAAAGACTGACGATGCCGATCCACCGTCCCATCTGCTCCTTGGGCATGATCTCGGCCGTCATTGAAGAGGCTAAGGCCATGCTTATGCTGTTGAAGCCGAAGAGGATGCCGTAGAGTAATAGAAACACCCACCTCCCCGTCCCTGAGGCCGGCGCGAAGACCAAACAAAGATTGGCCGCATAGGCCAGAGGAGCTATGGCAAAGAGCAACTTCTTGCGGCCATACCGATCGGCCAGACGTCCCAGCGCGAGGGAGGTCAGCATGGGCACGATGGTGATGGCCATGGAGATGCCACCCAGCATGAACTCATTGGCTCCTTTGAACTCATGAGCGTACACAGGCATGAATGGCTGTGCTAACGTCCAGGGCAACTCCATGAAGCCCATCACGAGCATCAAACGTGTCACATCGGAGCCATGCTTGAAGATTTGAAGAAAGCTTGAGAGAATGTGATGGCTATCGCTTGACGCACCGCTGGCTTGGGAGCCAGATAACTGAGTCAGCAGGAGGACGAAGATGCCGACAAAAACGATCACCTGGACCATATAGAGCGGACGGATGCCGCGAGCGCTCATGCCGCCAGATTGAGAGATGAGCCAGGCCGCCAGCAAGGGCGTGACGATGGCCACTGGAGAGGATATCGTCCGACAGAGTCCGCGTCCTGTAGCCCGTTCCTCGTTGGGCAATTCCCCCGCACAAGTGACAGTGCACGCGGTACAAGTGAGGTGCATTCCCAGGTAGTAGAGAATGATAGCTCCATAAAGCCAGGCCCAATGAGGGGCGACGAAGTAGAGCAACCTGGAAGCCGCCAGCATCGCCGTGCCTAACAAAAAGACCTTCCTCAGGCTATGATAGTCAATGAACCATCCGGCAGGCAATGCTGCCAGAGCACCAATGGCGTTGCCCACGCTTTGCAACGATCCCAATTGCACCGGGTCAGCCCCCAGCAGCGTGGCGTAGATGGAATTGTACTGGGTGGTGAGGCCGGAGGCCAGCCCGTGCAACGCCCGACGCCCCAACATGAGTTTGAAATCGTGCGTCTGGCGTTGCACAAAGCCAATGGTGCGCTGATAAAGCCGATGCAAATCCAAGAATCCAATCAGCCTTTCGACAAGATGATGATGACGGCAACCAACACCCCAGCGGCCAGCGCGAGGATGCTATACCTTTTGTTCTCTTTCGACTGCGGGAAGCGGTGAGAAGCCCCCACGTAGACCAAGCTCCGGCGGAGACGGCCAGCAATATGCCTGGAAGGGACCGCTTGAGCAACTCTCACTACTCGACGGCGTCTTGGGGTGGGATCATCACGCCGGCTTGAGGTCCAGCACCGGCGTGCCGTTGATTGCGTCCAGGCCCCGCACTCGTAGCACATTTCCCTCCGCGGCCACCAGGTCCACCACGGTGACGCCGATGGGGTTGGGACGACGCGGGCTGCGCAGAGCAAAGACCCCGCGTCGGGGACGGCTCCTGTCACCCTGGGGATGCTGAAGCAAGTCAAAACCCCGGGAACGATGAAAGTAGAAAACAACCATAATCTGCTGGCCCGGCTTCAGCCCCTTCAAGCCTTCCATCAGGGTCGGAGCGAGGACAATCCGAGACTCGACAGACCGGATCTCGTATGGCGCTGCCGGCTCATCGAAATCGTTTTCGACGTGACCGATAGCTCGGTAGACAATTGCTTCCTCAGATTGTTGAGCCGCCGGTTGAAAGATGTCCATCACTTCTCCATCACCGACACCGGCACACGCACCAGCTCGCCATTTTCATCCTCGCACACCCGGTACAAATCCTCTATGCTTTCGACACGATCAATGAAGACCACCCGACTTGGTAACCGCCCATTCCACCACCCAGGCTCAACGTTCATGACCACACCTCTCAAAAGCTCAGCCTCGTGCCTGCCGGACAGGGAGCCACCTTCTCGCCGAAAGCCTGGGCCAGGGTGACGTAGGCCCGCTGCCCGGTGCAGTGGTTGAGATAGAGTCGGGATACGCCAAGCTCCCTCAACACCTTGATGACGCGCCGCAGATGAGCTTCGTCGGCGTGGAGCAGATGGGTGCCCCCGACCACAGCAGTGATGTCTGAGCCAAAAGTGCGGCGCACGTGGGCCAGGGTATTGAGCAGGCCGGCGTGACAGCAACCGCAGAGCACCACCAGCCCCCCCTCCGTCTCCAGCACCAGAGCCATGTCATCGCGGTAGGGATCAGCTTCCCAGCCCTCCATCCCAGGCCCGCGCACCAGATGATAGGCGCTGCGACCCTCTGGCTCTGCACGGTCTGTGATCTCCCCCGTCGTCCACACGCCGGGTAGAATCTCCGTCGGCTCCACGCCCAGTTGGAGCGTCAGTCGTTGCTCCAACGCCGCCCTTTCCACAGGCAGGCCCACAAACTTGGGCGTTCCCTCCCGCCGCGAGAAGCGCTCGCGGAAGAGGTCGGGATGAGCGTGGAGGGGGATCCCAGTTGGGCGAAGGTCTCCGACCGAGCCCCGATCCAGCAGGGCCGGCAACCCGCCGGTGTGATCGTAGTGGGCGTGGCTGATGGCCAGCGCGTTGATCGCCGCCGGCTCAATGCCCAGCAGATCCAGATTGTGCAGCAACACCGTGCTGCTCTGGCCAGTGTCGAAAAGGATGCGCCCGCTCTCCGTCTCGATCAAGAAGGCCAACCCATGCTCACCCCAAAACGATGAATGGTCGCAGACGGCGTCATCTACTACGCAGGTTACTCTTATCACTCAGTGCTCCTTGCTTACTTGTTGGGCGAAGGTCTCTGGCCGATCCCTCGCGGCGACGGTCAGGAGACCTTGCCGAACGTGATGCTCACTCACGGGTCATCTTGCCGCCACACTTGGGGCAACTTATCTGATAGCATGGCTGTCCCACTTGGTGGGGCGCTTTGTGACCGCAACTGGGGCACACGCAGTTGCCACCTGGCCCGGCGGCCTTGGCGCCGCCCAAGCGACCCGGCCCACGTCCGGTGCCGCGTCCGGCACCGCCGCCACGGCCTCCACCGCGGCCAAAAAGCCTAAGAAACCTCTGGAACATCTTTCATCACCTCCTTCTGCAAGCCTCATCCGTCGAACAGGACGGCGCTTCGCAGCGCTCCTCCCGCCCACAGCAGGTCAGTCCCGCCGGACGCTTCTCCCCACTCATCACGTAAGGGACGGAGAGGAGCTTATCCAGCCGGGAGCTGCCGCAGTTTGGGCAAGTGAGTGGGGTGCTCTCAGAGCGAACCAGCACCTCCACCCGCTCTCCACAGTTCTCACAGCGATATTCGTAAATG
>CAYWWC010000089.1:0-11205 GCA_964461615.1 uncultured Anaerolineae bacterium
TTGGCCTTTCTACACCACGGAGAGCCTCGTGGATTTAATGAAATGAACTGTCCATGCAAGCAAGAAAAAAACAGTCTCAGTAGATCCAATTTTGCTCGGCCTGGATCGCCAGATCCAGGCCAAAGGCGGGGAAGGCAACCGAAGGTTGCACGCAATCCCCGCAGAGCGATTCTGGATCTACTGAGTCTCTCAGGATATAAGTATAGCAGGGTTTCTGAATGTGGTCAACAATCAGTGATCTTAACTTAACGACATTGATCAGTCGCTGACCACCGGTCTTGTCTTTAGGGCCGTTTTGTGCTAAACTTAAGGCGGAACAAGACTTGGGATGGGAGGAATTCAGATGAACAAAAATGTTTTAGCTCTCTGTTTGTTGACAGTCCTTTTTGTGGGACCCTCGCTCGCGAGGCTTGAGGCTGCTCCGCCGCAGCAAGGAGCAGTTATCACTTCTCCTCAAGATCGGGATGTGGTGCGCGATCTGCTGGTCATCAAAGGCACAGCCACCCATCCCAATTTTTGGAAATACGAGATCTACTATGCCCCGGAGCCCAACCCTAACGATCAGTGGCAGCTTCTGGGGCTCCACGAAGTGCAGGTCACCGATGGGCGATTGGAGACCTGGGACACCTCCCTGGCGCCCGATGGGACCTACAGCTTGCGGCTCAGGGTTGTTCGCGTGGACGGCAACTACGATGAGTATTACGTGCGCCAGATCTCGGTGGTCAATGCTCAGCCGACGGCAACGGCGACGGCGACACCAACCCCGGCGGCCACCCGCACCCCCCTGCCCCCCACGCCCACGGTGATCATTGAGCAGCCGCCAACATCCACCCCTAGACCCACCTCAACCCCGGGGCCGGCCGGGGTCACACTAGAGCCGGAAGCAGAAACCGGACTCAACATCACTGCCCAAGGGTTAGGTAAGGCCCTGCTCTATGGAGCAGGTGGAGCTATGGGTTTGTTCCTGCTGATGGCCATAATAAGCATTTTGCGGCGGCTTATCTCGTGGCTGATAGCACAGTTCTGAGAAGACGTGATTCGTGATGTGTGAGACGATGATGATGAAAGCTTTCAGGCATTTATGGGAAAGGGACGAGCCTGGCGTAGCCAGACTTATCATCGGCTTGGGCAACCCTGGCCGAAAGTATGCCGGCAACAGGCACAATGTCGGCTTTCAATGCCTCGACCATCTGGCCGAAGCCTGGGGCCTGTCGTTTAGCAGGCGAAAACACAAAGCCCTGCAAGCTCAAGGCCAGATCGCCAGCCTCAAGGTCATCCTGGCCAAGCCCCAAACCTTTATGAATCTCAGCGGCGACGCAGTGGGGCGGATGGCCCGCTTCTACAAAGTACCCCCCGAGAACATCCTGGTGATCCACGACGATCTTGACCTGCCCCTGGGCCGAATCCGTCTGCGCCCCGAAGGCGGGTCTGGCGGGCACAAAGGGATGAAATCAATTATCGAGCACCTGGGCGCCAACGGCTTCCCCCGTTTGCGGGTGGGCATAGGCCGCCCAACCCACGGCGACCCCGTGGACTACGTCTTGGACGACTTCACCCCCGACGAGCGGATCACTATTGATGTGCTCTACGAGAGAGTCGTTTCCGCCGTGGAGTTCTGGCTAACGGAAGGCGTCGCGGCTGCTATGAACAGGTACAACTCAGGGGCGGGGCAACTCGATCGACCCTCATAGAAACTGGAAAGGACTTGGCGTGCACGAACTGAATTTGTCGGGCCTGCACTCCCTCATCGAAAATATACCCAGCTATCGTGAGCTGATCGAGGATTGGAGGGCTCGCGACACGGTCCCACTATCCCTACCCCACCCTTTAACCCTTGGCCTGCTGTCCTCGGCGCGGCCCTACCTCATCGCTGCCCTTCAGCGGGACCTGGCCAAGCCCCTGGTGGTGGTGACGGCCCGGTCAGAGCAGGCCAACCGACTCTACAGCCAATTGCGCCTCTGGTCAGCCAGGCCGGAGAGCGTGCTGCTTTTCCCTGAGCCTAACGCCCTACCCTATGAACACATCGCCTGGAACACCGAGACCATCCAGCAACGCATCCGGGTGTTGGCCACGCTATTACAAGTGGAAGAAGACAGCACTCTGAGCCTGTCGAAGGGTGCGGCTTTGCAGAGCCCCATCATCATCGCCTCAGCCCGGGCTTTGATGCAAAAAACCATCCCCGTGACTGAATTCCAGGCGGGTGTGCATACCCTGCAGCAAGGCCAGCCCATCTCCCTGGAGAAGATGCTGGCCTACTGGGTCTCCTTGGGCTACGAACCGGCCAACCTCGTCCAGGAGCCGGGTACCTTCAGTCGGCGCGGTGGAATCATTGACGTCTTTCCCCCCCACAGCGCGCAGCCGGTGCGAATCGAGCTCTTCGGGAATGAGATCGAGTCCCTGCGCCTCTTCGAGCCGGACACACAGCGCTCCCAGGAGAAGGTAGCCTCGGTTACTCTAGTTCCAGCCAGCGAAGCCCTGCCCCAATATGGCCCGCAGGCGGCTCAGCGAGCCGCCCAAGCCGTTTCCACTTCCAAGTTGGACCTCTCAACCTGCCACGAATCGGCGGCGGCCGAATTCGAGGCCAACCTTGCCGCCCTGGAGGAGGGCCAGCACTTCAAGGGCCTGGAGTTCTACATTCCCCATCTCTACTCTCAACCGGGAAACCTTATAGATTTCTTGCCCTCAGAGGGACTAGTGATCGTTGACGACCTGACCGAGTTGGCAGCATCTATGGCCGACCTGGAGGCCAGCGCGCTGGAGCTTCAGAAGACCCTGCTCGAAGCGGGGGAATTGCCCAGCGGGCTCCCCATCCCCTACTTCACCTGGGATGAGCTACAGGAGGTGTTGCTGGACAAGCATCCCCTGGTGCTGGGATACGATGGCGAGGAGGAACAGCCCCTGAGCCGACTCTTTACTCCAGGCCCCCGCTACGGCGGACGACTCAAGCAGGTGATGGATGACTGGCGGAGGATGCTCCACGAGGGTCAGCGGATCGTGGCGGTGAGCCGTCAGGCCCAACGCCTGGCCGCGCTGTGGGGAGAGCGAGAAGCCTACGTGCAAACCCTAAGGGTCTCTGAGACCCTTAGGGTTCTGCCCCCACTGCGCAGCCTTACCATCGTGCAGGGTACCCTAGCCGAGGGCTGGACGCTGCTGGCGGCAAGGAGGCAACAGCAAGAAACGTGCTGCTTGCAGACGGACGCGGAGATCTTCGGCTGGTCGAGGCCCCTGCCCCGCCGCGCGCGCCGACCGCGGGCGGTAACTCCAGAGGCTTTCTTCGCCGACATGGCGCCCGACGATTGCGTGGTGCACATCGAGCACGGCATCGGCATCTTTCGCGGCCTGATTGAGCTAACTCTCGACGGGATGAAGCGAGAATACCTGGATGTCGAATACAACGGCGGCGATAAGCTATACGTGCCCATTCATCAGGCGGATCGTCTCAGCCGCTACGTGGGCGCGACCGATCGCCTCCCCAGACTCCACCGCCTGGGTGCAGCCGATTGGGGGCGGGTCAAGGCCCAGGCCAAGCGGGCTGTGGAGGACATCGCGCGGGAGCTCCTGGAGCTCTACGCATCAAGAGAGGTCGTACCGGGCCACGCCTTTCCCCCCGACCACCCCTGGCAAGCCGATCTGGAGGCATCTTTCCCCTACATCGAGACCGAGGATCAACTGCGGGCCGTCGAAGAGATCAAGACCGACATGGAGAAACCCAAGCCCATGGATCGGCTCATTTGTGGCGATGTGGGCTACGGCAAAACCGAGGTCGCCCTGCGGGCAGCTTTCAAGGCCGTGATGGGCCACAAGCAGGTTGCCATCCTGGTGCCCACTACCGTCTTGGCCCAGCAGCATTACACCACCTTTCAGAAACGACTCAATCCCTTCCCTGTCGAGGTGGAGATGCTCTCCCGCTTCAGATCGCGACGAGAGCAGGGGAAAATCCTGAGTAAGCTACAGGCGGGGACGGTGGACATCGTCATCGGCACCCACCGTCTGATCCAAAAGGACGTGACCTTCAAAGACCTGGGACTGCTCATCATAGACGAAGAGCAGCGCTTCGGCGTGACCCACAAGGAGAGACTCAAACAGATGCGCAAGGAGGTGGACGTCCTCACCCTCACCGCCACCCCCATACCCCGCACCCTCTACATGTCGCTGACCGGAGTGCGGGACATGAGCACCATTGACACCCCGCCAGAAGAGCGGCTTCCCGTAAGGACCCACGTAGGCGAGTACGACGAGACCCTCATCCGCAAGGCCATACTGCGGGAATTGGATCGAGGAGGGCAGGTGTACTTCGTACACAACCGCGTGATGAGCATCCACTCCATCACCCAACGGCTGGAGCGCATAGTGCCAGAAGCCAAGCTGGCCATCGGCCACGGTCAGATGCCTGAGAAGCAACTTGAGCAGGTGATGCTGGATTTCGCAGCGGGCAAAACAGACGTCCTGGTCTGCACCTCCATCATCGAGAGCGGCCTCGACATCCCCAACGTCAACACCCTGATCATCAACCGCGCCAACCAGTTTGGCTTGGCCGGCCTGTACCAGTTGCGCGGCCGGGTTGGGCGGGGGGCTCGTCGGGCCTACGCCTACTTCCTGTACGATAATCCCCACCGCCTGACCGATACAGCCCGCCAGCGATTGCAGACCATCCTGGAGGCCAGCGAGTTGGGAGCCGGGTTCGGCATAGCCATGCGCGATCTGGAGATTCGCGGAGCCGGGGACTTACTTGGAAGTCGGCAGCACGGTCACATCGCCACCGTGGGCTTCGACCTCTACTGCCGCCTCCTGGCCCAGGCAGTGCAGAACCTCAAAGAGGCGCCTGATGGAGCGACTCCTTCCCCCCTATCAGCCCCCCTGTTGCCCTCCGTCTCCATTGATTTGCCCCTGCCAGCCTTCATTCCTGGGGATTACGTACCCCATCCCCCCCTGCGCCTGCGACTCTACCGTCGCATGGCGGGCCTGGTCTCGATGGACGCAATCGAGGACATGGAGCGCGAGTTGCAGGACCGCTTCGGCAACCTGCCTGAAGCCACCGCCAACTTGCTCTTCCAACTGCGCCTCAAGGTACTGGCTACCAAGGCCGAGGTACGAGGTATCTCCGCTCGAGAGAGGCAAATCGTCATCAGTACCGACAGGGACTTGGAGCGCAAACAACTGGAGAAACGCCTGACCGACCGAGCCCGAGTGAGCCGGCGACAGCTCCGGCTGCCGCTTCGCCAGAAGGGAGAGGTCTGGCGAAGGGACCTGGTGAGGGTACTAGAGACGATGGGGCGAGTTCGAGAGAAGGGGGAACAACGGACTGGTGGGATTTAGCGGACTAGCACACATGGGCGTGAGTTCTTTTAACGGTGATGTCGTGTTGGCCGGGGCCGCTCAGAGCGGATCGCCAGATCCGCGACAGTCTCAAGTTGGATCGCCCAATTGGTTGGTCAAGCGTTGGATCCGGCGATCCAACGCAAGCAACGGGGAAAACTTGTGCGATTCGTGGGATATTTGTGCGATACGAGCATCAGACTGTGGGATTCGTGGGATATCTGTGGGATATTGACGCCAGACTGTGGGATATGTGGGATATTCTGGAGGTTGGAAGCTAGAGTTTTGAGCTTCCAGGTCTCCTCGTTGCCTCGTTACTCATTCACTTAAAAATGTAATAAGTAGCCCGCTTTCTGCCTATCTTCAGCAGCACGTTCTTGTTCACCAGGTCGGCCAGGTCTCGCCGGATGGTTTCGGAGCTGACCTCAGGGCAGAGCTCCTGGTACTCGCGGTTGGTGATGCGGCCTTTTTCCAGCAGGGAGGTCAGGGCCTTCTCCTGACGCTCGCTCAGGTCCAGGTGAGACCAGCGTGTCAGGTCAATTTCCTCCTCGCCTATGAGACCTTTCCCGTGCCCGTAGAGTATGACGCGGAATCCGCCCGCCGTCTCCTGAAAATGTGGGACCGGCAACCCGTAATCCCGCATCAGTTTGATCATGCGATCTATACCGTAGCCCAGATACTCGATGAAGCCCATGTCGGCCAACACCTGGACGATGATCTCATTGCGGGAGAACCTCTCCTCAATGATGTTGTCCACGGTTACGTGGCCTGGCAGGCGACCTGGACTGTAGAACTCAATGCGGTCGCTGAACATGAAAATGCGTATCTCGTCGCCTCGGATGCTGTAATCGCGGTGGGCCACGGCATTGACGATGGCCTCGCGCACAGCCTTGACGGGATACTCCACCTGCTCCTCCCGCTCCAGGCTCACCAGACGAACCCCGCGCTTCATGTTACTGACCAGGAATGCCTCAGCGCGGCGTATCTGGTCGGGCAGAGTTCCCTTGATATCCTCCCGCACGAATTCGTCGCTCATCTCCCGCCCAGCATAGCGGACCACAACAACCTCGCCAGACTTCACGAATCGCTCAGGTGTGATACCAAACAGCAGTACGCCAGCATTGGTTGGCCGATACTCCTCATCCTCACGCACCAGGCAACCACGGTTGTACAGGACCTCCTCAACGTTAGCCGTGCTCATCCCTTCCAGCGAGGCCAGGTATCTCTTCGCCTTATCCCAATCTATGTCGTCGAGCGTGGCGCCGCGCGGTATGCGGGACTCGAAGCTCACCTCACCCCGCTCGATGATCAACCGGCGCAACGTTTTTGGATCCAAGGGCTCGTTTTGAGCGCCAACGCGGATCAGGTACTTTCCACGCAAGCTGTAGACATGGGGCAGCCCCGGTGGGACGGTGATGACCAAGACGTCCTTGTCGTCACTTCGACTGGGCTCAGCACAAGCCACAGTCACCACCTCTGGCAAAGGAATGATGAGGTGAGGTTCTGTAAGAAAAGCCGCCTCTAGCGCCTTGTCGCGAGCCGCCGCAGCGTCTTTCAGCCCTAGCGGCTTGGCTGATCTAGGGTCAACGCCCACCAGAACCACGCCGCCGTTGGCGTTAGCCAGAGCGACGAGAGATTCTGCCAGTGTGCGAGCAGATGCTCGCTCGGTCTTCAATTCTATTTCCTGTCCCTTGCCCTGTTGCAACAAGGCTAAGATTTCATCCATCCTACCTAACCTCCAATCTCCAATCCCCAATATCTACTTATTGGGTAATGGCTATTCCAGCCGCTTGCGGAAGCGTGCCGCTGACAGCGTCAGGATAACCACGCCAAAGATGGCCATAGCCATCACCTGTTCGGTCAAGAGTTCCAGACCAATCCCTTTCAAAATGACGCCTCGGACGATGATCAAAAAATAGGTTAAGGGGACAACATAGCTAAAATACTGCAAAACCCTGGGCATAGCAGCAATAGGGAACATGAAGCCTGAAAGAAAAATGGAAGGGAGCTGGATCAAATAACTGAGTAGCATGGCCTCCTGTTGAGTATTGGAGACGGTGGAAATGAAGAGCCCCAGCCCTAGAGACGTCATCAAGCCAAGAACCGAGAGGGCCAGGAGAAGCAGGATGCTGCCCCGTATCGGCACTCCAAACCAGAAGGACCCGACGGCCAGAACTTCCAAAGTATCCAAGAAGGCGATAAACACATAGGGAACCAATTTGCCGATGATGAGCTCGTATGACTTGAGAGGGGTAACTATGAGTTGCTCCATAGTGCCTCTCTCCCGCTCCCGCACGATGGCCATGGAGGTGAGGAAGGTGGTCAGCAACTGCATGATGGTCCCGATGATCCCGGGGATCATGAAGTTGGCGCTGGCCAACTCTGGATTGTACCAGACTCGGGGACGCACCTCCAGACCCGGCTGCTCCTCAGGGTCTACCCCCAGGATCCGTTGGACTATCTCGGCCGACTTGGCCTGACCCACCGCCGTGGCGGACGAGAGAGCGGCGTTGGCGATGCTGGGATCCGAGCCGTCTATGACCACACTCACCTGAGCTGATCCCTCACGCGTCAGGTGCTTACTGTAGCCCGCAGGGATGAGCAGGCCCGCACGAGCTTTCCCGCCGTCAATGAGACGAGCCAGAGCCTCCTCGTTGGAAACGTAGTAGTTGATGTCGAAGTAGCCTGAGGTTCCGTAGGTCTCAATGAGCTCTCTGCTTTGAGCCGTTCGATCCTGGTCGAAAACGACAGTCGAGATGTGATCCACATCGGTAGTGGCGGCATAGCCCAGCAGCACCAACTGGATTATCGGAATGAGGAACATCACCGCCAGGGTGCGGGAGTCACGAAAGATGTGGATGAACTCCTTCCGCATAACGGCCAGAGTCCGATGCATGTGACCTCCGACAACGGCCCTCTCCCCCTAGCCCCCTCTCCCAACCCCGGGAGAGGGGGAATCTGAGTCCCCCTCCCCCCAAAGTTGGGGGAGGGGTTGGGGGTGGGGGCTGGATGACCGCGCAGATGGCGTCTGAGCTTGCAGCCATCTGGTAAGATAGAAGATGAAAAGGATGGCGGATAACGCCAGCAGAGACAGGAAGGCCATCAAACCCAGGATAACCAAACCCCCGAGGGCCAGGCCGATTTCATCGGTCGCCGGGGACGTGGCGGATAACGAGACCATCAGCATGCCGGAAGCGGCGACGTTCCAGAGGGCGTGGAGGCTGACGCTGGCGGCGTAAGCGCCCAGGAGTCGCCAGGGGCGTCGGGTGGCGAAGAGGTAGTACCAACCCAGGCCCATCAGTCCGCCCCCCAGGCAGTGCATGGCCGTAGCCCCAACGCGCATTGTCGCTACCCCAACCCAGCCCTCCAGAGAGGAGGTTCCGTTGAAGAGTGCCTCGGCCAGGGCGAAGCCGGCGCCGCCAGCCAGGCCCCACAGGAACGACTGGGCCTTGCTGGGGCGGCGATACTTCATGATGACCACACCCAGGGGTTTGAACATCTCCTCAATCATTGGGCCAACGACGAGCACGGTCAGACCCAAGGCGATGAGGATCGGCGGGGAGGGCAAAGAGCCAGAAAGGCTCTCAGGGCTCTGAACCCAGCCGGGATCTTGCAGGTAAGCCGATGGCTCCTGGAGCCAAGCAGCCCCCCCCGGCATCAGAGCCGCCAGGATGCTCACAACCACTATTGCGAGCAAGCCAAACGCAGCCTCCACGCCGAGAGCCCCGAAGGTAGCCAGGAAAGCGCCACTGGCCAATTGAAGCACCACATCCCGCCAGCGGGTACCGCTCTCAGTTAGCCTTCGACCAACAAAGGTCAGGAAGAAAAGCGGTGGCAGGACAGCAGCGAAGATGTAGAACGGCGGGAAAGTCAACGCAGGCGCGAGATCAAGGGTGAGGACTACCTGGCCGAGGGTCACAGCCACGACGAAGACTGCAACCAGCACCCGCGCCGGCCGAGGGCGGAAGAGCCGCGAGGGTAGCCCCCGCAGTGAGTTCACACCCTGCCACGCCAGGGGTAGGCCCAGCCCCAGACCCAGAGCGACGAAGGAAGCACTCGTGGTTGAACTCAGCAAATCAATCTCCCCTCCGCTGATGAAGGGGGACATGAAATACAATACCCCCGCCAGCAAGCCCAGGAAAGCGATGCTGAACCCGGCGACGCCAACCATGACTTTCGCGATTTTAAGCAATGGTCACCTCTTTAACTTACTCATCTGATAATCATACCTTTTTTGCTGAAAATGTCAACCGGCGTAAGAATAGGATTGGCAGGATCAACGGATCAGGTGACCCCGTACTTGGCCGTACAGGACAAGTGCTTGGGTTGAGAGGTAATCCGTAAATCCTGCTCATTCGCGTTCTCACTTCAACAACTCCCTCAAAATCATCGCCGCCGCCGCCTTGTCCAAAGGCTCGTTGTTGTTGCCGCACTTGGAGCTTTGGATGCAGGAGGGGCAGCCGTCTTCGCAGGGACACTCCTCGATGGCCGATAGGGTGGTCCGCCAAAGCTCCTCCAGGATGTCGAACCCTTTCTCGGCGATGCCCACCCCGCCGGGGAAGGCGTCGTAGATGAATATCTGGGGACTGCCCGTATCGGGGTGGTTGGGGGTGGAGAGACCGCCGATGTCCATCCGGTCGCACATGGCGAAGAGGGGCAGTATTCCGATAGCGGCGTGCTCCAGGGCGTGCAGGCCGCCCTGGAAGTGCAACCCTCGCTTGGATAGGCGGCGAGCCAGCTCCGGTGGCATGTCAAACCAGAGGGCCTTGGTCTCGAAAGACTGCGGCGGCAGGTCCAGGTACTCCACGCTCAACACGGCTTCGCTGAACTGCTGCTTGCGGGTGTAGCCGATGACCTGCTGGGTGAGCCGTACCTGGCCGAAGAAAGCGGTGGTCTTGGGAAACCGCTTGTGCTTGAACGAGCGCACGATGCTCACGTCGTTGAGCTCACGGGGCTGGGTGTAGTAGTTCACGTCCACCGGCCGCAGGCGGGCCACCTGAGCCTGCAAGTCCAGGTTGGTGACCAGATAAGATTCGCCCTGGTGTAGGTAGATAGCGCCGCGATGAACCCGGTAGAGAGCCGAGGAGCCTTCAATCTCCTCCAGTGCCCGATACCCCCGCGATTCATCAAGGAGGGCGAAGCGAGAGCCTGAGATGGAGCGCAGGTTCACCTCCTGGGCCGGGTAGCCCAAGCCGATGTTGTACCAGCGCTCGTTTCGATAGATCAGATTGCCCTTGCGTTCCAAGTTGACCATAGCTTCCACGAAGCCGGGGCCGAAAAGGAACTCGTCGTCGTTGGTGAGGGGCAGCTCGTGAGCAGCGCAAGGGAGGTGCTTTTCCAGGATGTAGACGTTATCGGGAGCGGTGAGGGCGTGCTCGTGGCCCCGACCAAAGAGGGCATCAGGGTGGCGCATGAAGTACTGATCCAGGGGACCGTCCAGGCCAATGAGCACCGACAGGGACTCCCGCACGCCTCTCCCAGCCCGTCCCGCCTGCTGCCAGGTGCTGGCGATGGTGCCGGGGTAGCCCACCAGAACGGTGGCGTCCAGGCTGCCCACGTCCACCCCCAGCTCCAGTGCGCTGGTGGCCGCAACTCCCAGCAGCTTGCCGCTGAAAAGCTCTCGCTCGATCTGGCGGCGCTCTTCAGCGAGGTATCCCGCCCGGTAGGACTTGATCAGCGGGACGAGATCGGGGTCGCTTTTCTTCAGAATCCCGCGGGCGTAGCGAAGGATGAGTTCGGCCACCTTGCGGGCCTTGGTGAAGGTGATGTTGCGCACCCCTTGGCGAGCCATCTCCACGAAGAGATCGGTGGCCTCGGAGTTTGCGCTGCGGCGAGCGGTTTTGGCCCGGTCGAGGAAGGGCGGATTCCACAGGACGAAGTCCTTGGCCC
>CAYWWC010000089.1:11305-13868 GCA_964461615.1 uncultured Anaerolineae bacterium
TTGGCCCGGTCGAGGAAGGGCGGATTCCACAGGACGAAGTCCTTGGCCCCGCTGGGCGAGCCGTCGTCGTCCACCACCAGAACGGGGACCCCGACCAGCCGCTCAATGTGCTCGCCAGGGTTGGCTATGGTCGCCGAGCAGCAGATGAACTGGGGCTTGGCGCCGTAGAAATCGCAAACGCGGCGCAGACGGCGGAGGACGCAGGCCACCTGAGAGCCGAAGACTCCTCGGTACACATGGGCCTCGTCAAGGACCACGTACTTGAGGTTGGCGAAGAAGTGGGCCCAGAGGGTGTGATTAGGCAGGATGCCCAGGTGCAGCATGTCGGGGTTGGTGAGGATAATGGCCGTCTCTTTGCGCCGACGAGAGCGCGTTGATCGAGGCGTATCGCCGTCGTAGGTACCGAACTTCACCTCTCGCAGGTTGGGCTTTGTCAGTTCCCGCAAAGAGCGCAGTTGGTCCTGGGCCAGGGCCTTGGTGGGAAATAGATAGAGAGCGCGAGCTCCGAATTTCCTGTTCGGCAAGGTCTCCTGACCGTAGCCGCCGATGATGGCCTCCAGCACAGGCACGTTGTAGCAAAGAGTCTTGCCGCTGGCAGTGGACGTGGCCACCACCACGTTCTGGCCAGCCCGGGCGGCGTTGATGGCCTGAGCCTGGTGAGTGTAGAGCTTTTCCGCCCCCACTCGTTGGAGAGCATCTCGCAAGGGGGATGGCAATGGCCTATCCAACCGCCCATAGCGTGCCCGCCTCGACGGGATGTGCTGCGTATGGGCGATCTGGCCCTTGTAGAACCGCTGTCGCTTGAGGTGCTTGACAAAATCCTTGACTCTCATCATATCCTGAGCGTCGCTCCGCTTACGGTCGAAGGGTAGACTTAATTGTACCACGAAAGGGCGGAAAAAGCGACTGAGGGTTAGGATAGATTTGACGCGACTCAGGTTATGTGGTATCATCAACCAACCTCACACAGACAGGAGACAACCATGCCCTATTCGGACATCAAACCCCTTGATTGGAGCACCGTGCAACCGCATGTGGATGCGCTTCTGGCCATCGAGCTTAACCGCGACAATGCGGAATCGTGGCTCCAGCGGTGGAGTGATTTGACCGCCATTCTTTCCGAAACCCGCGCGCAGATCAATCGCGATGTTTCGGAAAACACTGCCGACGAGGAAGCCGAGAAGCGCTTCCTCCTGTTCGTCGAACAGATCATGCCCCAGGCCAAGATAGCGGCTCAGGCCCTCAAGAATAAGCTGCTTGCTTTCGAGGCCTACACGCCCCAGGCCGACGCGGTCATGATGATGAAGCGCTTTCGCACCGAAGCCAGCATTTTCCG
Organism: uncultured Anaerolineae bacterium; assembly: GCA_964461615.1. GTDB lineage: Bacteria > Chloroflexota > Anaerolineae > VGOG01 > VGOG01 > CAZVCJ01. The sequence continues at coordinate 12,642 of CAYWWC010000089.1, forward strand.
CGAAGAGAACGTGCTGCTCCAGAGCGAGCTGACGAAACTGGGGAACGAGTACGAGAAGCTTGTCGGTGGGATGACCATCGAATGGGAGGGCAAAGAGGAGACAATGCCGCAGGCACGGCTCCACCTGCGCGACAAGGATCGCGCTACCCGCGAAAAGGCGTGGAGACTGGAGATGGCCCGATTCGGCGCCGAGCGAGATGGGATGAACGAGCTGTACCTCCAAATGCTTTCGCTGCGCCGCCAGGTGGCGAAGAACGCGGGCTTCGATAACTACCGCGACTATCGCTGGAAGGAGTTCGTCCGCTTCGACTACACGCCCGACGACTGCTTCACCTTCCACGACGCCATCGAGCACGAGGTCGTGCCACGAGCAGTGCAGTTGTATGCGGAACGGGCCGAAAAGCTGGGCCTCGACACGCTGCGCCCCTGGGACACCGAGGTGGATCTCCACTGCGAGCCGCTGCGCCCCTTCGAGGACGCAGCCGAACTGGAAGAGGGCTGCTATCGCATATTTCAGCGGGTGGACCCGGTGCTGGCCGAGCATTTCACCGTCATGCGCGATGGATTCCTTGATCTGGCCTCCCGCCCCAACAAGGCTCCCGGTGGCTTTTGCAGCTCTTTCCCCGTCCGTCGCAAGCCCTACATCTTCATGAATGCCGTTGGCACCCACCGTGACGTAAGCACGCTATTGCACGAGGGAGGGCACGCCTTCCACTTCATGGAGTCGTCGCGGCAGCCGCTTATCTGGAACTACGGCGGCCCGATGGAGTTCAATGAAGTCGCCTCGATGGCCATGGAACTGCTCAGCGCACCCTACCTTGAAAAGAGCGAAGGCGGCTTCTACGAAGAGACCGACACCCGCCGCGCCTACGCCGAACAATTGCGCGGTATCGTTCGCTTCCTCCCCTACATGGCTGTGGTGGACGCCTTTCAGCACTGGGTATACGCCGTTTCATCACATGACGTCACGGCTGCTTCATCACATGACGTCGCGGCGGCTTCATCACATGACGTCGCGGCAGATGCGCCGCAGGACGTCACGGCCGCCGACCTCGACGCGAAGTGGGGCGAACTGTGGGATCGCTTCATGGTGGGCATTGATCATAGCGGCCTGCAGGCGGAGAAGGAGACAGGCTGGCACCGCAAGCTGCACATCTTCTCCGTCCCCTTCTACTACGTCGAGTACGGCCTTGCCCAACTAGGCGCGCTGCAAGTGTGGCGCAACGC
>CAYWWC010000090.1:0-13854 GCA_964461615.1 uncultured Anaerolineae bacterium
CATGTCCGGTGGTGTGGGAGGGGGGCGGGCTTGGCCCGTCCCCCTATCCCGATTGTCTTGTTGGTTTATGGGGTGATGCGGTCTCCTACAAAATATGCCGCAGGAAATCCTTCGTGTTCGGGTCCTGGGGGCGGTCGAACATCTCCTCTGGCGTCCCCTCCTCAACCCACACTCCCTCATCCATGAACATGACGCGATGGGCTACCTCGCGGGCGAAACCCATCTCATGGGTGACCACGATCATGGTCATCCCCTCCTGCGCCAGGCGCTTCATCGCGTCCAGCACCTCACCGATCAGCTCTGGGTCCAACGCCGAGGTTGGCTCGTCGAAGAGCATGATCTTGGGCTCCATGGCCAGGGCCCGGGCGATGGCCACCCGCTGCTGCTGCCCGCCCGACAGGCGAGCAGGGTACTCGTCCCGCTTGTCCGCCAGGCCCACCCAGCCCAGATGCTGTTCGCCGAGTTCGATGGCCTCCTCTTTGGACATCCCCTTGACCGTCACAGGCCCCTCGATAACGTTCCCCAAAGCTGTCATGTGGGGGAACAGATTGAAGTGCTGAAAGACCATACCGGCCTTGGCCCGGATCTGCTGGATGTGGACGCGGTGCTCGCGACTGGGCTCCCCGGCGGGGATGACCACATCATCAATCTCGATGGTCCCCGCCGTCGGCTCCTCCAAAAAATTCAGACAGCGCAGAAACGTGCTCTTCCCCGACCCGGAGCGGCCGATAACCACTAACACCTCGCCCACCCCTACATCTAAGTCAATACCTCTCAGAACGTAGAGCTTGCCGAAGCACTTCTCCAGATTCCGAACCTTGATAATCGGTTCCATTTTCCCCTCATTTCCTCTCGCCCCGACTCATGTAGGTCTCCAGGCGGCCCTGCAATGCCTGCAGGACGATGCACATGATCCAATAGATGATCGCTGCCACTGTCAGTGTTTCCAGGGAGCGGAAGTAGCGGCGCCCCATTTTTGTGGCCCGGTAGGTCAGCTCCCAGACACCCATCACCATGACCAGAGACGAATCCTTGACCATCGCCACAAAGTCATTGCCTATGGGAGGAATGACGAGGCGCAGAGCCTGGGGCAAGACGATGCGACGTCTTGTCTGGTTTGGCGTCATACCCACCGAATAGGCGGCCTCAATCTGGCCTTTGCTGATGGATTGGATGCCGGCCCGGAAAGTCTCTGTCATGTAGGCGCCGTAGCACACGCCCAGGGCCAGGATGCCGGCCGGGATAGCGGGCAATGTCAGGAGCTTCTGCACTCCGGTCAAGCCCATTGCTTCCAACTGCTGCCCGATCTGCGGTAGGCCAAGGTACCACATGTAAACCTGAACCAGCAGGGGCGTGCCTCGGACGAAAGAGACGTAGAAGCCAGAAATGCCATTGGCGATGGGATTACTAGAAAGCCGGCCCAGGGCTCCAATGAGAGCCAAGATGACGGCCAGGCCTATGGCTGCTACCGACACCAACAGCGTGTACTGAACCCCCTGGATAATGAAGCCCAGCCTATCGTACATGAAACCAATATCGAATTTGAGAAGCCTAACCGCCGCCCCAAGGGCAATAAAGATGCCGACCCACACCACGGCCAACTGGATGACGAAGTTCCGCACTTTGGCCCGTTGATCGGCCATATTGCACTCTGCCTCGGCTGACGGTTGAGCTAACGCAACAGTAGATGTGCTACTTGTCATTAGGTCACCTCCATATCATCAAGCTCGTGGGTAGAAGTAAGGCTTGTCCTTGCCTGCGCACCGCAAAATCCACCGCCAGGTTCGCTTATCGAAGATCAGCCATGCCGCTGTACTTCGCAACGCGGTGGCTGCAGAGACAGGTTAGGTAGTGTGGACCGGTTGCTGTTCTTTGTGCGCTTCAACGTAAATCCGCAGCGCGGCTCGTATCCGCTGTCCCCATCCATCCTCCTGCGCATTGAACCACGCGAATACGTCAGGGTCTACTTGCATCGTAACGATCACTTTCGGCCGATGGGGTAACCTAAGCGTTGCACGAGCAAAAAAGCAGTCGTCAAGTGACGGAATGTCAGAGTAATCTATCTCCTCGTCCGTCATTACCTCTAGCTTTTGCCAATCAGTTCGTGAGTGCTTGTTCGTATCTCTTTCGCTCATGCTTGTTCGCCTTTCGCGCAGAAATGATGCGGATCGTATCTTGCCGAGGTTCGGTAAACACAACAACGGCGACAATGTTCCGTAGGATGCCAATACCGATCCAACGATCTTCGCCATAGTCTTCTCGCTCATCCAACTCGACGAGCATCGGATTGTTAAAGATTGGTGGAACATCCGCGAAGCCTATCTTGTGGTTATAAATGTTCACTGCATTCTTTTCTTCATCCCATTCAAACCGCATATATCTATCGTGACCTCAATCTTGCAAACGTCAATCCGAGGGCAGGTACTATAAGCGCAACCGAGGATCGAGCGCGTCACGCAAACCATCGCCCAGCAGGTTGAAGCCTAGCACTGTGATCATAATCGCCAAGCCGGGGAAGAACACCAAGTGCGGCGCACTGAAGACCTGGTTCCGCTCGGAGGCCAACATGGATCCCCATTCAGGCTGCGGCGGTTGGGCGCCCATCCCAATAAACGAAAGCGCTGCCGTCTCTAGAATGGCGGCGCCAATACCCAAAGTGCCCTGCACGATCATCGGAGAGATGGCATTGGGTAGAACATGCAAGAAGAGAATGCGCAATGGATTGGCCCCAATTGACCGGGCCGCCGAAACATACTCCTCCTCTTTGACCGACAGAACACTAGCGCGGATAACCCGCGCAAACGACGGTATGTTGACGATGGCGATCGCCATCATCGCATTAGTTAAGCCCGGCCCCAGAACAGCAACAATGGCGATGGCCAGCAGTAGAAAGGGGAAGGCCAACACCACGTCAAGGACACGCATAATAACGTCTGATATCCATCCTCCGACATAGCCAGCTACAGCCCCCAGGATTGTCCCCACAATTATGGCGGCGCCAATGGTGATAAATCCAATACGTAGGGAGATACGGGTGCCATAAATGATGCGGCTAAACTCATCCCGCACATTGCCATCAGTGCCCATCAGGTGCTGGGGTTGGTCTTCAGGGCAACCCAGCAGGTGAATGCACGGGTCTGCTCGTTTCTTAACCGGTTCTAGTCCGATTAGAACCTGAATCGGATCGTAGGGTGCAATGATGGGGGCAAAAATCGCCACCAGGATCAAGAACCCCAGAAGAATCATCCCGGCAATTCCCGATCGTTGTCGAAAGAGGCGTCGAAGGGCTACCAGCCACAAGTTCTCAGAGCGTGAATCTTTTCGGATTTCTGTAGATAGAGTTTTCATTTGTTTGTTTTCACTCAAGTTTAATGCGGGGATCGAGAAAAGCATACGATAGATCTACCACCAGGTTTACGACGATATATCCTACTGCAACTACAACCGTGAAACCCTGAATGATGGGAAAATCGCGTGCAGTGATGGCTTCATATAGGCTTCGCCCCACCCCCGCCAAGCTGAAAATAGTCTCTGTCAGAATCGCCCCACTGAAGACCACCCCCAGTTGTAGCCCCACTATCGTCACAATTGGTAGAAGCGCATTGCGGAAACCATGCCTCATCACTACCCATCGTTCAGACAGCCCCTTGGCCCGGGCCGTACGCATGTAGTCTAACCCCAGTACCTGCAACATGCTCGAGCGAGTCATACGCGCGATAATGGCCATGGGAATAGTGCTGAGCGCTGCCGAGGGCAATATCAAATGGGTGATTGCGTCTTTCAGTACCGTCCAGTCGAAGGTAATCAGTGAGTTGAAAATGACCATATTGGCAAAGAACTCTAAGAAACGATAGAGAGACGTACCTTTTACCACTTCCCAGCCATAGACCTCATAAAAGGGAATCGCCGCTACTCCGGCCGATAGCCGTCCCGAAGGCGGTAGCCAGAAAGGCGTGTCTTTTAACAACAAGGCAAAAATATAAGCTAACATCAAACCCAGCCAGAATACAGGCATCGAGACCCCGATATTTGCCCCCACCATCGTGGCTACATCAATGGAGGAGTTATGACGCAGGGCCGAAACAATGCCAAGGGGTATGCCGATCAAACAAGCGATGAGCAGTCCAGCAAAACCCAGCTCGATCGTCATTGGCAGACGCTCGACCAGAATCTGGACAATAGGACGACCAAAGCGGATCGAATTGCCAAAATCGCCACGCGCCAGATCTTTCAGATAAATGCCAAATTGAACTGGGATTGGCTTATCCAATCCCTTTTCGCGAGTGAACCGCTCGCAAACTTCTACCGTGGCTTTCTCACCCAGGATCGCCTTGCAGGGATCGCCAGGAATTGATCGGGCCAGCACAAAAGTAACTGTTAAGACACCAAATAAAACAGGCAGTGAGGCCAGAATACGTCGAAAGGCATATCTTATCATAGATTGCTCCAAAACAGTGATGCGGGGTGGCACATTGCCAGATCAAGGCAGATGAGCCACCCCGCAATGTTAACACATGTTCAAGTTAGACTAGACGCAGACAGCAGAATGGCTATTCAGTATTCATCAAGCCATCCCACAGGTACGAGTAGTATTCAAATGCACCTGTGTTCCCAACGTGATATGGGTTGGATGCGTCGATACCCACTGCCCAGGATGCAACCACGTCTTCGGCGTCAAAGTCCGAGCCATCGTGGAACTTGACACCCTCACGCAGGTAGCAGGTCCACACGGTTACATCCTCGTTCGCCTCACAAGACGTAGCCAACGCAGGAATGGTAGCACCGGAATCCATAGCATAGTGTAGTAGCGGCTCAACCACCTGCTGACACGGCAGCAACGACTCACCATCGGTTTCGTCGCTACAGTACAGGCTGATGGGCTCCGCGTTCTGCATATAGACGAAGGTGTCTTTACCCGGATCAACCTTGGCCCCAACTATAGCGCCAAACGGGCGGGCGTGTGTCTGCACACCGGCCAGCGCTGCTTCAGCTTGAGTGCCGTGAGCAATGGGAACCATCGGTACCAGTTCACGGATGGCATTGTTGGCCTGCACGTACAGCGATTCGGCCGCCGCCGGGTCGCCGATCTGGGATGCCTCAACCAGGACTTCATAGATCTCCGGGTGCGGATCGCCATACTGTGGGTTGGACTCGGCAAAGTGGAAGTCCAGGAAGTTGGTCACGTGCGGATAGTCAGCGCCCCAACCCAACAGATAGAAGCCATCCAGGTTACCTTGGGTCGATTCGTCAATGAACTGCCCAGATTCCATCACCACTACTTCGACGTCGATGTTCAGGTTCTCCTTCAACTGCGCCTGGAATTCGACCGCCACGAGGGCAGGCTCCGGCAAGTAGCCCCGGAACACGTCGCGGTAGAAGATGCTGCTCTCAAACCCATCTGGATATCCTGCTTCAGCCAGTAACGCGCGGGCCGCCACAGGGTCAAAGTCGTACCACGGATCACCGGTACAGCCATTGGGAATGCTGCACGGCGTGAAGTGCGTGGGTACGGTTGACCCCTCGGCGTAGAAGTAGTCCACAATGCGCTGGCGGTCTATCCCCATAGCAACGGCCTGGCGAACTCTGATATCGTCAAAGGGCTCAAAGGTGTTGGTCATCGCCAGGTACAGCACGTTCGGATTGGCCACCGGCAAGAACTGCAGACTAGGATCGTTCTTGACGGTCTCAAAGTCGTCAGGGCTTACGTTAGTGATCTGGTCCACGGTGCCGGACTGCAACTCCAGCAGGCGGGCCGCCCCTTCGGTCGACCAGCGGAGGACCATGGTCTCGGCGATGGCCGGCTCACCCCAGTAGTCATCAAATCGCTTGAAGACAACGCTGTCGCCACGATTCCAGGTATCGATCATGTAGGCAGCGGTGCCGATGGGATGCTCTAGCAGTTCGCCCGTACCGCCTGTGGATGCAATCCACTCTTTGGGTTGGATACCAAAGGGGGTAAAGGCTGCCTTGGCCAGGAAAGCCGGGTCCGGCTTGCACAGTGAGAACTGAACTGTGTAGCGGTCAAGAGCTGTGATTTCCTTGATCTTGCCGCCATAGTCACAACTGGGAGCTGCGACAGACGCCAACGCCGCCGACTTGGTGATGTCCTCGCCGAACCACTCCATGGATAACGCGGTCAGGGTGCCATCGCTGTGCATATCTGCCAGGATGTCGTTGAGCTTGGCCAGCAATCTCGCGCTAGGCCCACGCGACTTGTCCAGCGCGAAGGACAGAGGCTCGTAGAAGGCCGGAACACCCAGCAACTTGATGGGCACACCCTCATCAATGGCAGCCAGCAAGGTGGGGACGGCTGACATCACAGCGTCCAGTCGGACGCCATCGCCCAAGCGCAGGTCCTCGATGGCGTGCAGGTCGGTCTCGTAGGTCCTTAGCTCGCCAGCCTCCCAGTCGAAGAAGTTCAATTCATACCCCGCGATGGGAATGACGAGATCCTTCTCCATGAATCGCTCGTAGGTGGTCTCGCTGGCCATGCCGATGACTTTGCCTGCCAGATCATCCACGGTTGCGATGCTCGTGTTGTCCGCATGCACAGCAAAGCCAGCCGGCGTGAAGTAGTAGCCATCCGTGAACCACAGCGCCTCTCCTCGCTCTACCGTAGGGGTCATGCTGCCAACGCTGATATCCCAGCGAGCACCCCAACTGCCAGCGGTGATGAGGTCCCACGCGGGATACGTGAGCTCCAACTCGACGCCCAGCCGCGCGGCGACCTCTTTGTAGACGTCAATGTCGAAGCCATCTATCTCGCCATCGTCGTTCAGGAAACTCTGGGGAGGGTACTCGGGATCGCTGGCGCCAACCAGTACGCCGGCCGCCAGGATTTCGTCCAGGAGATCCTCACCTACTGGAGCTTCCGCACCGGGGATGATAAACTTCCAACCAGGATGGATCAGGCCGGGATCCACGATGCTGGCGAAGCTGGAATCTTCGTCATGTTTGGCGTTGGTGGCTTCGACGATGGCCCAGTAGGCCGGGCCGTTGCCCAGGTACTTCTCCGCCAGGGTCCAGAGGTTGTCGCCCAGCTTAACCGTGTAGGTCAACTCCTCCTGAGCGAGCACTTCCGCCGCTGGCGGAGCAGCGCTGGCCACACCCACCATCGTCAACAGCATTGCGAACACTAAAAACAGATTAACGAACGTCCTCTTAAGCATTTGTTGCCTCCTCCTTAAATTGTGGTCTTTTGGATATCTGGCACCAAGCCGTCTTTCACCAGCTTGACACGAACTCTTAACCCCGGGCGCCTACCCCCACATCTGACTGCCGCTCAATGATTTCTTGTGCAGATGATATTCTGAGGCTGAATCAACTCCTTTCAATCAATAGAGAATGGAGATTGGAGGTTGGAATCCGTCTTCCCTCCTCCCCTTTCCATTCTCCAACTTCCAGTTTCTCTCTCTGGCTACTCCATCCCAAGGTAAGCTTTCTGCACCATCGGGTTTTGCCGAAGTCCGTCGGCCGTGTCGCTCAAGACGATCTCCCCCGTCTGAAGGACGTAGCCACGGCTGGCGATCTGGAGCGCCATGTGGGCGTTCTGCTCGACGAGCAAGATCGTCGTTCCATCACGGTTTATCTCCTGAATTGTGTCGAAGACGTTCTCCACCAGAACGGGCGCCAGTCCCATCGAAGGCTCGTCCAGCAACAACAATCGTGGGCGTGCCATCAGGGCGCGGCCGGTGGCAAGCATCTGCTGCTCGCCTCCGCTCAACGTCCCGGCCACCTGGCTCCTCCGCTCCTTAAGGCGAGGGAAGAGAGTGAAAGCGCGCTCCAGGTCCTCGGCGATGCCCGCGCGATCACTGCGGTGGAAAGCGCCCATGTCCAGGTTTTCAGCGACGGTGAGCTTGGCAAAGACACGTCGCCCTTCGGGCACCATGGCCACGCCCTTGTAGACGATCTCGTGAGCCTTGTAGTTGGCCAGATCCTCGCCTTCAAGGAAGACCTTGCCCTGACGGGGATTGAGCAGCCTGGCGATCGTCCACAGGGTGGTAGATTTGCCAGCGCCATTGGCGCCGATCAGCGTCACGATCTCGCCTTCCTCCACGCTGATCGAGACCCCTTTCAAGGCGTGGATGTTGCCATAATAGGTATGTATGTCTTGAACTTCCAGCATCGGCATAGAGATTACTCCTCGAAAACCCTAACTTGGGCAAGGCCGTTTCACTAACGAGCCGAAGCGAAAACGGAACAACAACTCACCGCAAAGACACCAAGACTCAAAGTTGAGACAAAAAGAGCTTCGTGCCTTTGTGCCTTCGTGGTAGATCTCTTGCCAAGTGCGCCAGGGATTTCACTGATAAGGTACTAAAGGTTTCAAGAACCTTTGGGGTCCGCGTTGTTAGTGGCCAAGCCGGTAGCAGCGCCTCGCCCGAGGTAGGCTTCGATCACCTTGGGGTCGCACTGAACCTCGCTACACGTCCCTTCGGAAATCTTCTCTCCATAGTCAATGACCGTTACCCTCTCGGAGATACCCATGACCACGCGCATATCGTGCTCGATCAGCAGGATCGTGATCCCCAGCTCATCGCGCAATCTCCGGATGAAGCGCATCATCTCCGCGGACTCGCGTGGGTTCATGCCCGCCGTCGGTTCATCGAGAAGCAGCAGCTTGGGCTGGCCAGCCAGGGCGCGGGTGATTTCCAGACGCCGCTGGTCGCCGTAGGGCAGGTTCTTGGCCAAGAGATCCCCCTTGCCTGCCAGGCCAACGAACTGGAGCAACTTGTTGGCTTCCTCCACGGCCCGCTGCTCTTCCTCCCGCGTGCTCCGCAAGCCAAGGAGGGCCCCGATCCAACCGCGCTTCAGTTGCGGCTCCATGCCGACCAGGATGTTCTCGAGGGCCGTCATGTTGGCAAAGAGGCGAATGTTCTGGTAGGTGCGGGTGATGCCCAGGTGAGCGATCTGGTCTGGCGACCGCCCGTTCAGAATGTGGCCTTCGAACGCGATCTCGCCCTCATCGAACCCATAGAACCCGGTAACGCAGTTGAAGAAAGTGGTTTTCCCTGCCCCGTTCGGTCCGATGAGACTGATGATGCCGCCTTCGGGGACGTCGAAGTCGAAACTACTGACCGCCGTCAGGCCGCCAAAGTTCTTGGTGACTTGCTTGGAAGTAAGAATAGCCATAAGGTTTACCCCTTCCGATTATGCAGATGAGCCAGGCTCAATATCGGTACGCAACTCGCGCTTCCTGACTTCGGATGGCCAGAATCCTCCCGGGCGAGCCAGCATCATCACGATCAGCAGCGCGCCGTACATCAGCAGGCGGTACTCGGCGAACTCGCGCAGCAGCTCCGGCAACCCGACCAGGACCAGGGCCCCCACAACCACACCGGGGAGACTCCCTATGCCCCCAACGATGATCAGGGATAGCACGTTGATGGAAACCAGCAGGTTGAAGCTGTGGGGAAAGATCGAGGTGAGCTTGCTGGCAAAGATCGCGCCTGATAATCCGGAGAACGCGGCGCCGATGGCGAAGGCCAACAGTTTGGTCTTGACCAGGTTGATGCCCACCGCTTCGGCCACGTCTTCATCCTCTCTCATGGCCATCCATTGGCGACCCAACCGTGATTCCCTCAGACGCCAAGATACGAAGACCGCCAGGAGGCAACCCGCCAGAATGACGTAGAATAGCAGCTCGGGTTTGCGCAGCACCAGGGAGCCGATCTGAGGTTTAGGTATCTTCAGGATACCTTGCGCGCCGCCAATCGCCGGTTTCAACATGTCTGAGAGCGCCAGGATACGGATGATCTCACCGAACCCAAGCGTGACGATTGCCAGGTAGTCGCCCCGCATCCGCAGCACTGGGATGCCCAGGATGACGCCTGCCAATACTGCAACCAGCACCGCAAAAGGCACGGCGGCCCAAAACGACATACCCATACCCAATTCGGTAGTGGAGGTTAGCACGCCCATAGTGTAGGCCCCGATGGCGAAGAAAGCCACGTAGCCCAGGTCCAAGAGACCCGCGAAGCCCACCACGATGTTCAGCCCCAGGCCCATGAGCACGTAGATTCCCACCATGTTTGCCACCTCGGACAAGTAGGTGCCCAGAAGACGTGGCAGGATGAGCAGCAAGATAACGCCCAAGCCGATGCTGATCCGACGCATGGTCCTCTGCTGCTCGGGGGCAAGGGCAGCGATCCGTTTCCTGACGCGATCACCGCGTTTGCTCCACAAGGCTGATGCACCAGCGATGATGATGAAGAGCAGCAGGGCTGTGGCGGGTAGGAGTGCCTTGGACTTGAAGATAACCTTCAAAATGGCTGAACCGAAGAAATCTCGCAGCCTGTTGCTGAGGATCTCTGAGAACAGGCCGATCCCGAGAGTCCCTAATAGCCCCGTCAAGAGAGGCCGTTGGACGTGGCTCGGCAGAAGGTAGAATCCGGCGGCAGCCACACTGACGCCCATCATGACGCCAAGAAGCAAAAGACTACCAACGACCGTGCCCTGGTCGAAGGTCAACGTTTCTATGAGGGCTGGTGAAACGTTGAGAAAGAACTGCCGAAGATCGAAGGCAGTCGCAAGCACAACAAGCACAATGAGAGGTATGGCAGCGAGTAGGCCACAAATCAAGCCGTAGAGAATGCTGAGACCTCGCTTTTCTTTGGGCGCGCCCTGGGCGGCAAGGTAACCCATCGCGGCTGCTGTAGCGTAGAGGAGCAGTTGTCCCAGTGTCAATACATCAACGATGAGGGAGCGTTTCCCGAAGAGCGCCACCATCCCGATCATGCTCACACTTAGCGCAACTACACCGGCGAGTAGACCGAGCTGAATTGCACGACGAAGCGACAGCCGTGTGCCAGTTTGAAAAGAGTCAGTCATAATACCAGTACCTCACGCTTTCTTTTCAGACAGTCGTTCTCCCAAGATTCCCTGGGGCCGGAAGATGAGCACGAAGACAAGCATAGTGAAGGCAATGACGTCCTTCAGTTGGTGAGGGGCCGGGATACCCAGGCCCTCCAGGAAGAGGCTGGGACCAACAGATTCAAAGATCCCCAGGAACAAGCCGCCAATCGCCGCTCCGGGTACGCTGCCGATTCCGCCGAGTACGGCGGCAGTGAAGGCCTTGATACCAGGAACGAAACCCATAAAGAAGTGTACCTGGCGGAAGACAATTGCAAAAAGGACGCCAGCGACACCAGCCATGGCAGCTCCAGTGGCGAAAGTAATGGAAATCGTCCTATCAATATCGATCCCCATGAGGGCTGCGGCGTCTTTGTCCTCAGACACGGCCCGAATCGCCTTGCCAGTCTTGGTTCGCATGATGAAGAAGTTCAGTCCGATGAGTATTATGATCGTGACTACAATGACCACCAGGTGAGTTTTCAGCAATTCCGTTCCCAGGAAGGGAATGGTGCCCTTCAAGGCCTGGATCTGAGGGAAGGCAATAACATTCGAACCGAACAGACCACGGAAGAAGTACTGCCAGAAGAAAGAGGCGCCGATAGCGGTGATCAAGGGGATCAGGCGCGGCGCCTTCCTGAGCGGGCGATAGGCGACGCGCTCTGTGAGTAGAGCTACGGCAACGGAGACTGCCATGGCAAGCACCATGACTATCAGCAGGCCAATGACTGGTTGACGGTCTAGGAACCCAGAGGCGCCCATAGGTATCGCCACAAGCATGGTAGCCGCCATGATGCCGGACATAAAGAACTCGCCGTGGGCAAAGTTGATCATCAACAGCACCCCGTAGACCAGTGTGTACCCAATGGCGATGAGGGCATACATGCTACCCTGGGCGATCCCGAAAATGAGAAAATCCGTCCACTGGCGCGTCGTATAGGGATTGTCCAAGACCGTGGCAATCGTACCCCAAGCAACCAAAACGAGAATGATAGCCCTGAGAATCCAAAGAACGAGCCCGATATAATCAATATCCCGAAGGCGATGTAGCATTATTTCTCTCCAAGAAGCGGGGTGTGTGGACCCAAGGCAATCCCCTGGGTCCACACTCCCCTGTAGTTAGTTCGTCAGATCACGAAAGACATCGCGTCGACAGATGCTACCTACGGCCAGATATTGACACATATCCCGTTCGTAAGCGCTAGACCGATGTGCTTTGGCTTTGGGACACTGCCCTTACTGAGCAGCCCAGACCTCGACATATTCCCCGCTCTGAAGCTGACTGACCGTGATCTTGGCATCAGCGCAGTCGCCGTACTTATCGCAGGTGAGCAGTCCGGTGATCCCCACGTAATCCTGCGTCGCGTACAAGCAATCCCGCATGTCCTGGCGACCAACGTGAATCGTGCCATCGTCCTCCTGAGCGGCTACTTCTTCCACGCAGCCCATGATCAAGTTCGCCGCGTCAAAGGAGTGGGCGTGGAAGACAGAGATCGGTTCAGATCCGATCTTCTCTACGTATGCATTCAGGAACTTTTTGTACAGGGCACCCGAGAAGCCAATGTCGGGACCAGAGAAGTACATACCCTCGCCTGCCTCGCCAATGGCCTCGGCAGCAGTGCCGGAGATACAGCCATCTGCGGCTGACAGGATGGCGTTCTCTAATCCTGAGACCTCCTTGGCCTGCTTGCTAACGAAGGCGCACTCGGCAGTGAAGATCGGGTAGTAGACAAAGTCGGGTGGCCCGGCGGCGGCGACCGCAGTCAGCACTGGGCGCATGTCGGTGTCGCCCGTGTTGACGGCGGTGAACAGCTGTAGATCGCCACCACGCGCCGAAAACGAGTCAGCGAACACCTTCGCCAGGCCTTCGGTGTAGGGATCGCCATCGTGGATGGCGGCAGCAGAGCGTGCGCCCAACTCGTCATAGGCGTAGTCGGCCATGGCTTTACCCTGGATCTTGTCATTATGTGCGGTACGCAGATAGCCAGGCTTCCAGGCGATGTCTGGGTCTGTAAGCACCGGGGACGTGTTGGAGGGTGAGACCATCAGATAGCCGGCGTCCGAGACGACCTCTGCCATGGGGACACCAGCGCCAGAGCAACTGGTGCCAACTATCCCAATGATGGTCGGATCGGAGACGATCTTCTGTGCAGCCGTCTGCCCGCCCTCGGCGCTGCAGCCATCGTCCTCGGCCTGAAGCTCGACCTCATGGCCTAGAATCTCACCCCAGAAATCAATGGCGATCTCAACGCCGTACTGCGAGTCCGTACCGAGGTCGATATTCGGGCCGGAGATTACGAGAGCCGAGGCGATGCGAATCGGATCGTCTGGCTCGTAGGTGACGCAGCCGATAGCGTCGTCACAGTCAAAGGGTTCCGCTTTCGGCGCGCAGCTAACCACCAGCAGAACGGTCAACATCAGAATACCAAGAACTTTACTGTACTTCATTTGTTACTCCTCCTAATTTTTTTGCTATTTCCGAGTGTGGCCGAAGGCAGCCCAAGCCTGCCAGCCTGCTCAGATGGATTGGTCACACCGTACCATAGGCTTTCATCACCTCCCCTTTTCTAGATTATAACAGCAATGGTGAAAAAAGACAAATCCCAATTTGAGAGCGTTACACATTGGGGACGCTCTTCTCTTGATGAACTCAGGCTAAACTCTGCCGAAGGGCTCGCCGTAATCTGTCGTCACCTTCGAGCCTTACTTAACAAAAAATCCCCAAATCGCAACGGCATGTTTTAGACCGTGGTACTGGCCTCACAAGCCATCATCGCCTTGGGGACATGAAGTGAACAGAATACGGCTGTCTTTTTTCGTCCTGCCATAAGAACCAAAACCTGCTTTCGCAAAGGCCGGCAATCCGGAGATATTATAAGGGAAAGCAGACTATTTGTCAAGAATGGTTTCTTCGTTTGCAGGTCAGGCTCTTGCCGGGCGGCGAACTCGTCCGTCAAAAGCCCTTTCACACTTTACAAAGACACTCAGCTATGATACAATCTA
>CAYWWC010000091.1:0-13848 GCA_964461615.1 uncultured Anaerolineae bacterium
CGAGCCTGGTGCCAGAGTGCCCGCCTGGGCACAACGAGCTAAATGGCAATATCAAATAGACTACCTTAGGAGGTCATCGCAATGAGTACTAAGAATACCGCACGTCCACGGAAAATGAACGCTTGGGAAAAGAACCTACTAGGCATACCGGTCAACGAGGTACCCTCGTTGCTGCCGGGCTTGCTGGTTGCCGCCTTACTCGCCTGGCTGAGCATCTGGTTGAGCAAATTCATCGGTGTCACCCTGCTGGGCTTTGATAAGACCCCTATCTCAGCCGCGATGCTGGGCATTCTTCTGGGCCTGATCATCGGCGCCGTCGTCCCCATGCCTGCCATGCTCAAGCCCGGCCTCAAGTTCGCGGTCAAGAAGGTGCTACGCCTCGGCATTATCATGCTAGGCATTCGCCTGACCGTCTTTGATGTGTTCAAGATGGGTGTGTACGGGGTGCCGATCGTCGTCTTATGCATCCTCAGCGCGCTGTTTTTCACCACCCGCATCAACAAGTGGCTCAAGCTTCCGGAACGGTTGGGCACCCTCATCGCCGTCGGCACCTCCATCTGTGGCGTCTCGGCCATTGTGGCTACCGGACCGGCCATTGACGCTGAGGACGAGGAGGTGGCCTACGCAGTGGCAGTGATCACCATCTTTGGACTGCTGGCCACCCTCGTCTACCCCTACGCCGCGAACGCGATCTTTGCCGGTGATGCGCTGAAGGTAGGGCTTTTCCTGGGCACATCGGTCCATGACACGTCCCAGGTAATCGGTTCTGCGAAGGTGTACGCCGATGTGTTCTCGGCGCCACGGGCCCTCGACGTGGCCACGGTCACCAAACTGGTGCGCAACGTGTTCATGGCCCTTGTCATTCCCTTCATGGCCTTCTACTATGCCCGGAAGACCCAAGGCGAATCGTCTGGCAAGAAGACCAGTTTCTTGAAGCTGCTGCCCCTTTTTGTCGTCGGATTCCTCATCGTGGCCGTGATCCGATCCGTCGGCGACGCAGGCATCGAGGCTGGCGGGAACGCCTTCGGGTTGTGGGATAGTGGAGCCTGGAAAAGCATCTACGGCTTCATCAAAACCTGGGCCGGCAACTTCTTGGTTGTGGCCCTGGCCGGTGTCGGGCTGGGCACCGATTTCCGAACGTTCAAGGGCTTGGGAATCAAACCATTCCTGGTCGGCCTGGGCGCAGCTCTGTTGGTGGGTGTCGTGAGTTTCATCGCCATCTCCCTGCTGGGGAGTTTCGTGACGTTTTAACGTCAAACGCGAAACGCCAAACGTCAAACGAAAAGGAGTTTAGACATGGTCAAAGTAGCTGTAGTGGGACTTGGCACTATCGGCGAACGCATCGCCGACGGGCTGGCCAAGCAACAGGATATGGAACTGGTCGGGGTGGCCGACGTAGCCCCAACGCTGCCGGTGCGCGCGTTGGTCGAGTCTGGCCGGGGGTACCCCATCTATTGCAGTTTGCCGGAGCGCATTCCAATGATGGAAGAGGCCGGCATCCCCATCGCCGGGGCACTGGACGATCTACTGGAGCAGGTGGACATGGTCTGCGACGCCACCCCGCCCGGCATCGGGATGAAGAACAAGGAAATCTACCAGAGGCACAATCTACCAGCCACCTTCCAGGGTGGGGAGAAACACGAGATCAGTCCGATCCTGTTCAGCAGCACAGCCAACTACGACATGGCCAAGGACGTGGACTACATTAAGCTGGTCTCCTGTAACACCACCGGCATCGTGCGAGCAGTCGTGGCAGTGGACGATGCCTTTGGGGTGGAGAAGTCGGTGGCCACCATCGTGCGCCGCGCCGCTGATCCATCAGAGATCCACAAGGGACCGATCGACGCCGCCATCCCCGGCAAAGTCCCTTCGCACCAGGCTACCGACCTGATGCTGGTGATGCCCCATGTGGAGGCGATGGGCTTCATCATCACCGTGCCCACCACCCACGGGCACGTCATCACCATGCACGTGACCCTGAAGAAGGAAATCGCCACAGAAGATGCCTTGGAGGTCTTCCGCCAGGGGCGGCGCATCCGCATCTTCCGCATAGATGACGGCTTCCTTTCCAACACCCACATCTTTGACTACCTGCGCGACTTGGGTGTGCCCCGCGCCGACATGTACGAAGTTGGCATCTGGGAGGAAACCGTGCTAGCCCAGGGCCGCGACCTGTACTGGATTCACAACATCCCTCAGGAAGCCATCGTCATCCCGGAGAACACTGACGCCATCCGCGCCAGGATGGGCATGCAGGCGGATAAGTGGGATGCAGTGGACACCACCGATCGCTATCTGGGCATTGCCAAGGGCTAAGCAACTCCCCTCCCTCGCAGGGAGGGGCTGGGGGAGGGTGGAATGCTGGCTGATATGAGCTTGGTACTCACCTTGGACGACTTCGAACTGGAGGGCACGACCGTCCTGCTGCGGGTGGACATCAACTCGCCAGTGGATCGCCAGACGAAGGCGATCAAGGACGACACCCGCATCCGCCGCTGCCTGCCGACCATCCAGGAGCTGGCTGGCCGCAGGGCACGGGTGGTGATCCTGGCCCATCAGGGCGATCCCCTCGACTACGAGAATTTCACGCCGCTGGCCCAGCACGCAGAACTGCTGTCCCGACTGCTGGGGCGTCCTGTTGCATATCTGGACGATGTGGCCGGCCCAGCAGCCCGCGGGCGCATCCGCGCGTTGCGAGACAGTGATATCCTCTTGCTCGAAAACGTGCGGATTCACACTGAGGAGACCATCATCTTCGAGGAGAAGGTGCGCCTCAGCCCGGCGGAGCAGGCGCAGACCTACGTGGTGCGCAATCTGGCCCCGCTGGCCGATCTGTACGTTTGTGACGCCTTTGCCGCCGCCCACCGCTCCGAACCGACGTTGGTCGGCTTTCCGCAGGTCTTGCCTTCGGCGGCGGGCCGGCTCTTCGAGGAAGAGTTGCGGGTGCTCACCCAGGTGCGCGGTCAACCGGAGCGGCCCTGCCTCTTCCTGCTGGGCGGCGCAAAGATCCTGGATGCCTTCAAGATGATGCGCGCGGCCCTCGAATCCGGCGCGGCCAATGACGTGCTCACTGTCGGACTGACGGGCGAGATCATGCTGACCGCCGCCGGGTACGACCTGGGGCAGGAGACGCTGGCCTTCCTCGGTGAGAAGAACCTGCTTGGCTTCGTGGAACCGGCCCGCGAACTGCTGCAAAACTTCGCGGACAAATTGCATTATCCGTTAGACGTCGCCGTGGTCCACGACGGGGAGCGGCAGGAGCTACCGCGTGAGACGTTGCCCGCACCTGAAATGATCGTGGACGTTGGGCAGCGCACGGTGGAGGACTACAGCGCCCGAATCGCCGCCGCTGGCACGATCTTCGTCAACGGCCCGGCCGGCGTCTACGAGGAAGAGGCATCTGCCTTTGGCACGCGCGCCCTGTGGGAAGCGATGGCCACATCGCCGGCCTTCACCGTCATCGGCGGAGGGGACAGCATCGCCGCCGCCCGCGAGTTCGGCGTGCTCGATGGCTTTTCTTACGTTTGCACAGCGGGGGGTGGGTTGGTACGCTTCCTGGCAGGCGAGCCGCTGCCCGTGGTCAACGCCTTGGCGAAGTCCGCTACTAGACAGCGGGGGGGGGGATTACTAAATAATGATGAGCAGCCCGAATCATTGGCCAGAGACCCGAGGCCTCCACATCCTGGGCATCACCTACGGCCTTGGCTCCAACAATCGGGACTTGATCTTCAATCCGGAGTTCTTCGAGCCAGGGGAGATCCAGTCGCAGGTCACCAACTGGTGCGACATCGAGTACATCCCCTACAGCCCTGATCTCGATGCCTACTGCCACTTCTTGGATGACCCCGCTGTGCCATTCGAGATCCAGGTCGGCGAGCGCGAGCTGTTCGTGCAGGGCAATCTGAGCCGCCTCGACCGCGAGGGGCGCGACCGGCGATGGTCGCTGCTGGGCAACATGGGGCTGTTCTTCCGCTACGCGCTGACGGTGCAGGAGCGGCACGGTATCTACGCCCTCCACGCTTCGTCCATCTACAAGCCCCGCCAGGATGAGCTGCTGGTGATCGTCGGCAAGGCGGGTGCGGGCAAGACGGTGTACCTGCTGGAGGCGCTGGCGCGGGGCTGCCAGATATTCAGCACCGAGATGACCTACTTCCGACTGGTACCGGACGGCGTTGTTTTCTATCGGGGCGCGCTGATGGACAACATACGAGTGGGGAACTTCGTGTACGATTTCCCCGAGGCAACCGAGCAGTTGGGGTTGGAACTGCCCCAGGTAGATGATCCCTGGGAGGCCAAGATCAGCGTGAGCCTGCGCGGGGTCACTACGGATCAAACAGAGTTGCTCAACCCGAAGCTGTCTTTCATCTTCCCCCGGATCGAGGCCGGGCGCGAACATGCCATCGTGCACGACGTAGCTCGCCCGCGCACACTGACGCGGCTGCTGTTCGAGAGCGCCTCCGAGAAGATCGGAAACACAACTTTGCTGTACGAGGAACTGCCGGTGGCCGGGCTGGACAGTCCGGTGCTGGCACAAGCCCGTTGGGAGGCGGTCTCGCAGCTTGTGGCCGCTCCCCATTGGGAGATCAAACAGGCCAGGACTATACTGGCCGGACCAAAATCTAGCATGGAGGGAATTAACTGATGAGTAAAGCATGGGAAGGCGTGTTTCGTATGCCAGAACCAGGGCGAAGTATGAAGCCGCGCACCAACGGTTTCACGATGGTGCTGGACAAAGGGTTGGGTCGTTGTGCCGTCGAGGACTTGATGGTCACCGCCGCCGACTACATTGACTTTCTGAAATTCTCGTTTGGGACTTCGGCCTTCTACGACGAGAAAGTGCTGCGCGAGAAAGTGGAGATCGTGACCGGCGCTGGCGTGGACATCTATCCCGGCGGGACGTTCTTGGAAGTTACAGTGTGGCAGAACAGGTATGCCGATTATCTCCGGCGGGCCAAGGAACTGGGCTTCACGGCCATCGAGGTCTCCGATGGCACGCTGCAGATGTCGGACGAGGTGCGGGCCGACTGCATCAAGCGCGCCCAGGATGCGGGCTTCAAGGTTCTGACTGAGGTTGGCAAGAAGAGCCCCGACGAGAAGGTAGCCATAGCCGAGATGCACCGTCTGATCGCCCACGATCTGGAGTTGGGCGCGGTCCAGGTCATCGTCGAGGCCCGCGAGGCTGGCAAGGGCGTCGGCATCTTTGACAAATCCGGCGCAGTGAACGAGAGTGATGTGGACCAGATCATCGCTGGCGTGGCCGATCTGGACAAATTGATGTGGGAAGCGCCGATCAAGAGCCAACAGCAGTACCTGATCATGCGCTTCGGCAACAACATCAACCTGGGGAACATCCCCACCACCGACGTGTTGGCGATGGAGGCGCTGCGGCAGGGTTTGCGCGGCGACACGCTCAAGCGGGCAATCAAGCGAGGGCTATAGAAATGTAGCTCGTATTGCGTATTCCGTGTTCCGTTACGCAATACGCAATACGGAGTAGAGTCCATGACCAAACCGCTACGCGGCATCCTCATCGTCGGCCAATCCGGCGGCCCAACACCAGTGATCAACGCCAGCCTGGCAGGCGTGATTGGCGAAGTCCAACGACACAAATGCTTCACCGGCATCTATGGCCTGGTGCATGGCATCGAGGGCGCACTCAAAGAAGAACTGCTCGACCTGACGACCGAAACGGCGGCTAACCTCGATCTGTTGGCCCGCACCCCGGCATCGGCGTTGGGCTCCTGCCGCCACAAGCTCTCAGAGGACGACGCCGTTTCCACTTCCGAGTACGATCGCATCCTAGAAGTCTTCCGCGCCCACGATGTGCGGCACTTCGTCTACATCGGCGGCAACGACTCGATGGACACCTGTCACCGCATTTCGGAACTGGCAACGATGAGGGGCTACGAGATGCAAGTGCTGGGCGTGCCCAAGACCATTGACAACGACCTGGCCGTCACCGACCATTGCCCCGGCTATGGCAGCGCGGCCCGCTTCCTGGCGCTGGCGACCCGCGACACCGGGCGCGACCTGGAGGCCATGGCGACCTTCGACGACGTGACCATCCTGGAGGCGATGGGGCGTAACGCCGGCTGGCTGACGGCCGCTTCTGTGCTCGGCAAGGAGACGGAGGACGAAGCCCCCCATCTGGTTTATGTGCCCGAGGTCGCTTTCGACGAGGAACGCTTTTTGGACGATGTGGCTCGCATCCACCGCCGGTTGGGACGGGTTTTCGTGGTCGTCAGCGAGGGGATACGGGATGCTGATGGTCAGTTCATCGGCCAGCACAAACTCAGCGGCGATAGTGACGCCTTTGGGCACGTGGTTCACTCTCTGACGACGGGCGTCGCTGCCTATCTGACTGACGTTGTGCGAGAGAGGTTGGGATTACAGGCTCGTTTCCTGCGCCCGGGCCTGATCGGGCGGGCGATGAGCAGTTGCGTGGCCGAGACCGACCGGGGGGAGGCGCTGCAGGTTGGCAAAGAGGCGGTGGCCCACCTGGTCGCCGGCCGCAGCGGTTACATGGTCACCCTGGAGCGTCTCTCAGACGATCCATACGCCTGTGAAACCGGGCTTGTCCCTCTGGCCGATGTGGCCAACGCCGAGAAGCTCCTGCCCCGTGAGTTCGTGAACGAGGTGGGGAACATGGTTACCCTGGCGTTCTGGAATTACGCGCTGCCGCTGATTGATGGGCCTTTGCCGCCGTTGGCCCGGTTGAAGGGGGCAGTGGTAGCTCAGAAGACAATTGTGCAGGCATGAAGCGTACTGCGTATCGCGTACTTGAAACGGAATACGCACTACTTTATCTGCCACGAATTTCACGAATTAACACGAAAAAGAGAAAATTAGTGAAAGCCGTATCCACTTCCGAGTCCGTGTAATTGGTGGCCAAAAGCCTTGCAATACGTACTAAGATTAGGAGGCCCAAAGTCATGACAACGGAATACCTACTTGGCGATTACACCTTCGATCTGGAAGCATTCTTCCCCACCCGCATCTTTGAGAGAATCACCGACATTCGAGTGGATGCCCCAGAGATCATCGAACAGCAGGCGCTGGCCCGCAAGCGACGCCCTCGCCTGACGCGTGATGGCAAGCTAACGATTCTGGCCGCCGATCACCCTGCTCGTGGCGTCACCGTCTTGGGTGGCGATCCCTTCAAGATGGCGAACCGTCAGGAGTACCTGGGGCGCATCATGCGGGTGCTCATCGCCTCCGATTTTGACGGCTTCATGAGCACCTCGGATATGATCGAAGACTTGTTCATCCTCGACTATCTGGTCCAGACAGGCGGCGGCCCGTCCTTCTTGGACGAGAAAGTGCTCATCGGCTGCATGCAGCGTGGCGGCGTCGCCGGTGTCGTCGGCGAGCTGGACGACCGCTTCGGTTCTTACACTGCCGAATCCCTGGCCCGCTTCCGTCTGGACGGCGGCAAGATGATGTTCCGCTTCGTGCCGGACGACGAGCGCACTCTGTGGCAGATTGACTACTGCGCCAAGGCCATCACGGAACTGAACCGCTACAACGTGGTTCCCTTTGTGGAGCCACTGCGCATGGACTACGTGGACGGCAAGTGGGTGAGCAAGAACACCGCCGACGAACTGGTCAAGCTGGTCGGGGTGATTGGTGGCATGGGCGATTCGTCCCGGCACACCTGGATGAAGCTCCCCTACTGTGAGGACTTCCACCGCGTGACGATGGCCACAACCCAGCCTATACTCATGCTGGGTGGCCCCTCCAAAGAAGATCCCCGCTACACCTACCGAGATTTCGCAGCCGGCATGGCCACCCGTTCCAACGTGCGAGGAGCTCTGGTGGGACGCAACATTTCGTTCCCAGGGGCGGAGGATCCTGCGGCCGTGGCTCAAGCCATCAGCGACATCGTACACCGGGGGATCTCCGCTGATGAAGCGATTGGGGTGACGATGGCCCACCGGGATGAGAAAATGGATTTCTTGACCCGACACATCAAACGATAGGTCAGGAGGAGTAGCAATGGCAAAGCCACCAAAAATCGTCTGCATCGGTGCGGGAAGCGCCATATTCGGCTTGAGCAACCTGGCGACCATCATTCGCAGCCAGCGGCTGCGGGGCGCGGAAGTGGCGCTGGTGGATATTGACGAGGCCGGTCTGAAAACGATGACCAAACTCGCTCAGATGATGAACCAAGCTTGGGGTTCGGAGATGACGATCTGGGGCACCACCGAACGGGAGGAAGCGCTGCCCGGCGCGGACTTCGTGGTCGTCTCCGTGCAAGTTGGCCCGCGCGAAGAAGTGTGGGAGTTGGACTGGAAGATACCGCTCAAGCACGGCGTGCGCCAGCCCTACGCCGAGAACAGCGGTCCGGGCGCGTTTGCCCACACGGCCCGCAATGCCCCGCTGATCCTCGCCATCGCCCAGGATATGGAACGCTTGTGCCCCGATGCCTGGTACCTCAACTTCACTAACCCGATGATCCGGCTGACCTGGGTGGTGGAGCGCTACACCGATATCAAGGTCGTGGGGCTTTGCCACCAGTTGTTCTGGGCCTACGCCATGGCTGCGGCAGTGCTGGCTGACCGCTGGGGCCTGCAGATACCCGAAGGTTTTCACGTCCATACCGATTATGACAACCAGGCCAACTTCGTCCCGGTCGCCATGGCGGGCTACCAGCATCTGGACATCAAGGCGGCGGGGCTCAACCACTTCTCGTGGGTGTACGACATCCGCGACAAGGAGACGGGCGAAGACCTCTACCCGCTGCTGCGTGAAAGGTGGCTGAACCATTATCGGAAGGACTTTGAGCCACTGAGCCGCGAGGTGTTCGAGATCTTTGGACTGATGCCCACGCCGGGCGACAGTCACCTGTGTGAATATCTGGCCTGGACCCACGACCCTATCACCAAGCCGTGGGAAAAATACGACCTGAAGTTGCAGAGTTGGGAGGGCAACCGGCGTCGGCGCGCCGACCGCAAGGCGCAGGCGGAGACCCATGTGGCAGGAGAGCGGCCGATAGACGAACTGAAACGGGCCATCAGCGAGGGGGTGACGGAGATCGTCGAGGCCATCACATTCAACGACAATCACTACCACCTCCAGCTCAACCTGCCCAATAATGGCCTGATCCCCAACCTACCGGACGACGCCATCGTCGAGGCGCCGGGCGTAATCTCAGGCTTCGGTATCCGGGGGTTGGACTTCCCGCCTCTGCCCGAAGGCATCGCCGAGCTATGCCGCCGCGAACTGGCGCTCAGTTCGCTGGTGGTGGACGCCGTGGTCAAAGGCGACCGGGAGTTGGCCCTGCAGGCCCTGCTGCTCGATCCGATGATGAATGACATTGATCGGGCACGAGCCATTCTGGACGACTTTCTGACGACCTTTGCCGAGTACCTACCGCAGTTCGCCTGATGGGGAGGGCTCTGTGGGATTTCCCAGGGTCGCGGTGTTGGAGTCTAGAACTCGTTCGGGCTATTTTCAGAATAGATTGGAACAGCACCGATGTCTGAATTCAGCATACCCTACGGCAAGGGAGAACTAAGCTTTAGCCTGCCCGACGGGGTAGAGGCTGAGGTCGTCGTGCCGCCGGATGCGCCAGCGGCGCCTGATCCGGTTGGCGCTGTGGAAGCAGCGTTAACCATGTCGGTTGGCGGTGTGGCCCTAGCTAATTTCCGAGATGCTCGTTCTGTCGCCATCGCCATCAACGACAAGACCCGGCCGGTCCCCCACCAACATCTCCTGCCGCCCCTGCTGCGCCGTCTCGAAGAACTTGAGCTGCCCCCAGAGGCGATCACGCTCATCATCGCCACTGGCACACACTCCCCGATGCCCCCGGAGGAGTACCCCCGCGTTGTCCCGAGAGAAATCCTCGCCCGCTATCCCGTGCTATGCCACGATGCAGACGACCGAGAGAACCTGGCGCCCCTGGGCATGACCTCGCGGGGCACTCCGGTCTGGGTCAACCGGCGTTTCTTCGAGGCCGATCTGCGGATCGTCGTTGGCAACATCGAGCCCCACCAATTCCAGGGCTTCTCCGGCGGGGTCAAGAGCGCGGCCATCGGGCTGACCGGGCGGGACACCATCAGCCACAACCACGCCATGATGACCGACCCTCGCGCCCAGTTGGGCCGCTACGCCGATAACCCAGCCCGGCAGGACGTAGAGGAGATCGGGCGGCTGATCGGCGTGCACTTGGCCCTGAATGCCATCCTCAATGGGCGAAAAGAGGTTGTGCGAGTTATCGCCGGCGAGCCTTGGGCTGTCATGCAAACCGGGATCCCGCTGAGCCGTGAAGTCTGCCAGGTAGCTGTTGCTGCTCCCTTCGATCTGGTCATCGCCTCGCCCGGCGGCCATCCCAAAGACATCAACCTGTACCAATCGCAGAAGGCGCTGGCCCACGCCAGCCTGGTCACATGCGATGGCGGGACGGTGATCGTGGCGGCGGCCTGCCCGGAGGGCGCCGGCAGCCGGAGCTACGAGGTGTGGATGGAGGGCGCGCGCTCCTACGAAGAGGTCTCTGCCCGCTTTGAGCGCGAGGGTTTTCGCATGGGGCCGCACAAAGCCTACCAGATCGCGCGCGACGCTGCCCGCGCGCGTACGTTCCTGGTTTCGGGCATGGAGCCCAACTTTGTGCGCCGCCTGCTGCTCACGCCCGTGGCCAGTATAGACGAGGCGTTGACCATGGCCCTGCCTGACTTGCTTGCAGACGCGCGGGTGGGCATTATGCCACGGGCTTCATCCACGATTCCGTACATTGCCTAGCCTGCCTTCGAAACTTCTAAGCAACTGTGCAAAAGTCCTTTGCAACTTTCCGGCATCGTTCAAATCGGGCCAAAGTGGCTGGATCGTTTCTTGAAGAGGGTCGTATGACAAAGCGTAAAGTGATCGTGGTCGGAGGAGGCGCAGCCGGTTTGATAGCCGCAGGACAGGCCGCCCAACAGGGCGCCGAAACGCTGCTTCTCGAAAAGATGAACCATCCGGGACGCAAGCTGCGCATTGCCGGCAAGGGACGCTGCAACCTGACCAACGTGGCTCCAGTATCGGAGTTCATCACGCATTTCGGCCCCAACGGGCGTTTCCTGCGCCAGGCTTTTGCCCGTTTTTTCAACGCTGACCTGGTGGCCTTTTTTGAAGAACTGGGAGTTCGCACCGTGGCCGAGCGCGGGGGACGGGTCTTCCCATCCAGCGGCCAAGCTCAAGATGTGGTAGATGCGCTGGTGTGGTGGATTGGGAAACAAGGCGTGACCCTGCTAACCCGCTCGTCGGTGAAGCGGTTGGTGGTCGAGGGAGAACGAGTGGTCGGGGTGCAGGTTCCCCGCAGGATTTATCGCGCGGACACAGTGATCGTCGCCACGGGCGGCGCGTCTTACCCGGCCACCGGCTCAACAGGGGATGGGTATCGGCTGGCCCAAGCGGTGGGGCACACCATCGTGCCCATTCGCCCCGCGCTGGTTCCCCTGGAGACAGCGGGCAACGTGGCCCCCAGGCTGCAAGGGCTGAGCCTGCACAACGTGACCGTCCGAATATGGGCCAATGGGGAAAAGCAGGCCGAGGCGTTCGGCGAGATGATCTTCACCCACTTCGGCGTCTCCGGGCCGATCATCCTCTCCCTGAGCAGGCAGGTGGTAGACGCATTGCGCCTGGGTCAGAGAGTGACCCTTTCTGTTGACCTCAAGGCGGCTCTTGACGAGGGCAAGCTGGACGCGCGCCTTCTCCGCGACCTGGATGCCCGCGGCAAGCGGCAGTTTCGCACCTTGCTCAAGGGGCTGCTGCCCAGCAAGCTGATCCCGGTTTGCATAGACCTGACGGGCATCCCGCCGGACAAAGTGGCGCACCAGATCACATCCGAAGAACGCAAGAGACTGCGGACGTGGCTGAAGGATTTTCGCCTGGAGGTGACGGGACACCGTCCTTTCGCCGAGGCCATCATCACCGCCGGTGGGGTGGACACGCGAGAAGTTGACCCGCGCACCCTGGCTTCGCGCCTGGTGGAGGGGCTCTATTTCGCCGGCGAGGTGTTGGACGTGGACGCCGACACCGGCGGCTATAACTTGCAGGCCGCGTTTTCTACCGGCTGGGTGGCTGGCCGGTCTGCGGCGCGGTAAGTATCACACTTCTAGGAGGTGCAATATGCAACACTTTCAATTCGAATGGCAAACAAAAGACGGGTTGCGGCTCTATGCCCAGGGCTGGCAACCAGAAACCGAACCCACGGCGACGGTTTGCCTGGTACATGGCTTGGGGGAGCACAGCGGGCGCTACGCGCACCTGGCCGCTTTTTTGAACCAGACCGGCTACGCCCTGCTGACCTTTGATCTGCGCGGGCACGGCAAATCCGAAGGACAGCGCGGCCACACACCCAGCTACGAGGCTTTGCTGGATGACATCTCGCACCTGTTGGAAGAGGCGGCAGAGCGCTACCCCGACCGTCCGCGATTCCTGTACGGCCACAGCCTGGGGGGAAACCTGGTGATCAATCACTCCCTGCGCCGCCGCCCTCAACTGACCGGAGTGATCGCCACGGGACCTCTCCTGCGGCCTGGCTTCGAGCCTCCTGCCTGGAAATTGACCCTGGGCAAGATCATGTACAGCTTGTGGCCTACTTTGTCCATGGCGAACGAGTTAGACCGCCAGGGTCTCTCGCGCGACCCCGAAGTTGTGCGCGCCTACAACAACGACCCGTTGGTCCATGGTCGCATATCAGCTCGTTTGGCAATGGACGTGCTCCAGGCCGGTTTGTGGGCACTGGAGCAGGCCACCAAGTTCCCGCTCCCCCTGCTACTGATGCACGGCGACGCCGACCGCCTGACGTCTGCCCAGGCCAGCCGCGCCTTTGCCGCCCAAGCAGGCGATGTGTGCACCCTGAGAATCTGGGACGGTTTCTACCACGAAATCCACAACGAGCCGGAACAGGAGCAGGTGTTTGAGTATTTGTTGGAGTGGCTGAACGGTAAGCTGGGGAATAACAATAGCTAAGTAGGGAGGAATGAGTAACAAGTGAACGAGTCATTCGTTACCTCGTTGCCTCGTTGCTCGTTGCCTTTCATACGAACGATGGGGAAGAGGAAAGCTTCTACGATTTGTGTCTCCGCCTAATACTACAACCGCAGTTGCCCGAAATGTCATTCTGAGCGACCGCAGGGAGTGAAGAATCTCGTTGCTGCACTGCATTTCAAATCGGACAAACGAGATTCTTCGTCGCTTCGCTCCTCAGAATGACGAAGTGCGGTTGTAGTACTAACCTCAAGTGGCTTTCAGAACCGAGCCACAATACGGGCACTCGGCGGTCTGTGGATCGAGCCAGGTTACGTCGTCGGGTTTGACAGGCCCGCCGCAGGCCGAACACTTGGCGGGCAATTCTCGGCGCGCCATCGGCCTGGCAGTAGGGGGCCATGCAGCGAGGCGTGCTCCAGGCGGCGCCCGTTGCTCTGGCGGGACCTCAGCCAGATGCGCCTCCACTTCTTGTCGCAGAGCTTCCGCCTCGGCCTGGTAGCCCTTTTCCTGCAAAACCTCCACCATCCTGGGTATGAGCCGCTCGATCTTGCCAAACAGGCCCGCCCGGCCAAAGAGTCGCAGAGCGTGTTTCCCTCGCTCAACGACTACGGCGGCTTCGCCCATCTCCAGATAGCAGCGCGCCGATTGCAGGTAAAGGTCCCCAGCCCGGTTCAGCATCCCCCGCTCGTCAGCACCCCTGGCCAATCGGTCGAAGATGGGAGCCGCCTCGGCGAATTCTTCCCGAGCAAACAGGCGATTGGCCCTCGCCAACATCTGACGGGGCCTGGGCCTACGTCTTCTGCGCGGTGGAAATGGCATCTTCCCTCTCCCAGTATGTATTACTTATTCAGCACTCAAGAAGTAGCTCAACAAGATAGA
>CAYWWC010000092.1:0-13781 GCA_964461615.1 uncultured Anaerolineae bacterium
TGCATATCCGGAAATAGTTTTTGGAGACGCTTTGTGACCCTAAACACTCCCTGGACCATATTCGTGTTCTTTCTCGTTGAACCTCAACCATCCTTCAAGCTGAACTTCGTCGCCAGTGACGACGATTTCGCTAGGGAAGTCCACAAGCTCCAACTCCCCAATCGAAGCCGTTACCATTGCCGTCCAGACCCAGAGAAGGCCCAGGGCAACCATTAGCATTACCGCTAGCGCTTTGTTCCTCATCATTTCCTAAACCTCCCTTCCCTCTCTTCTTCAAGTTTATCACAAAGTGAGTTTAAAGGCAAAAAGCCTCTCCTATGGCCATCTGCCAAGTGAGACTTGACAAGCTTGACCATGTAGAGTAATATTCTAACCGGTTATCCATTCAGGCAAGGAAAACCCTGGCTTCTTCACCAAGTTCAATAGGAGAGAGATGAGCGAAGACTTTTTTGGTAGACAGCGCTGGGAGCGCGAGATACTCGAACCCACTCTTCGATGCCATCCCGGGCGTCGGGATCGCTTTGAGACTTACTCAGGTATTGACATTGAGCAGATCTATACGCCGAGTGAGGCGGAAATAGACTACGTCGAGGATTTGGGTTTCCCAGGCCAATACCCTTTCGCCCGCGGCGTGTATCCCACCATGTACCGTGGCCGCCTCTGGACTATGCGCCAATACGCGGGCTATGCTACCGCCGAGGAGTCCAACCGTCGCTATAAGTATCTTCTCTCCCAGGGCCAGACGGGTCTCTCGGTGGCCTTTGACCTCCCAACTCAGATCGGCTACGACTCAGACCACGCCCTGGCCGAGGGAGAGGTGGGGAAAGTCGGTGTGGCTATTGATTCCCTGGAGGACATGGAAATCCTCTTCGAAGGCATCCCCCTCGACAAAGTCAGCACCTCCATGACCATCAACGCGCCCGCAGCCATCCTCCTCGCCATGTACATGGCGGTGGCCAAAAAGCAGGGGATAGCCCCCCAGGTGTTACGGGGCACCATCCAGAACGATATACTTAAAGAGTACGTAGCCCGGGGAACCTATATCTTCCCCCCCCAACCCTCCATGCGTATCATAACCGATATCTTGTCTTACTGCAAAGAAAACCTTCCGCACTGGAACACGATTTCCATCTCAGGTTATCACATCCGCGAGGCTGGAGCGACGGCTGTACAAGAGGTAGCCTTCACGTTGGCCAACGCCATCGCCTATGTGGAGGCAGCCATCCGGGTTGGCTTGAGCGTGGACGAGTTCGCCGGTCGGATTTCCTTCTTCTTTAACGCTCATAACGATTTTCTGGAAGAAATGGCCAAGTTTAGGGCGGCGCGGCGGCTGTGGGCCAGGATAATGAGAGAGCGATTCGAGGCGCACAGTCCTCACTCTTGGATGATGCGCTTTCACACCCAGACGGCCGGCTGCACCCTGACTGCACAGCAGCCCGATAACAATGTGGTGCGAGTGACTCTTCAAGCTCTGGCTGCTGTGCTGGGCGGCACACAATCGCTGCATACTAACTCCCGTGACGAGGCATTATCGTTGCCCACGGAGAAGTCTGTCCAAATCGCCCTCAAGACCCAGCAGATCATCGCCCACGAGAGCGGAGTGGCCAATACCATTGATCCCCTGGCCGGAAGCTACTATATCGAGGCGCTGACCAACCAAATCGAGAGCAGGTCCCAGGAATACATTGAGAAGATTGATGGACTGGGTGGAGCATTGGCGGCCATTGAGCGGGGTTTCATCCAGCGGGAGATCCAGGAGAGCGCCTATCGTTATCAGCGGGCCGTGGAGCAAGGGGAGCAGATAGTGGTGGGCGTCAACGAGTTCGTAGTTGAAGAGAAAACGACCTGGCGACTACTGAGGGTTGATCCCGCGGTACAGAAGCAGCAGATCGAGCGACTCCAGGCTCTCAGGGAGCGGCGCGATAGCGAGAAGGCGCAGACCTTGCTGACTCGATTACGGGAGACGGCGCAGGGTGAGGGGAATCTGCTGCCCGTTATTCTGGAGTGCGTGGAGGCCTACGCCACCCTGGGGGAGATCTGTGAGGTGCTGCGGGAAGTATTCGGCGAGTACAGGCCCTCGTTGGCGATATAGGCCGGGCCTTGTGAGTGCAGATCGGGGGTAGAGCCATGATCAAGAAGATAGACCACATCGCTATCATTGTGCGCAACATCAAGGAGGCTCTACAGGTCTATGAGGGAGCCCTGGGCCTGGAGCTGACCGACGTCGAAGAGGCGCCTGAGCAAGCAGTGAAGGTTGCCTTCTTGCCCGTGGGCGAGAGCGAAATCGAGTTGGTGGAGCCTCTCACCACGGATAGCGGCGTTGCCAGGTTCCTGGAGAAGCGGGGAGAGGGATTGCACCACATCTGCTTAGAGGTGGAGGACATTGAGGCCGCGTTGCAGGATTTAGCGGCCAAGGGAGTCCGGCTCATTGACGAGCAGCCTTGCCAGGGTGCTCACGGCCGAGTAGCCTTCCTGCATCCCAAAAGCACCCACGGTGTGCTTATCGAGTTGATTGAAAAGCGCGGCGCTGAACCGCCGTGCTGAGAGGGCAAAGCCCCCTTCGGGGGCTGAATCTGAGCCCGCAGGACTTTGCTCTTTCAGTACTGATTATCGATCACTGATCAGAGGAGAACCTCATGACTTTAGAACGTGGTCTCATCCAGGTTTACACCGGTCTTGGCAAAGGCAAGACCACCGCTGCCCTGGGGTTGGCCCTCCGGGCAGCAGGGCACGGCCTCAAAGTCTACGTCGTCCAGTTCATGAAGGGCTGGCCCGATTACGGTGAGCTGGTCAGCGTGGAGAAGCTGCCGAACATCACCTTGCGCCAGTTTGGCCGCCCGGAGTTCGTGGACAAAGACAACCCCGACCCTGAGGACATCCGCCAGGCTCACGAAGCCCTGGAGCACGCCCGCCAGATTATCGCTGGCGGCCACTACGACATCGTGATCCTCGACGAGATAAACGTAGCTTTGGACTTCGGGCTTATCGGCTTGGCCGAGGTGCTGAGCCTGCTTGATGCCAAGCCGGAGAAGGTTGAACTGGTGCTCACCGGCCGCCATGCCCATCCCGATGTCGTCAAGCGGGCCGACCTGGTGACGGAGATGCTGGACATCAAGCATCCGTATGCCGGGGGGATGAGGGGGCGGCGTGGGATCGAGTATTGAAGATTGGAAGACAATATTATCGCCGATTCGCGAAAAGTGTCCAATGTAAAACCCTAGTTCACTTGTTAGATTTGAACACTACATGGAGGAGCTCCTGATACAACGAGGGGAGTAAGCCTTAAGGGGGGGTGCGATTGACTGATTCAATAACGGAGATCATAGCCGGCGCATGCCGCCAAGACAGGGTCTACCTGCTGGAGCACGAGTGCAAAGCCATTCTGAGAGACATCGGCGTGCCCACCACGAGTTGGCTGGTCGCTAAATCTGAGGAAGAAGCGGTCAGCATGAGCGAGGCGATAGGATACCCCGTCGTGTTGAAAATCCTATCGCCGGAGATAATCCACAAATCGGACGCTGGCGGGGTGAAGCTCAACGTGGGCAGGGAGGATGTGCGGAGAGCCTACAACGAGCTAGTTGCCATGTTCAAAGATCGCCAGGCCGTCGGGGTGAGCGTGCAGGAGATGGCGCAGCCTGGGCTAGAGGTGATCGTCGGCGCGACCACGGACGTGACCTTCGGCCCTGTTTTGATGTTCGGGCTGGGCGGCGTGTTCGTGGAGGTGCTGAAGGACGTCGTCTTCAGGGTCATCCCCGTGACCGAGGGCGACGCCCAGGAGATGATGGAGGAGATCAGGGGCTACCAGCTTCTCCAGGGCCACGGGCGATCAGCCTACAGACAATCGGCCGATGTTGCCAGCCTGAGGGACATCTTGCTGAAGGTCTCCGACTTGGTGACGGCCTACCCTGCTATCAAAGAAGTGGACCTGAACCCCGTCTTCGCCTACTCCCAGGGGAGCCTGGTGGTGGACGCCAGGATGATCCTGGCCTCCCCTCATCAGTCCCCCCAACTTTGGGGGGAAGGGGGGCGGGAGAGGTTCGATGCCGCACCTCAAGCAAACCTCACTGCGGTGTTCGAGCCGCGAAGCGTGGCCGTCGTCGGAGCCAGCGCCACTCCGAACAAGGCGGGTTTCAATATCGTGGATAACCTGCTGAGGCTGGGATACGAGGGGCAGATCTACCCCGTTAACCCGAAGGCGGAGGAGATACTGGGGCTCAAGACGTATCCCGCTGTTGACCAGATCCCCCACCAGGTTGACGCGGCGGTCATCGCCACGCCGGCCAGGGTCGCGGTGGACGTGATGAGAGATTGCGCCCGCAAGGGAGTGAGGGCGGTCATCATCATCAGCTCTGGCTTCTCAGAGGGGAGCGAGGAGGGGAGGCAACTGGAGGACGAGGTCTTGGCCATCGCCCGCGCGGCCGGCATCCGCCTGGTCGGGCCGAACACCACTGGCATCTTTAACGGCGAGATTCACTTCACTTCATCTTTCGCTCCCATAGACAAACTGCCTTCCGGGAACGTAGCTTTCATCGCCCAGACCGGCCTCTTCCTGGGGATACTACTGGACCACATTCTCACCACCCAGCACTTCGGCGTCAGCAAGGTGGCTGGCCTGGGCAACAAGGCCGACGTGAACGACGCCGACGTCCTGGAGTATCTGGCGGAGGATGCGCAGACCGAGGTCGTGGCCATGTACATCGAGGGGCTGAGCGATGGCCGCAGATTCCTGAAGGTGGTCAGGGAAATCGCCAGGGAGAAACCCCTCGTCGTCCTCAAGGCAGGAATCACCGAGGCTGGTGCCGAGGCGGCCCTATCGCACACCGCATCCCTGGCCGGCAGGGCCGAAGTCTTCGAGGCGGCCTGCGAGCAGGCGGGCCTGCTGAGGGTGCACAGCTTCGAAGAGCTGCTCGACGTGGTCAAGGCTTTCTCCTTCCTCCCCTTACCCAGGGGGAACAGGGTGGCCGTCATCCACTACACGGGGGCGGGCTGCGTCATCGCCGCCGACGCCTGCCAGAGGGCGGGGCTGGAGCTGGCCGAGTTTTCGCCCGCCACGCTGGAAGCCCTCAGGGAGATAACGCCTGCCTGGCATAGGGTGAGGAATCCCATAGACCTCTGGCCGGCCATAGAGCGAAATTGGGTGGACACGGCCTACGGGGTTGCCATTGAGACGCTGCTGGACGACGAGGGAGTAGACTCACTGATCGTCAATCTCTTCGCTATACCTCACTGGGAGACCTACATCCCTGACTTCGACCTGCTCCGAGCCTCCGGTAGGCCAGTGCTCTTCTGCGTCGAAGGGAACGAAGCCCGTGTGAGGGAGGCGGTAGCGAGGATCGAGGGCCAGGGCACTTGTCCTGGACGACAAGTACAGGGCTTCCCCGTCTACTCCCAGGTGAATAGAGCCATCTTCGCCCTCTCTCACCTGAGCAAACACGCTCGCCTGGCGTAATTCGGCATAACGTAGTATGATTTGTTGTGGGCCAGATTAGAAAGGAGGATGTTCGATGAAAAAGCCACTTTGGGAGCCTTCTGAGGACGTCAAGAACCAGGCCAATATCGCCCGGTTTATCGGTGTGGTCAACGAAAAATACGACCTTGAGATTGACTCTTACACCCAATTGTGGAATTGGTCAATCGAGAACATACCGGATTTCTGGGCCACCATGTGGGAATTCGGGGAGATCAAGGCTTCCTGTGGATACGATGAGGTGGTTGACGACCTGAGCAAGTTTCCTGGCGCAAAGTGGTTTGGCGGCGCGAGGTTGAATTTCGCCGAGAATCTTCTGAGACACAGAGACGACCAAGTAGCTTTCATTTTCAGGGGGGAAACCCAGAAATCGGCCACCATGACCTACGCCGAACTCTACGACACGGTGGCGCGCTTGGCCAAATCGCTGCGCGAGATCGGGGTTGCTCCGGGAGACCGGGTGGTGGGCTACATGCCCAACCTGATGGAAACAGCCATCGCCATGCTGGCTGCTACCAGCGTTGGGGCCACCTGGGCTTCTTGTGCTACGGACATTGGCCCCCGGGCAGCGCTGGATCGTCTCGGCCAGGTGGAGCCGAAGGTTCTCTTCACTGCCGACGGCTACTTCTACAAGGGCAAGCTCTTCCATACCCTGGGAAATGCGGCGAAAGTAGCGAAAGAAATTCCCTCCCTGGAAAAGGTTATCGTAGTGTCTTACGCGACAGAGAAAGCCGACATTGGCCCTGTCCCCAACGCCCTGCATTATGAGGGTTTCCTGGCCCGGGAAAAACACCCCACCATTCAATTCAAGCAACTGCCTTTCGATCACCCCGTGTACATCATGTTCTCCTCAGGCACCACCGGGAAGCCCAAGTGTATGGTGCAGGGAGCGGGCGGCGTGCTGATCAAGCACCTGAAAGAGCTTCTGTTGCACACTGACTTGAAGCGCGCAGACAGGATCATGTACATAACGAGCTGTAGTTGGATGATGTGGAACTGGCTGCTGACTTCTCTGGCAGTGGGAGCTACTGTGGTTCTATACGACGGCAATCCTCTCTACCCTGATGCAGGGGCGATGTGGAAACTCATTCAAGATGAAAGGATAACCATTTTCGGCACCAGCGCAACTTACATCCATTACCTCCAGAAGCAGGGGGTTAAGCCGGGCCGGGATTACGACCTATCATCGTTGAGAGAGATATCGCAGACCGGGTCTCCCCTTTCGGCTGAGGGCTTTGAGTACGTTTACCGGGAGATCAAACAAGACTTGCATTTCAATTCCATCTCTGGCGGCACAGACATCAACGGCTGCTTCACCGAAGGTAGTCCCATCAGCCCGGTATACGCCGGCGAAGTGCAGAGTCCGGTTCTGGCCATGAAGGTGAAGGCATACAATGAACAGGGTAACTCCGTATTAGACCAGCAGGGCGAGCTTGTCTGTGAGGCGCCTGCCCCATCCATGCCACTTTACTTCTGGAACGATCCAGACGGCCAGAAATACCGAGAGGCTTACTTCACCTTCTACCCCGATAAGAATGTGTGGCACCACGGAGATTACATCGTGATCCACAGCGACACGGGCGGCATCACCTTCTATGGCCGTTCGGATTCCGTTTTGAAACCCGCCGGCGTGCGCATCGGGACGGCCGAGATATACAACGTGGTGGAAAGGCTGGAAGGGGTAGCGGACAGCCTGGCCATAGGACACACCTGGCAGGGCGATCAGCGTATCATCCTGTTCGTGAAACCTGCCGAGGGCTTGTCTCTGACGGAGGAACTGAAAAACACAATCAAGAAAGCACTCCGGGAGAATGCCTCCCCCCGGCACGTTCCAGCTCTGATCATAGAGGTGCCGGACATTCCTTACACCTACAGCATGAAGAAGGTCGAAAGCGCCATCACTAACATCGTCAATGGCAGGCCGGTACTGAACAGGGACGCTTTGGTCAACCCAGAGTCGTTGGATTACTACGAAAAGATTCTCCCTGAACTGCAAGGTTAGCTCTTGACTGGACTTCATGACCTCGCCAGAGTCCTGAACGTGTCTGATGGTACGCGGTAGCGGGCCGATGGGGCGCGTAGATGAAGGTGGTCTCCAGGTAGTGGTGCAGCCTGGAGATCATGGCCCATGTCTCGACCCGCAGCTTGGCGTCCGGGTCGGAGGGAGGCTCATCCATCAGGAAGACCTTGGGCTCCCTCACGATCGGTGACCTCCTCCAGGCCGGCCAGGCAGCGCAAGGCGATGGATTTGCAGCAGCCGGAGGGGGCGACCAGGAACTCTTTGTCTGCGATCTGGATGTCCAGGTCGTTGACGGCCATCACATCGTGTAAGTATTCACTTCGTCTGCTTGTGCAGATCGTTCAGCTTTACCTTTAGCCCTTAATGCCCATCGAAGCCACGCTTTGCACGAACCACTTCTAGAACAGCAGGAAGACGGAGACACAGTAAGTTACGTCCCCTGCCAAAAGTTGACAGCTTCATCAGATGATAGAGGGCAATCCTATCACCTCAAGGTACTTGCGATATTGCTCTTCCCATACATCTGAAACCAATGGGGAGTAAGTTTCAGTCGGGAATGATACGCTAACGAGTTCCCTTCCCTCCTCAAGGCTGGCAAGGTCGCCAACTGCGATCATTTGCATGATGATGTTCCCCACCGCCGTCGCTTCGTACGGGCCGGTTATCACGGGGAGGTTGATTGCATTGGCACAGAACTGACTGAGCATCTTATTGCGTCCCCCGCCGCCTACGATATGCAAGACCTGCGGCTTCTTCTCAAGGATGTCCACCAGTTTCTCCAGTGTGTAGCGATATTTGAACGCCAGGCTCTCCAGGATTACCCGGATGATCTCGCCTTTTGTCTGAGGCATGCTTTGCCCGGTCTGCTGGCAGACCTCCCGCACCTTCCCCGGCATGTTCTCCGGCAGCAGGAACTCCGGGGCATGAGGGTTGATGAAGGCGATAAAAGGCTTCACCTGCTCAGACATCTTGACCAGCTCATCCCAGGAATAGTCCTGCCCTTCCATCGCCCAAATACGCCGACATTCCTGTACAAGCCATAGATTAACAGAATTATGCAATAACCGGATAGTGTTCGATACCCCACCCTCGTTCGCAAAGTTATGTTGCAACACCTTCTCTGTGAGCATCGGCTGGGAGAGTTCAGTGCCCAAAAGGCCCCAGGTGCCCGAACTAAGATAGGCATAATGATCCACTTTAGCAGGAACCGAAGCTATCGCGGCAGCAGTATCGTGACAGGCAGTCGCCACCACCGGTACCTGTTGCAGACCCGTTTCTTCCGCAATTGTGTGATGCAACTTTTCAAGCACCTGGCCTGGCTTAATGATCTCTGGGAATATGTGGGTGGGAACTCCCATTGCCTCGATCAAGGGATATGCCCACTGCTTTGTCTGGGCATCCAGCAAATGAGATGTCGAGGCAATGGTATATTCACAGGCTGTTCTGCCTGTAAGCCAGTAGTTGATCAGGTCTGGCATCATCAGAAAAGTTTGTGCAATCTTGAGGGCAGGAGAGTCCGATGTCACCATCTCTAAAAGAAGGTAAAGTGAATTCAAGCGCGACAACTGAAGCCCGGTGGTCCGAAAGATTTCTTCCGGCGGCATCCGCCCGAAGGCATACTCAACGATTGCTTCTGTTTGCGGGATGCGATTGTATAGAGGGTTGCCTATCATGCTACCCTTGCCATCCAAGAGGGCAAAGGCTACCCCCCAGGTATCTACCCCAATGCTGACGAGGTCTGTCCCATGCGTATTTTGTGCTTGTCGCAAGCCATGCTTTACCATGGCAAATAATCTCAGTACGTCCCAGTAAAGATGATCCATTACCCGAACGTAACTATTGTCAAAACGGCTGACGATGTTCAGGCAAAGTTTTTCACCGTCAAAACTTCCAACTACGCAGCGCCCACTTGAGCCGCCTAAATCCAGCGCGATGTATTTCTTGGTATGAGGCATTTTCCACAATCCTTCACAAGCTCCGCAACAAGCATGCGAAGCTTGTCGAAACATTAGAACATGCTCTGGGCCAGGATACACCAGGCATTCAAATCAATCTTTACCAACGTATCGAAGGCGGCGTAGAGGTCTTTACCGGCGATGACAATACCATGCTTGGGCAGCAGGACAGATGCAGCATAATCACGCATCAGGTCTTCTTTGCCGCGTAGTCCTTCAATAACATTATCTGCCAAGTCTTGGGTGTTAGGCACTGCATATTTAGCCAGGCCAATCGTTCCAAACCTCATGGTCGCATCCAGAATCGGCTCAATTGGCTTGTTGGCAGCGCAGAATGGCAGTACGTGGAAAGGATGAGCATGGATTACGGCTTTCGCATCCAGAAAAGCTCGATAAATGCTCAGGTGAGCTCTTCCTTCCCGAGAAAACGATGGATTGTTCAACAAGTCGTCGCTGTTTATAGGACCGGAAACGATATCCTCAGGGCTCAATTGCCAGTTCCATTTGTATCCGGCGTATCGGGGTGAAATATAGATTTGATCTCCTACCCGAACACTGATGTTTCCACCTGCTGCATTCGTCATCCACCGCTCAGACATTCTCCGTCCAATGTCAACAATCTCTTGAATTGGAGTTCTCATAACTACTACCTTCCTTTGATGTATAAGAAGACTTCAGGAGTTTCAAAAACCCTTGCAGTCTTCTACAGGTTTGAGGGTCAGCCTTCGGGGAACTCTTCCCGAAACTTGGCAACTTTCTCGGCTGCCAGCTTGCCCAAGGAAACCCCGTCAGCCATTAGCATAACCATCTGGTAGCCTCTTTGGTAAAGACTTCTCGCCTGCTCCCAGCTCCCAGCTATCGTTGCCAAAACCTTGTTTGCACCCAGGACTTGGGCTTCAATCGTAGCAATGGCGGCTTGTACTTCGGGATGACTCGGATCACCAAGGTGACCCATGTTGGTTGCCAGGTCCATGGGGCCAATGAAGATCCCGTCAAGTCCGTCAACCTCTAAAATGCGGTCAAGATTGGAGAGGGCTTTGGGCGTTTCCACCGCAGTGATCACCAATATCTCATCATTGGCCCTCGCCAGGTAACCTAGAGGGCTTTGTCCATAGCCCGGAGCCCGGGGGCTGCCGGCTATGCCCCGGATGCCGTCCGGTGGATACTTGCAGGCCCGAACGGCAGCCTCGGCTTCTGCTTTTGTATTAACATACGGAACCAGCACGCCGTAGGCCCCCGCATCCAGGATGCGCTTGATGATGACAAAGTCATTCCACGGGGCTCGTACTAGGGGGACGACTCCGTACCCGTTCATGGCCTGCAACTGGGCAATCAGCGTGAGGATGTCGCCAGGGCCATGTTCCATGTCAATGATAAGCCAGTCAAACCCAGCGCGGCTCATGATCTCTGCCGTGAAGGGACTGGCTATCTGAAGCCAGGCCCCCACCGTTTTTTCCTCTTCTTTCAGCATTCGTTTGACGCGATTCTCAAAGGTTTTCTTCACGACCATCTTTGCATCACTCCTTCGCTGTCGGCCTCAACGCTGTGACAATCTCGACCAACGCCTGTGGACCACCAACATTGCCAGGAAAGACAATATAGGCCAGGCCCGGGTAGCAGCTCTCTGGCCCTAGCTGCCACACCGGTACCCCAGGCAAGATTTGCCCGGGTACTAACGCCCGCTTCACATCCAATCCCTGAGTGGCCACATCGCTCGACGTAATGCCTCCCTTGGCGAGCAGATACCGCGGTCTCGTCGCGATCATCCGCACGATGGCCACAAGTCCCTCTGAGACGTGCTGCCCGATAGACAGGCTACCCTCAGCGGTCTCCCCAGTGACGAGCCGGCGACTGGTGTAGACCACCACATCCTCGTTACGGCGGAGCGCCCGATCTGCCTGTTGCACCACGCGCTCAATCTCGCCTTGCGAGAGGCTGTCGTCCAGCAACGCTTCGACACGGATCTCAACGCTCCTCACCCCCGGCTGGGCCAGGAGCGCCTTGACCTGGCTGGTCGTTCTGGGCACGTACGAACCAACGACGATGAGCCCACCCCCTGACTCCGGCAAGTCCAAATCGGACCGCGTAAGGAGTGGGCGAGGGGCAAGGCCAGCTCGTACTCGGACAAACGAAGCAGCAGTGCGGTAAAGGAATCGCTGGCCGTGCACTTCGGCGGTCAACAAACCTTGCGTAAAGACCTCCAGGTCACAGTAACTGGCCGCGTTTACGACGCATATATCCTCGCGCGTGAGGTCCGCAAGACGCCTGGTCACCTGCTCTGGCCCGCCGCGCCGGATGTCCTCAATGGAGATCGAGACCACGGCCTTAGATGGAACCCGTCCTCCCGTCTTTTCCTCCACCCACTGGCGCAGATTCGACGAGCGATAGCCAAAGGCCGCATCGCGGGCAAACTCGGTTTCACCCGCAGGAACCAGCCATTTCTCTTCGGCAACGTAATGAGTATCACCGATGGTGTATCGGCCTCCTTCCAAGAAGAAAGGGATGATAAGCCAGGCGTCGAAGGCTTGCTCCAGCGCATCGGCCAGTGCTTGTACCTCGCCGGGGAAGTGCCCGCGCAAAGTCGAGTCGCTTCGGCTCACCACGACGAATTGACGGTCCGCTTGCCGTGCTGCTTCCGTGAGGTTATGACCGATTTCAGTGTTCAGCGATTGCGCTTCGGCGAGCGGCAGACTGCGGGAATTGGTCAGCAGATAAAAAGCTGGCAAGTCGTTCGCCAGCTCGGCACGAAGCGTTTCCACTGACCACTCAGTGAGGACAGGCACGCCGTGAACCGTTTGGGTGCCAGTGGGGTCGTCATCAAGAACAACGACTTTGCGCTGGCTGGCTTTAACATGCTCTCGAATCTCCGGTAGCAAATCAATGGGCCATTCGTCTGGAAGATTGGCCAGGAAATCGTTCCTATTGATGCGTTTGTCGGCCATAAGCGATTTGTCCGAAAACGGAATATCCCCTTCACAATCGAGGTTCCAGAGGATATCCCCCATATTCCTGCGCCGCTTCAAACATGGTCGCCACATTCTCCACGGGTATGTCTATATTGATATTGTGACAAGGGGCCAGGATATAACTGCCACCCGGGCCCAGATCATGGATACGCTTAGCTACCTCATACCTCACCTCTTCGGGCGTGGCGTTTGGCAATACTTGTTGTACATCTATGGCTCCGTGGAAGCAGATGCGATCCCCATATTTCTCTTTTAATGCCTGGGTATCTTCAAAACCCTTGACCACAGTCTGGATAGGGTTAAGAATGTCCACGCCAATATCTATAAAGTCGTCCATAAGCGGTAGCACCGCACCATCACAGTGAAACAAAACTTTGACATCTGCCACTTCTTTGATGGTATCAATCTGCGCCTTCAAGCGAGGTTTGATAAATTCACGAAACATCTTGGGCGAGATCATCAGCGAATTCTGCGTGCCTTGATCGTCGGTAATACAAACGACTTGCACATATGGCCCCACAACTTCCATGTATTCGCGGTACATTTCGTTGATTAAGCCTGAAATCTTGTCCAGCAGGGCATGCGCTATATCGGGTTTCAAAGCAAAGTCTATGAACAGCTTGTCGTAGCCCCGGATTTGCGATGCCGTTTGGAGTACGCCAACCTTGATGCCATCGGCACCGACAACATAGTCTGTATTCTCATACCAATACTTGGCCTGTTCCCATAGGCCTTCAAACATGGCCGGGTTGTAGGGATCCGGCCAATCAAAGGCCTCGATGTCGTCCAGCGGCAGATTCTCTTGGCCGAGTGGGTAGCCCGCTATGGCATAGTATCCCCCAACCTCCGTATATTTGTGGGGAGTCTGCCACATATCTATGTACCCTCTCTCGCCGACGATTTCCACATCCCTAACCCCCACCCAGTGAGGTATCACCCAGCGAAAGTCAATGCCCAATCTCTGGCAAATGGCTTCATCCAGAACGACGTTTTGAGCCATTCGGTCCAGGATCTTGGTCTCCGTTTCAATGCCTAGATATGCCCTTAACCTGGCGTAGGCGTCTTTATGAAAGGAGCCGATGTGCTTGCCATAATCTACAAGCACTCTTTCTGGCTCTTGATGATTCATTGCCAGGTTAAAACATTCTCTTGGGCTCATCGCCGATCTCCTAATCGCCCATTGCCACTGGGACAATGTTGAGCATATGACAGACGTGCTCCAGTTCGTGCACAAAAGTGCCGGCCACGCCAGAAATGTGGTTGGAGCCAAATTCGTTGATGAGCTCATCAAAGTCCAGCGATACTTTTACGAACGCTATGGGCAACTGGTGGCTCCCCCGCGCTTTGACAAACGCTTCGTATTCCTCGGGAGT
>CAYWWC010000093.1:0-4284 GCA_964461615.1 uncultured Anaerolineae bacterium
ATAATACCATATTCGGTTTCCATCACGTCATAGACTGAGTGCTTCGCTAGATCGAATCGCTCAAGGCCAGGAAAGCGATGAGCCGGCATCGTGAGTCTTTCCAGCATCATTGGCTCCTGGTTGAGCAACCGCAGACGGCGCACGAAATACACAGGTGCTGCAACGGGGAGTCCCAGCTTTTGGGCCAAAGCTGCCTCGGCCCGGCGTCTTTCGAACGTGATGACCTTGGCGCCCGGCACGTATCCCCGGCGTTTCATCCCTCGGGTGAAAGGCACCAGTCGACTCGCCTGTCGCTCGATCTTGGGCCTGGCAACGTAGGTGCCATCTCCTCGCCGGCGAACAAGCAATCCTTGTGTCTCAAGCAATCCGAGTGCTTGCCGCAGCGTCATGCGGTTGACGTCCAGGGCCTCGCTCAATTCGCGCTCTGAGGGCAAACGGTCGCCCGGCGATAACTCGCCCGATTCTATCTGACCGAGCAACCCCTCGGCAATTCGGATGTATAAAGGCACAGCCGTTGTGAAGCGATTCACTGGACGGTCAAATAGGTTAGTACCCACTGGGCGAGACTGTGTCTTCTGGTTCATCACCTTGAACTTGATACCTCCTAGTCACAAAACACAGCAACGGTACAGATGGTATATTGGTATATACCATCTGTGCTAGATTATAGCATGTACAAGCCAGATTGTCAAATCGTACTACCCAGGCCCCCGCTGGACGGCCGCGTCCAGCGCTTTCAAAACGCCTGATGTTCCGTCCGGGCAATGATTTCATCTTGTAACGCCTGGCCCAGATCGCAGAAGTAGTCGCTGTAGCCCGCCACCCGCACAATGAGACTGCGGTACTGCTCTGGGTTCTTTTGCGCAGCGCGCAGCGTGGCGGCGTCCACGACGTTGAATTGGATGTGGTGGCCGTCCAGCTTGAAAAAGGTTCGCACCAGGTG
Organism: uncultured Anaerolineae bacterium; assembly: GCA_964461615.1. Classification (GTDB taxonomy): domain Bacteria; phylum Chloroflexota; class Anaerolineae; order VGOG01; family VGOG01; genus CAZVCJ01. The sequence continues at coordinate 944 of CAYWWC010000093.1, forward strand.
GACTAGTTTATCCAAAGCATCATCATCCTTGAGCAACTGGGGCGTGAACTTCTGATTGAGCAGCGTACCGCCGGTGCGGACGTGGTCCATTTTGGCCACCGATTTGATGACCGCCGTCGGCCCGTGCCGGTCCGCGCCTTGCACAGGGGAGATGCCTTCCGAAAGAGGCAGCCCCGCCCTTCGGCCATCGGGGGTGGCCCCGATGACCGATCCGAAATAGACGTGGCAGGTCGTCGGTAGCATGTTGATGCGATAGCGTCCCCCCCTTGTATTCTTGCGGCCATCTATGGCGTCGAAATAGGCGTCGAAAATAGCCACCATCACTTCATCGGCATAATCGTCGTCGTTGCCGTATTTGGGCGTCTTATTCAGCAGCAGTTGACGCACCCGTTCGTGGCCCGCGAAATTGTCCCGCAGGACGCCCATCAGCTCCGTCATGGGCAAAGTCTTCTTGTCAAAGATGTGGTACTTGATGGCCGTCATGGCGTCGGCCATGGTGCCCAGTCCTACGCCCTGGATGTAGGTAGTGTTGTATCGCGCGCCGCCGTCATGGTAGCCCTTGCCCGTGGCGATGCAATCGTCAATCAGCAGCGACAGGAACGGCGACGGCATGTACCTGGCGTACAGCCTTTCGATGACCTGGTTGCCGCGTATCTTGATGTCTACAAAGTGGTTGAGTTGCTTTTCATAGGCCGCGAAGAATTCTTCGAAGGTCTTGAACTGCACGGGGTCGCCCGTTTCCAGACCGATTTTGCGGCCTGTGCGTGGATCAAGGCCGTTGTTCAAGGTGATCTCGAGCACCTTGGGCATGTTGAAATAGCCCGATAGGTTGTAGTTCTCCTTGCCAAAAGCGCCGGTCTCCACGCAACCGCTAGTGCCGCCGTTACGGGCATCCACCACCGATTTGCCAACCCGAACCATTTCCTGGACGACGAGGTCGCTGTTGAACACCGATGGCTGACCGAATCCTGTGCGGATGATCTTGGCCGCCCGCTTGACGAATCGATTGGGGTTTTTCTTGCTGACTTGGATGGACGAGCTGGGCTGCAACAGCCGCATCTCCTCAATCACGTCCAGAAGCAGATAAGTCACCTCGTTGACGGCGTCGGAGCCGTCTTCTCTGACGCCGCCCGTGTTGATCTGGGCAAAATCGGTGTAGGTGCCGCTCTCCGCCGCGGTGACGCCCACCTTGGGCGGCGCTGGCTGGTTGTTGAATTTGATCCAGAAGCATTGCAGCAGCTCTTCCGCCTGTTCGCGGGTGAGCGTTCCCTGCTCCAGTCCTGCTTTGTAAAAAGGATTCAAGTGCTGATCCAGTTTGCCCGGATTGAAGGCGTCCCAGGGATTCAGTTCCGTGGTCACGCCCAGGTGGACGAACCAGTAGTATTGCAATGCCTCCCAAAGATCGCGGGGAGCGTGGGCCGGCACTTGCGAGCAGACCTCAGCGATGCGCTCCAGTTCCTGCTTCCTTCGGGGGTCTGCCTCTTGCTCCACCAGCGCTTGCGCCTTTTCCGCGTGGCGTTCGGCGAAACGGATCAGAGCGTCGGCGCAGATGTCCATGGCCTTGAGTTGCTCTTGCTTGCCGTAGGCTTGCGGATCGTTCAAGTAATCCAGGTCGTCCAGGCTTTGTTGGATGTCGGCTTTGAAGCCCAGCAATCCCTTGTGATAGATCTTGTCGTCCAAGACGGTGTGGCCGGGCGACCTCTGCTCCATGAACTCGGTAAAGACGCCAGCCTCATAGGCAGCTTTCCATTCCTCCGTCATTTCCTGGAAGAGGAGGTCACGCATGGATTTGCCCCGCCAGAAGGGGATAACGGTATCTTGGTAGGTTTGGCGGGCTTGTTCGCTAACGGCGAAGGGTATCTTTTCCCGCGAGTTGAGGATGTCCAGATCATCCAGAGTGTGGCAGCACAGCTCAGGGTAGGTGGGCGTGGCTTTGGGAGCAGGGCCTTTTTCGCCGACGATCAGTTCGCCCTCGTTGATGCAGATGGTTTTATGTTCCATCAAATACTGAAAGGCCAGGGCGCGACGCATTGGCGCGGACACCAGTCCATGATCCGCGTTCTGCCGGTAGAACTCGGTCATCAGCACTGCCCGCTCAGACGAAATGGTGGGCCTGGCGTCCAGGCTTTGTTGCCTCAGGCTGGCGACTCGCTCACTCATCGTCATGACTCAACCTCCAACTTTCACTTGTAGACCAAGCCCGCTCAGAATCTCTGCTATCTCGGCCATTCGGCCGTCCGAAGGGGGGCGGATTTCGTGTCTGCCCCCCCTTTCATCCCCCCCGCAGTCGGGGGGGACAGAGGGGGGGCGGTGCAGCAGCCTGTACTTCTCAACGGCTGTGGGGTGATAGGGTAAGAGGCTCATCTGGTTCACGTGAGGCAGGGTGGCCGCAAAGGCCCCCAATTGGCGAAGGTCCTCAACGGCATCGTTGATCTCTGGGATGATGGGCACTCGCAGGATGATGTTCTCTCCCTTGTCCGCCAGCGCTTGCAGATTGCTCAAGATCAACTGGTTGGAAACGGTGGTGAATTCTCGGTGCTTGGCATCGTTCATTAGCTTCAGATCGTACAGAAACAGATCCACGTATTCGCGGACGCTATCAATAGTTTCCCAAGTCGCAAAGCCACACGTGTCTACGGCGGTGTGGATGTCTTTCTCCTGGCAAGCCCGGAGGAGATCGAGCAGAAAGTCTATCTGCCACAGGGGTTCTCCGCCAGAGAAAGTCGCCCCGCCGCCGGACTCATCGTAGAAAGCGATGTCTCGTTCGATCTCCGCCATCACCTGGGCCGCCGTCATTTCTTGGCCGATCAGCTCGCGCGCTTCGGCGTAACATGCTTCCACACAGTCTCCGCAGAGTGTGCACTTTGCCGCATCGGTGGAGATCACATCATCGTCCCAGGAGATCGCACCCTGCTCGCAGATGGTCCGGCAGGCCTCACAGCGGATGCAGCGGTTCTGGCGGAACATCATCTCCGGCTCTAGCGCCTGACTCTCAGGATTGTGGCACCACCAGCAATTCAGGGGGCATCCCTTGAAGAAAACCGTGGTACGAATGCCTGGCCCATCGTGGATGGAGAACCTCTTTATATCAAAGATCATCCCTGTGGTCAAGATCGCTGCCTCCACCTCCCCCCCAATCCTAGAGTTAAGGACCGCAGGTTCGCGGGCATGGGAGCCCATTCTGCTCAGAATGTGAGTGTATCACAATCTCCCCACTTGTCAAACTTCCAAGTTTGTGGTATATTTCACTTCACGGTTTGTTACATCGGCGTCATCAATCTTGGCTTTTCTGTCATTCTATGGTTGAGGGCCATCGGGCTGTGGCGAAGATGAAATTCACT
>CAYWWC010000093.1:4384-13655 GCA_964461615.1 uncultured Anaerolineae bacterium
TTTCTGTCATTCTATGGTTGAGGGCCATCGGGCTGTGGCGAAGATGAAATTCACTAAGGTAGCCAGGATGCCCCCCAGCTTGCTGGGGGGTGGTTTACTTGTGGCAAAGGAGAATAGGAGAGTATGGGCAGAGTATATATCCCCACCGATGAAACGTTTCCTCGCACAGCCGATGCCGTTGTTATCGGCGGCGGCATTGTCGGCGTGGCTACGGCCTTCTGGCTCTCGCGGGCCGGACTGGACACGGTGCTGGTGGAAATGCGCGATGGGCTGTCCACCCTGACCACTGCGGCCTCGGCCGAGTGCTTCCGGGCTCAGTTCGCCGAGCCAGCCATGATGGCCCTGGCCAAACCCAGCATCGAGATCTTCGAGAACTTCGCCGAGGTCGTCGGTCTTCCGGGCTACGACATCTCCATCCGTCAAGAAGGCTATCTGTCCATGACCGACGATCCGGAGATGATAGACCAGTTGAAGGCAGCCGTGAAGAAGCACCACAGCCTGGGGGTGACCGACTCTGAGTTCCTCACCGGCGATGAGGTGCGAGCCCGTTTTCCCCACGTCTCGCCCAAGGTGGTAGCGGCCACTTATCGCCAGCGCGACGGCTGGTTGGCCTGCCACGAGACTACCTACGGTTTCGCCAAGGGGAGCGGCACCAACTTCCTGACACGCACCAAGGTCACCGATATCCTGCTGGATGGACAGGGCGTCTGTGGGGTTGAGACCAGTCGGGGTGCCATCTCCACCCGCGTTGCAGTGAATACAGCCGGCCCCTTCGCCTCTGTGATTGGTAAGATGGCCGGTGTCGAAGTCCCCATTGAGACAGTTCGCCGTCACAAGGCGATCATCGGCCCGCTTGATTGCATCCCCCAGGAGGCGTGCATGACCATTGACCTGGTCAACGACGCTTACTGGCGACCCGAGGTGCAGGGGGGGCTTCTTGGTTGGGTTGACCCCGACGAGCCAGTCAGCGACCCAACGGAAAATATACCGACTGACTATTTCTTCCCGGCCGTCGTGCTGGAGAAAGTGGCCCGACTGACTCCCTTCTGGGAAGAAGTGGCTGAGGGGCTGAAGGACTCAGACGTTCACGTCAGCGCGGGGCAGTATTGCTACACCCCCGACAATCAACCGCTCATCGGTCCGGTACCCGAGCTGCCCGGTTTCTATCTGAACTGCGGCCACTGGGCCGGAGTGATGCTCTCCCCTGCTGCGGGCAAGCGGGCGGCCGATTTGGTCACTGGGGCGATGGATCCCCAGGACAACCCCCTGCGCCCAACCCGCTACGAGGAAGGGATCGTCGTTGTTGAAGGTGACACCTTCTTGCGAGGGCGTCACTAGGATCAAGGGCAACGTCCTGGGCTTGCCAAAGGATCAGAAAGGCACAACCTCTGGTGCATAACAAAAACGGAACACTTTCACCCGCCAATATCGAGTTGATCCACAACACCAGCATGAAGTTGCTGACCAACGTCGGCGTTTTGTTTCCCGATGATGCCGCGATTGCCGTATTCAAGGAGCACAGCGTCCGGACCGACGGCCACACGGTGTACCTCACCGAAGAGCAGTTGATGAAGGCTCTGGAAACCGTCCCGGCGCAGTTTACTATCCATGCCCGAAATCCAGGCCGAGACGTGACCGTCGGCGACGGCGAGCCGGTCTTTGCGCCTGGCTATGGCGCTCCGTTTCTGGTAGACTACGAAGTCGGCAAGCGCGCGTCGACCATGGAGGACTATCACAACCTGGCGCGGCTGGCCCACGCTCTGCCCAACCAAGACCTGAGCGGACACCTGATGGCCGAGCCGGGGGATGTGCCAGCGGGGAAGGCTCACCTGCGAATGATGCACGCCTGCATGGTACATTCTGACAAGCCCTTCATAGGCAGTGCCGAGGGAAAGGCCGGGGCGCGCCATACCCTGGAGATGACCAGGATCCTGTTCGGCGAGAAAGTGGGGAGGCGGCCGGTGACTATTGGCCTGATCAACAGCCTCAGCCCGCTGGGCTACAGCGGTGAGATGCTCGCCGCCCTGATGGAATACGCCCGCCACCGACAGCCCGTCATCATCGCCGCGCTGATCATGGCCGGCTCCACCGGCCCCATCACCCTGGCTGGCGTGCTGGCGCTGCAAAACGCCGAGCTTTTGGCCGGCATCGCTCTAACCCAACTGATCAGCCCAGGCACTCCCGTTATCTTCGGTTCCACCTCGACCAACATAGACATGAGGACGGGCGCGTTGGCCATCGGTAGCCCGGAAAACTCGATGATGATCGCCACTCACGCTCAGATGGCCCGTTACTATGGGCTGCCTTCGCGCGGCGGCGGCGCCATCACCGACGCCAGCTACCCCGATGCCCAGGCGGGCTTCGAATCCATGTTCGCCCTGCTGACCACCGTCAACAGCGGCATGGACTTCGTGCTGCACGCCGGGGGGATTCTCAACTCCTACCTGGCCTTCTCCTACGAGAAGTTTGTGCTCGACGATGAGATGTGTGGCATGGTGCGCCGTTTTCGGCAGGGGATCGCCGTCACCCCCGAAACGCTGGCCTATGACGTGATGGCCAAGGTGGGGCCTGGCGGCAACTACCTGATGGAGGCTCACACCGTGAAGCGATGCCGCAGCGAGTTCTGGCAGCCGGCGGTCTGCGATCGGGGTGGGTTGGAAGCATGGATGACAGGCGTCCGGCAAGATGCAGTGGCTCGCGCTCATCAGCGCTGGCAACAACTGCTGGCCGAGCATCAGGATCCGCCGCTGGATGCGACGACGGCCCGCCAATTGCAGACATTCGTGGAGGAAAAATGATGGTCTATCGTGATTTGAATTTCAAACCGAGATTGTCGGTGCTCAGCGATGAGCAGATGGAGCAGATTCACTTGGCGACGCTGGAGATACTAGAGCGCACCGGCGTCCAGCTCACGCACCCACGGGCCGTAGAGATTCTGCACGGGGCCGGCGCGCGTGTTGATGGGGATCGGGTGCACATTCCCGGCTGGATGGTCGAAGACGCCATCCGCACCGCGCCCTCCCGGGTGGTCTTGGGGCGGCGGGACGGCCAGCGCTCGGTGTTCCTGGAAGGCGACAAAGCCTGGTTCGGTCCGAGCCTGGATTGCGTGGACTACCTGGATCCCTTCACTGAAGAGCGGCGGCGGTTCGCCAGCGACGATTGCCGCATCACCTCCACCGTGGCCGATGCCCTACCCAATTATACTTGGGTGATGACCATCGGCATGGCCGACGACGTGCCGCCCGACATCGCCGACCGGGTGATCGCCAAGCAGGTGTTCACCTACTGCGAGAAGCCGTTGGTGTTCTGCTGCAAGGACGTCAACAGCGTGCGCGACATCTACGAGATGGCCCTGCTAATCACTGGCGGCGAGGAGCGTTTCCGACAGGCGCCGACGGTCGTCCACTACTCCGAACCCATCTCGCCGCTGCTGTACTACGATCCGGCTGTGGAGAAGATCATCTTCTCTGCCGAAAAGGGCATCCCCCTCATCAACTATCCGGCCCCCCAATCGGGCAGCACGGCCCCGGCGACCTTTGCCGGTGAGATCGTGCAGGGGAGCGCGGAATCGCTCAGCGGCCTGGTGCTGGCCCAGCTTGTCCGGCCAGGGGCGCCTTTCATCTACGGGGCCTTTGCCACCGTGATGGACATGAGGACGACCGTCTTTTCCTACGCCGCGCCGGAGATGAGCCTGATGGTCGCAGCGATGGCTCAGATGGCCCAGCACTACCGCCTGCCCTTCTTTGGCACCGCTGGCTGCTCCGACGCCAAGTTCCCTGATCCGCAGGCTGCCGCCGAAGCTGCTTTCTCCTGCCTCAGCTCGGCCCTCAGCGGCGCCAACCTGGTCCACGACTCCGGCTGGCTCGATCATGGCTCGCTGGCCTCGCCAGCCTACATGGTGCTGGTCCACGAAGTGCTCCACATGGTAAACCAGTATATGCGCGGTGTGCCGGTAAACGACGAGACCCTGGCCCTGGACGTTATTGACCAGGTGGGGCCGGGCGCCCACTTTCTGCAAGAGAGCCACACGTTGAAGCACTTCCGCGAGGTATGGTACTCCGAGCTGTTCGACCGCTCCATCAACGACCAGTGGCTTGCCAGCGGCGCGAAACGCTTCGAAGAGCGACTGCGCGAGCAGACTCGAAAGGTGATGGAACACCAGCCAACGCCGCTGCCCGAAGAGGTTGTCAGGGAACTGGCGCGGATGGAGAAACATTGGGAGTAGGATGAGCGTACGAACGCCCATCCCAATCAAGAGTGAATCGCTAAGTGGATGCTGAACAGGCATTGACCGTTACAGATGCGGCTCAACCAATGGGGCCGTGGGTAGGCACAGTTTCCGTTCTGGTGGCGGGATCTCTATTCGCAACCAGCGGTGTACTTATAAAATATCTGATCCAGGATTATGGCCTGCCGCCGCTGATAGTTGTGGCGGCGCGGATCAGTCTGGCGGCGTTGGGGCTATTTGTCATTCTGGGCGCGCGAGACCGGCAGTTGTTGCGCATCCGGCCCCGCGACAATCTTTTCTTCTTGCTGTTTGGCCTGATCGGCGTGGCATTGCTCCAGGCTAGCTGGGCCTACGCCGTGTCGTTGATTGACGTCGGGGTGGCGGTGGTGCTCAACTACACGGCGCCGGCCTGGGCAGCGCTGTTCGCCTGGCCTCTCTTGGGCGAGCGGCTCAACCGGCAAAAGGGAATAGCTCTTCTGCTAACCACCGCAGGGGTAGCGCTGATCGCGCGAATTTTCGACGCGCAATTTCTGTCTCTGAACGTGGCGGGTCTGCTGTGGGCGTTACTCAGCGGCATGCTCTACGGATTGTACAGTATCTTCATCCGGCGAGCGCTGAAGCGCTATAGTTTCTGGACAGTTGTTACCTACACTTTTGCCTCTGGTGCGCTGTTCCTGTGGGCCACAGTGCTCATGATGAGCTCTGGCGAAGGTTCACCATCGCGCATGGTGTCCACACTCGCTCAGCCTGGGGCAGTATTGTGGCTGTTGATCTTGGGGCTGGGGCCTACGCTGATCGGCCATACGCTGTTCGCCTTTGGCTTGCGTTTCTTGGAAGCCACCGTGGCAACCATTGTGGCCACCATCGAGCCGGTGATGGCCACGCTATTGGCCGCGCTCTTCCTGGGCGAATCGCTGACCTGGTCGCAGATCGTTGGGGGAGCGCTGGTGATAGCAGGGGTGATTGCCTTGCAGAGATAAAGGAGAATCAAATGGACGTTCAAGTCCTGGTGGCCTACGCCACCAAATACGGCGCGACGGCGGAGATTGCCGAGAAGATTGGCCAAGTGCTTCGTGAGGTAGGTTTGCGCGCCGACGTGCTATCGGTGGATCGCATCGGCGACCTGACCTCGTACCAGGCGGTTGTGCTGGGCAGCGCGGTGTACGTCGGCCAGTGGCGCAAAGAGGCGACGAAGTTCCTGGAGGCCAACGAGAAGAAGCTGGCCGAGCGACCGGTGTGGCTCTTCTCCAGCGGGCCTACGGGCGAGGGAGATGCGGCGCAGTTGATGAAAGGCTGGCGCTTCCCCGAAGCGCAGCAGCCAATCGCCGACCGCATCCAGCCCCGCGACATCGCCGTCTTCCATGGCCTGATGGACATGAAGAAACTCGGCCTGGCCGAGAAGCTGATCATCAAAGCCATCAAGTCACCGGCTGGCGATTTCCGCGATTGGGTTGCCATCACCTCCTGGGCCGCGGCCATCGCCGATGCGCTGAAGAACTAGTGAGATCCCTGAAGCTCTTCGGTATTGCGGAAAGGGACATGCCCGAGGAAGAGTCGTAATCACTGTGTGATCGGTACATGAATACGCAGGAATTCAATAACTTCAAACTTTGAAAGGGATCGAGAATCATGCTAGAAAATCCAAAAGTCAAGAAATATGAAAGAAGAATAACTCCTTTAGAACGTATGTTTGCACGAGCCCCTTACTCTATTGTAACTGTTGTCGCTCGGATCAAGGGAAGTGTAACCGAAAGTCTGTTAAAAAATGCCGTCTCCAAAGTCCAGCAGAGGCATCCAAATCTCAGGGTTCGGATTATGGAGGATAATGCTCACCATCTGTGGTTTACATCGGACGGGGTCAAAGAAATCCCAGTAAAGGTAGTACCTCGAGAATCTGATGATCACTGGATTGAAGTGTATCACGAGGCATGTAAGATTCCTTTTGAATTCGAGGAACGTCCGGCCATCCGATTCATTCTAGTCCAATCTCCCGCCATATCCGAGTTGATCATTTTCTGTCATCATATTATTTGTGATGGTATGTCATTGGCATACCTTGCAAGGGACTTGATGGTTCATCTTGGAGATCCAACTCGAGACGTGGAAGTGTTACCTGATCCGATTCCAATTGACATGGACAATTTACCGCAAGATGTTTCCATTAACGCTATCACCAGGTTCTTCATAAATCGTATAAACAAGAAATGGGGCGAAGACAAGATCTATTTCGATCAAGAAGATTACGAAAACCTCAATGAAGCATATTGGATGAATTACAGACATCAAATGCTCTCTATTGAGCTGTCCGAGGCTCAGACTTCTACATTGGTCGAGCGATGTAGAAAAGAAGAGGTAACTGTAAATAGTGCATTGACTGCCGCTTTTGTAGGTGCACAATACGTTGTCCAAGGGGATAAACCCTATCATTCAAGTATAGCCATTGCCGGTAGCGTGAGAGACCGTCTTCAGAGACCTGTCGGCGAAGTGATGGGATTCTATGCGGGGGCAGTCACTCCGAAATACAAGTACAATAGAAAAACAAGCTTCTGGGAAAATGCGCGAAGGTTACATCAGAAAACTAAATCCCTTTATACCAATAAAAATCTGTTTCAAGAGCCTCTAATGTGGTGTTATCTCGAACCAGGCATTCTAGAAGCCCTTAGTTTCAAGATGATAGGCGGGTTAGTCCCACCGCACTTCACAAGGTATGATAAGCTCTCTACCTTCAGTAAACGGGATGATGTGGTCTTATCTACTCTCAAAAGAGGAAAACTGGACTCTCTTGATAGGATCACTTTAGGAACAGCAGTAACGAATCTCACCCGTCTGGATTTTCCGAGAAAGTACGGACCACTAGAGTTAGATCGTTTGGTCATGAACCCTGGCGGCGCCTATCCTTTGGCTTTGGTCAATCTAGTATTGGGCGCAGTTACTTGCGCTGGAAAACTCAGCTTGGTTCTCGAATATACAGAGGAAACTGTTGATACGAGAACTATGGAGAGAATCAGGGACAAAGCAATGGAATTCTTGCTTAACGAATAGGAGAACACGTGTCCAAACAGATTGACACCGATAGTTTCAAGAAGGAACTCTTTGACTTGTTCGAGGAGACATTCGAGCAAGTTCAAGGCATCTATCTTGATGGAGGCACATCGTTTTTCGAGACGCTGGAAACGATTTCTGCTGAAGAGGCTTCTCGTCCGGTATCAGCGAAATGTGCGAGTATCGCTGCTCAGGTGGAACACGTTCGCTTCTACCTTCGAGTACTTCTTGAAGGCTGCCTGCAAAAGAAGATGATTGGCAAAATAGACTGGGAAGAGAGCTGGCACCTAAAGGAAGTAACGGCGGATGAATGGGAAGCACTCAAGCAGGAACTCAGGGAGACCCACCAAAGCGTATTGACGGCGATGAAGAACCTTGATACCTGGGAGGGCGAGGATGATATTGGCGCCTCACTTGCCATTCTGGCCCATACGGCTTATCACCTGGGGGAGATAAGACAGGCGCTCTGTGTGGTCAAGTGACCAATAGGGCGAATACAGATTCGATATCATTGGATGGTTCAGCGAGCGGACGGTCCGCGATAGGCGATGATGTACTAACGTTGCGACCATCAGCTAGGCCATGCCATATGGAGACTTTCGGTATAGTACCCCCTGTGGGGGGATTAGGCAGAAGGTTGTCCGTATAATAGCTAGTTGGGCCGCACACGGAGGAGGTATGCGTGGCAGCAATTGAAATGGTCTCGGACAAAGAACTCGAGGCGCACCACTGCCTAGAGCCAGTCGATAGAGTCCCGCGTGATCCTGAGACCACAGCCTTCAAACGACGTGCTAGGTTGCATCAAGCACTTTGGCGTGAAGCGCACAACCTCAAAGAGGGCACGCAGCCGATGCGCCCGAAGCCAGGACAGCGATCTCGGCCGATCGGGAGCCGCTTGGCACTCCATACTGCTGGCTACTCGAACTTCCTGACCGATGCCGCGGTAAGAGCAGTACACTGGCGTTTAGATCACCCTGAGCCCTATCAGATGCTCGACGTCAATCGGCTGCACGGAAACCTGCTGTCATCCATGCCCATGTGCTTCAACCTTTTCGGCCCACTCTATAGTGAGGCCGATCTCGAACCTGCTACTGCCGCGGTACGTTCGTGGTGGCTCGACGCTCCGGGCTGCGTTAGCGCGGTGCGCTTCGAGTGGTCTCCGGGCAGACGGCAGCCAGGCAAGTTCCTGGAGAACAGGAGCGCCTTCGATGTTGCCTTCGAACTAACGCTGGATGACGGAACTCTGGGTGTCATTGGCGTCGAAACCAAGTACCACGAGAACTGCAAGCGGGAGAAACAGCCCTCGGAGAAGCGGTTGTCCAGATACAAACTCGTGACGGAGAGGTCTGGAGTTTTTAGGCCGGGAGCACTGGATGCGCTGGTCGGGACCCTCCTCCAGCAGATCTGGCTCGACCACCTACTGGTGCTGTCGATGCTTCAACACACACCGCGAACGTGGACGTGGGCCAAGTTTGTACTGGTCCACCCGGAAGGAAACCCGAGCTACGCCAGAGCAGCAGATGAATATCGACCGCTCCTGAGTGACTCGTCAACCTTTGAGGTCCGGACGATCGAGTCGCTCTTGGATGCCGGCGTTCTACCTGCGGATGCGACAGCAGCGTTCCGCGAGCGCTATCTTTGGTAGGCGGGTTGACTTATCGGCCCAACAAGCGGATCAACCTGACTCGCTTCGCTCGCAGGTTATCCGCTAACGTTGTGTGGAGACAACTTGCGCCGCCGCTTCAATTCATGTTAGTTGGATAGAGAAACGTTCTTATCCCACTTAGCATCTGAAAACTCTCATCAGTAGTTTTGCAGATTTTACAAATCGTCGAGTCTGGGTGGCAAGAATGCCTTTTCAGAGCCCTAGTGACCTCGATTTTGGTCGGAATTTTGGTCGTTTCAGTGTCCCGAAAGGCCCAAATGTAAAAAGTGCAAAACTACTGATAATGTCAGGTATGTGATGAAAGATGGTAAATTCGTTGTTAATCATCCATGAAG
>CAYWWC010000094.1:0-1208 GCA_964461615.1 uncultured Anaerolineae bacterium
CGGTCGAAGAGCAGGCCGCCGATGCCATGCTTGCATGGCGGGTGCGGGGAAACCAATCAGCCCCCGGAAGGCGGAAAGCCGTCCCATCGCCTCCCCCAATTGCTCCGTGGGGACGCTGTTGGCCAGGAGCGCGCGCAGGGACGGCGCCCAGGTGGCGGCCACCAGCCCGAAGAGGGCATATAGAGCGGCGAAGGCTGTGAAACTGGTGCTGAAGAGCCAGCCGGCAACAACGATGATGCCCAGCGCCTCCGACAGTACCATGAAGGGCTTGGATCCGTAGCGGTCTATCAGTTTCCCGATGGGCAGTTGGGAGGTTGCCCAGACCAATGAGAGCAGGCCGGACATCACCCCCAACTGGAAGGTGGTGAAGCCGTAGGTTTCGCTCAGCATCCCGAAGAGGAGAGAGCCACCCAGCCCCCAGACAAAGATGTCAACAGACATGGCCCAGTAGAGGCCCCGCAGTTCCCTGGGAGGCACGATCATATTGGCCATTACGCCTCTCAATTCACCCAGCGAGATACCTCTTTTGATTCGACTCAGCGTCTCTTGCAGGAGCCAAATTATGAGGATAAGCCGCACGCTCCCCAGCCCGAAGCGCATCACGAAGACCGGGCTGAAGCCCCAACGGTCGGCAATGAAGCCGCCCAGAGCTGCGGCGAAGACGCCGGGCACGATCCAAGAGGCCATCTGGAGGCTGTAGGCTGCGCCGCGCTGGCCGGCCCGCGCCGATTCGGCCACCAGTGCGCTTCTGGCTGGAATGGAGACCTGAGCGGCCCCCAGCAGGATTGCTCCTGGCAGCAGCCATCGCCAATCTTCGACGATGGCTGCCAGGACGTAGAACACCATGACCAGGAGGCCCAGGAAGCTGCCCAGGGCGAGAAGAGGCTTTCTCCCCAGACGGTCGGAGACCCAGCCGCCGATGGACTGGAGCAGGGCGGTCGTTAACCCTCTCCGCCCGCCCAGGCTCTCCAGGAAGCCCAGCGTGCTCATTGGCGCGCCCAGGCTGAGGACGAATGGCTGCCACACGGCCCGCGTCATGGTGGAGAACAGGCCGTTCAGGAAAGAGGTGGCAGCAATAACCCGCAGATTCTGGCTTATCCTGCTCTGCTCTGTACTATCGTCTCTCATCTTTCACCTTTCACCCAGGGTGAAGGGATTCCTCACGTAGATGTCAGGGGGATACGGCTTTATCACGACCTCGACGTCCT
>CAYWWC010000094.1:1308-13587 GCA_964461615.1 uncultured Anaerolineae bacterium
CTCGACGTCCTGCCAGAGGAGCAGCTCGATGGCCGCCTCCGGCTCCCGCCACACGCCCACCACTCTCCCATTGACCCAGACGGTGGCGAAGGCATCGTCCGTCACGTCTCCCCCTTCCGTATGGGCCGGCTGCGCATCCTGACGCACGACATTCTGGTCACTTCCAGCGACTACGCCAATCCAGATGTCGGAAGTCCTGGTTATCCGGGCCTATGACCAAGACGGCAACTACCTGGGAGATTAGCGCGACACGGGTTGTAACACGCTCCAGGTGAAGTCGGTGAGCATTGCTGGAAAGTGAATGTCTGGCAAAGCCGCGCTTCTAACTGTGCTCGAAATGGCCGCCAGTGGCAGATTCGCCTACGACTGCTCACGCCGTATGCCCCGAGCGCGCTCGATCTGTTGGCGCACGGCAGCCGTGGCCGTGCCGCCGTAGGAATCCCTGGCCTCCACCGACCGCCGGTAGTCGAACACTGCGTAGAGGTCAGACTGAAAGGCAGCGGAGATAGTCTGAAACTCGGCTAGCGGCAGCTCGCGCAGCGGTAGGCCCAGAGTTTCGGCCCGCCGCACCGCGCGGCCCACCAACTCGTGGCTCTGGCGGAAGGGCACACCCTGGCGCACCAGGTAGTCGGCCAGGTCAGTGGCCAACATTGCGTCGTCGAGAGCGGCGGCCATGGCTTCGGCGCTGACCTTCAGGGTACGCACCACGCCCGCCGCCACCGGCAGCGCCAACTGCAGCGTGTCCAGGGCGTCGAACAGTGGCTCCTTGTCCTCCTGCAGGTCCTTGTTGTAGGTCGAAGGCAGCCCCTTGAGCACGGTCAGCAAGGCCACCAGATGTCCCACCATGCGCCCCACCTTGCCCCGCAGCAGCTCCAACGAGTCGGGGTTCTTCTTTTGCGGCATGAGGCTGGAGCCGGTGGCGTAGGCATCGTCCAGTTCCACGAAGCCGAACTCCGCCGACGACCATAGAATCAGGTCCTCGGCCAGGCGGCTGAGATGGGTTTGCAGCAGCGAGGCCCAGAACAGGCACTCGGCCACGAAGTCGCGGTCCGATACGGCGTCCAGGCTGTTCTCGCAGATTGCCCGAAAGCCCAGCTCATCGGCCAGGAACTGACGGTCAATGCCCAGGGAATGACCGGCCAGCGCGCCCACGCCCAGGGGCAGCACGGCGACGCGCTTCTCCAGATCGTCCAGCCGCTCCCGATCCCGCTGCAGCATCCAGAAGAAGCTCATCAGCCAATGGCTGAACAGCACCGGCTGCGCCCGCTGGAGATGCGTGTAGCCGGGCATGATGACGTCAAGGTGCTGCTCTGCCTGGGCAAGGATGGCTTCTTGTAGCTCAACGAGCCTCTGGCGCAATGATGGGATCTCCCCCATCAGGTAGAGACGCAGGTCGGTAGCCACCTGATCGTTGCGGCTGCGGCCGGTGTGCAACTTGCCCGCCACTTCGCCGACCAACTCCCCCAGCCACCGCTCGACGGCGGTGTGGATGTCTTCGTCCGCAGGCTTGATCTCGAACTCGCCAGCCTCGAACTCCCGCGCCACCGCTTCCAACCCCTGGATGAGCTGATCCCGTTCGGCGGCGGTGAGCAGCCCGGCGCGTTCCAGCGCCCTGGCGTAGACGATACTGCCCTTGATGTCGGCCGCCCACAGCCGCCAGTCGAAGCCAATGGAGGCGTTGAAGCGATCCATGAGGTCGTCAGTTGCTTTCTCGAAGCGTCCACCCCACAGTTTCATCGTCTTGCCTCCTCGCTTTCTGCAAACTCGAAAACCGGAATCCCAAACTCGGAACTCGATCAATCCCGCTTGAACTTGCTGTAGTTGGGCGAGCGATAACCGGAGACCCCCAACCCCTCAATGTCCAGCAGGGCTTTGACCTTCATCGGCAGGCCGAAGAGGTTGATGAAGCCCTCGGCATCGGTCTGATCGTAGACGTCCTCTTCGCCGAAGGTGGCGTAATCCTCCCGATAGAGGCTGTAGGGGGACTTGCGACCGACTATGGTGCAACTGCCCTTGTACAGCTTGAGACGCACCGTGCCGGTGACGGTCTCCTGTGTCTTGCGCACGAAGTCTGCCAGCGCTTCCCGCAGCGGCGTGAACCACTGGCCGTAGTAGACCAGCTCAGCGTAGCGCTGGGCGACGACGTCCTTATAGTGCAGCGTCTCCCGGTCCAGGCAGATGCTCTCCAGGCCACGGTGGGCGGTGTAGAGGATGGTACCGCCAGGGGTTTCGTATACGCCGTGGGACTTCATCCCCACCAGCCGGTTCTCCACCAGATCCTCCCGCCCCACGCCGTGCGCGCCCCCCAGCTCGTTCAACCGGGTCAGTAGCTCCACCGCGCCGTAGGCCACGCCATTGATGCGCTTGGGGATGCCTTCTTTGAAGTCAATCTCCAGGTAGAGCGGCTCGTTGGGCGCGGCCTCAGGCGCCACGGTGAGCACAAACATGTCTTCCTGTGGCTCCTGCCAGGGGTCTTCCAGTCCCCCGCCCTCGTGGCTCAGATGCCAGATGTTGCGGTCGCGGCTGTAAATGGAACGCTCGGTGGTCGCCACCGGTATGTCGCGGGCCGCGGCGTAGGCCAGCGCGTCCTCCCGCGAGCGAATGTCCCATTCCCGCCAGGGGGCGATGACTTTCAGCCGGGGATTGAGGGCCTTGTAGGTCAGCTCGAAGCGCACCTGGTCGTTGCCCTTGCCGGTGCAGCCGTGAGAAACGGCGTCAGCACCCTCCAACTCGGCGATCTCCACCTGCCGCTTGGCGGTGAGCGGGCGGGCGAAGGACGTGCCCAGCAGATATTGCCGCTCGTAGATGGCCCCGGCCATCATGGTGGGGAAGGCGTATTCCATCAGGAACTCCTCCCGCAGATCCTCGATGTAGGCTTTGCTTGCTCCCGTGGCAAGTGCCTTCTCCTCCAGCCCGTCCAGCTCCTCTTCCTGACCCAGGTCGGCGGTAAAGGTGACCACCTCACAATCGTAGCGCTCCTTCAGCCAGACCAGAATGACCGAGGTATCCAGTCCGCCCGAATAAGCCAAAACAATCTTGTTCACTTTCATAACTGCTTCCTCCTTTGCTCTCTGCGTAAAACGTAAGGCGTAAAGCGTAAGCAACGGATTACGTTTTACGTTTCACGTTTTACGCATTGCGTATCACTTTCATCATTACCTCTATCGCCTGATAGAACTCCTCCACGATGATGTGCTCATCCGGCGTGTGGTCGAGGGAGGAGTCGCCGGGCCCGTAGGCCACGATGGGGCAATCCCACACCGGGCCGACGGTGTTCATGTCGGAGGTGCCCAGCTTCACTTTGAAGGTGGGGCGTCCGTCCCTGGCGCGGATGGCCCGTAGGAAAGCGCGCACCAGGGGATTGTTCTTGCCGGCCTTGTAGGGCGCGTCCTCGCCGCTGAAACCGACGGCGGCTCCATTGGCCCACTGCCGCATGTGTTCCTTCAGGGAGGGCACATCCAGGCCGAAGGGGATGCGCAGGGTCATGTCCATGGTCACTTCCTCCTCGAAGCCGCCGTTGTGCGCGGTGATGCGGTGCAGCGAGGCGTCCAGCGTGTGGAAGCGATGGCGTTCGCCCTGGTTGAACTCTTGGGCGTAATCCATCAGGTGGTTCCAGAACGCGACGGCCCGTTCTGAGCCCGACGACCCCTGTGCTGTGCTGTGTCGAGTTGGCGCGGCCAGACGATAGGTCACCAGCAGGCGGCCTTTGTAGCCCAGGGTCACGTGTCGCCACCCGCTCGGTTCGCCGATGATCACCACCTGGGGGGAGAAGCCGCCCAGCAGGTAGCGGGCCCCCTTCGACGTCGATTCCTCTTCAACAGCGCCCACTACCACGATGCGTTTGTCCGGCAAGGGCCCCACCTGGGCTGCCGCCAGGATGAAGGTGGCCAGCGGCCCCTTGGCGTCCACCGCCCCCCGCCCGTAGAGCCGGCCATCCTGCAAGCGGATAGGAATGAACCCCTCGACGGTGTCTATATGCCCCAGCAGCACGATCTCCCTCTCGCCTTCCCCCAGCACGCCGATGGCGTTGCCTGCCGGGTCCTGGTAGGTGCGGAAGCCCAGGGCCCTCATCTGCGTCACCAGATAGGCCGCCATTTCCCCCTCTTTCCCTGAGGGGCTGTAGATTTCCAGCATCTCCCGCAGTAACAGCAGTTCATCCATTCTCGTTCCCTCCAGACGACAGCACCCTGACATAACAGCGTCCTGTCCTCGACGGCGAGAAAGGACGTTTTGGCAAGTCTATTCATTCTGAATCCCTCATCAAAGCTGGCGGCCAAGCATCAGCCCATTGCGCGCTGTAAATCGCGCATGTGAAGCAATTGATGGCCATAGATGGCGGTGAGCATCATCTCCAGCGAGATTTCGCCCAGGCCCGGGTGCCACCCAACGCGATCCAGGTCGTCCTCCGCCAATGTGCGCACCCAGTCCAACGTGGTCTGGCGAGCGACGGCCAGCGCAGCTAGCAGGTGCTGCGGCGAGTGATCGGCCAGGCGCTTCTGTTCCTCCGCGTTAAAGGCATCGTAATCAAACCCCTCGGGCGCGCCTGCCCCGCCTGAAGCCACGTCCTGAGCCATGCGCCACAGTCCTTCCTCCGTCGAGACGAAATGCGCTAACAGGTCACGTACCGTCCAGGGACATGGATCGGTGTACACTACCCCCTGCCACTGATCCGTCGTCAATCCACTCAGAATTTCGTGGGTCTTTTGTTTGCCCTTTTTCAGTCTGGCAATCAACGCCTCCACTCGTGGTTTCGACATTATCTTGCTCCTTTCCGATCACAAAGATGCGGGCAAAACTTCTGCCACCTGCTCCGCTACCGTGTCCACGTCCTCCACGCTGATCACCAGCGGCGGCAGAAAGCGCATCACGATAGGCCCGGCCGACAGGGCCAGCACCCCCCGCTCCATCAGCGCGGCCAGATATGGCCGCGCCCGGCGCTTCAACTCAATGGCGACCATCAGCCCCAGTCCCCGCACCTCCCGGACGATAGGCGAATCCATGGCCCGCAGGCGGGAGATAAAATAGCCCCCCAGTTCCGCTGCCCGTTGCGGCAGGGCTTCTTCCTCAATGGCACGGATGGCAGCCAGGGCGGCGGCACAGGCCAGCGGGTTGCCCCCGAAGGTCGAGCCATGTGCTCTGCCTGGCAGCTCCCCCACGCGGGAGCCGAGCAGCACCGCGCCCATCGGCATCCCGCCAGCGATGGCCTTGGCCAGGCACAGCATATCGGGCTCCAGGCCGTGATGCTCGCAGGCGAACATGCGGCCCGTGCGCCCGAAGCCCGTTTGCACCTCGTCAAGGATGAACAGCGCCCCCCGCTCGCGGCACAGCGTTTGCGCCCGGCGCAGGTAGTCGCCGCTGCCCGGCCTGACGCCCCCCTCTCCCTGCACCACCTCCAGGATCACCGCCGCCGTGTCCTGTCCGATGGCCTCTTCGAGGGCGTCCGCGTCGTTGTAGGGCACGTGCACGAAGCCCGGCAGCAGTGGCTCGAAGGGCCGGCGGTATTGGGGCCGCCAGGTGGCTGACAGGGCGCCCAGGGTGCGACCATGAAAGCCATTCTTGGCGGCGATGATGCCTGGGCGGCCTGTGGTTAGCCGGGCGAACTTGATGGCCCCCTCCACTGCCTCGGTACCGGAGTTACACAGGAACACCCGCCCCAGCCCCGGGGGCGCGATGCGCACCAGTTCGGCCTGCAGCTCCGCCCGGCGGTCGTTGTAGAAGCTCTCCGGACAGGTGATCAGCCTCTCGGCTTGTTCCTTGATCGCCGCCACCACCCTGGGATGACAGTGGCCGACGTTCACCACACCGTGTCCGCCTACGCAGTCGATGTACTCTCGTCCCTGGACATCCCAAAGTTTGGCCCCCTCCCCTCGCACGATGACCAGGGGCCGCTTGGTGTACACCCCGCTGGTATGACCATCCTCCAGCTCAATCAACGTTGTAAGCGAAGCGACGTCATTGGTCATTGTGTCATTGGTCATTGAATCACCGTTCCTTTGCCCGCCAACGCCTGGCTGATGGGCGATTCGATCCGTCCATCGCCGAGGATCACCCGGCCCACCCCGCCCTCCAGCGCCTCCCTGGCCCCCAGCAGCTTCTTCTTCATCCGCCCCTGGGCGTAGGGGAAATGGGCCTCCACCTCCCAGCGCCCGATGTTATGGATGAGCGAGCCCTCGTCGGGGTAGTCCCTCAGCAGGCCAGGGACGTTGGACAGCAGGACGAGAGTTTCTGCCCGCAGCGCAGCAGCCACGGCCGCCGCAGCCCGGTCGCCGTCCACGTTGACCATCTCCCCCTCGTGGCTGATGGCCAACGGGGCGATGACCGGCATGTAGCCGTGGTTGAGGAGCAGCCTCAGCAGAGAGACGTTGACCTGCTGGATGACGCCACTCCACTCGCCGCGCAGCACCTTCCGCTTGCCATTCTCCACGATCTTCAGAGCCGACTTCCGCCGTCCCGCCAGCAGCCGTCCGTCAGGCCCCGAGAGCCCCACGGCGTTGACCCCCAGCCCCTGCAGCCGCTCTATCAGCAGCTTGTTCACCCGGCCCGCCACCACCATGGCAAAGATCTCCAATGTCTCCCGGTCAGTGTAGCGACTAACGTGGCCTGAGACCGAGGTCACAAAGCGGGGTGGGTGTCCCAGTTTCTCAGAGATAACGTTGGTCTCGTGGGAGCCGCCATGTACGACCACCACCTGCTCCCCGTTCCCAATCAAATGAGCGACATCAACACAAAGGGTCTCAATGCCTACCCCCTCCGCGCCACCAATCTTGACGACGATCATAATCCCTACCCCATTGCCCTCGCCCTCACCCCCTCCCCTGCGCCCCCTCCCCCTCTCCCGATTTTGGGAGAGGGGGAGGGGGCGCAGGGGTGGGGGTGAGGGCCTAAACCGGATGCAACCCCGGAAACTCCAACCCCGCCGTCTCCGCAAAGCCGCACATCACGTTCATCGCCTGCACCGCAGTGCCGGCGGCTCCCTTCATCAGGTTGTCCAGGGCGGAGATGACCACCAGCCGGTCGCTGCCCCCCTCTTTGACGAAACCGATGTCGCAGTAGTTGGAGCCGGCCAGTATCTTGGGCTCCGGATAGCGGTAGAACCCTCTGCGGAATTTGACGATGCGGATGAAGGGCTCGTCTCCGTAAGCCTGGCGGTACAAGCGCCAGATGTCCTTTTCGCCTAAGCGCCAGCCGTCCTCCGTGAGAAAGCAATGAGCCGTGGCCAGCGCCCCGCGCACCAGCTCCACCGATGTTACTGATATATGGATGTCGGGCCGTCGCCCGTCGAAGGTCAATTCCTGCAGCAATTCGGCCCTGTGCCGATGGTCGGTGGGAGCGTAAGAGCGGACCACGTGGCTGCGCTCTGCGTGATGGGAGGCGCGGGTGGGTTTGGCGCCTCCTTCCGAGGAACCGACCTTGACCTCCACCACCGTCTTGCCGATCACGCCAGCGCGATAGAGCGGCCACAGGGCCAGGTTGATGACCGTAGCATTACAGCCCACGCCGCTGGCGTAGTGGGCTTCCCGCAGCGCCTCTCGATGGAGCTCTGGCAGGCCGTAGACGAAGCGAGGCAGCCATTGGGGGGCCGGGTGCTCCCAGTCGTACCAGCGTGGATAGTCGGCCGGGTCGTGGAGGCGGAAATCCGCGCTCAAGTCCACGATCCGCTCGGCAAGGGCGGCGAATTCCTCGATGCGCGAGGCCACCTGGCCGTGGGGAAAAGCGACGAAGAGCACGTCGCAGGGTTCTAGCTCCTGCAAGCTTACCAGACGCAGGTTCGTCCGTCCCCTGAGGTTAGGGTGCAGAAAGTGGGCCGGCTGGCCGGCGTAGCTCTCCGAGGTAGCCTGCTTCACCTCCACCTCGGGATGATCCAGTAGCAACCGCAGCAGCTCCCCTCCCACGTATCCGGATGCACCGGCGATAGACACGTTTAACATAGACCCTCTCCTGCAGTGGGTAAGTTAGTAAATTGGTAAGTCGGTAGATTGGGCTCTGTTGACCAATCTACCAGTCTACCAATCCACCAGTCTCCCAATCTACCAATGTACCATCTGTAGCACGTAATCAGCCATTCTGCCCGCGATGTCCACGTCCACCGCTTGCATGGCACCGTGGAATTCGGGTGTGTGATTCACTTCGTTGACCAGCAAGCGGCCGTCGTCTGTCTCCAGGAGGTCCACGGCCAGGATCCCCCCGCCCACTGCCTGGGCCGCCGCCAGCGACAGGTGCCTGATCTCGGGACTGAGGGGACAGGGCAACGCCTCCCCGCCGCGGGCGGTGTTGGTGATCCAGTGAGCCGAGCGGCGGTACATGGCGTACACGACCTCATCGCCGACCACCAGGGTACGGATGTCCCGACCAGGCTTGTCCACGTATTCCTGGATGTAGAACACACTGTGCATAGGCCCGCCCAGGGTGGCCTTATGCTTCAGGACGGCCTCGGCCGTGTCACGGTCGTTGACCTTGCTCATCAGCCGTCCCCAGGAGCCCACCGCTGGCTTCAGTACCACCGGGTAGCCCGTATCCTCAATAGCCTGCAGAGCCGCCTCGACACTGAGAGCCACCACGGTGCGCGGCGTGGGAACGCCGTGCTGGATCAGGGCCATGCTGGTCAGCACCTTATCACCGCAGGTGAGGACCACCTGACAACTGTTCACCGTCCTGATCCCCCAACTGTTGAGGATGCTGAGGGCATAGAGGGCCCGGCTGTGGCTGATGGCGCGGCACCAGATCAGGTCATACCCTTTTGAAAGGCCATTGGCCTGCAACTGGAGAGCCAGATGCCGCTCGTCCAGCCGTTCATATTCAGCTCCTCGCTCTTGCAAGGCTTTGAAAATGAGCTTCTCTCCCACGCGGATGCGAGAACAGAGGACACCTAGCTTTACCTTCCCGGTTCCATAGCAGCCACCTCCAGGGCATAATCAACGATGCGACCGGCGATATCCACCCCCGTGGGGGCGATGCTGTTGCGAAACTCCGGCGTGTGGTTGACCTCGCTCACTAACAGCCGGCCATCTGCGGCCTCCAGGATGTCAACAGCCACCACCCCGCCCCCCACCGCTTCAGCCGCGGCGCGGGAAAGGTGCTCGATTTCAGGAGTGATGGGGCAGGCCGTGGCCTCCCCTCCCCGCGCCGTGTTGGTGATCCAGTGCGGCGCGTGGCGATAGATGGCGGCAATAACCTCCCCACCGACTACGAAGCTGCGGATGTCGCGTCCGGGCTTGTGAATGTACTCCTGGATGTAGAAGATAGAATGACGGTAACCGCCGAGGGTGTGCTTGTGTTCCAGAATCGTCTCTGCCGCATCGCGATCGTTGATCTTGGCCAGAAGCCGTCCCCACGAGCCGTTCAGGGGCTTCAACACCACTGGGTATCCCATCTGTTCGATAGCCTGCAGAGCTGCCTGCGTGGTGAAGGCCACCCTGGTGTGCGGCGTGGGGACGCCACGCTTAGCCAGCGCCAGGCTGGTCAACAGCTTGTCGCCGCTGGTGGCGATGACCTGGTAACTATTGACCGTGCGCAGCCCATTGTCGCCCAACAGCTTGCTGGCGTACAGGGCCCGCGAGTGGCTCAGGCAGCGGACGAGCACCACGTCGTAACCGTTGATGCCTTCTGAAAGACCCAGGACGATGGTGTTGGCATCAATTCTTTCGCCGTCCACTCCCCGCTGGCGTAACGCTTTGAAAATCAACTTCTCCTCGACTCGGACGCGAGAGCACAGAACACCAACCCTCATCTCATCATTCCCCCCAATCCTCCTCCTCTTCCGGAGCTAGATCCAGGACGACGGGATCCACGCCCATCACCTCCAGCTCAACACCGCAGTCGGAACAGACCACGATTTCCCCCACCTCCACGTCGGGGGCCAGTTGCACTTCAGCAGCACATTCGAGACATTCGATCATCTTGACACCTCCTTACGAGTTTTAGATAACAAAAAAGCCAACTCCCCACACGTATGTCTGGAGAGTCGGCCTGCAGTTGCAGTTAGCCAAAAAAGGTAGTTACATGAGCTTTACTGCCATAAGCAACTTTCGGCAACGTGAAACTCCCCAGAGCGAATACCTGGCTCGAGGGCGCTTAGGCAAAATAGGCTTGGAGTTTCGCCTGCCGAACGGCATCATGGAATGTGTACTCCCTTTTTCGGAATGTGGCTATCATACCACAACTTGGGACAATTGTCAAATCACAGCGTCCTCCCGACTGCTTCGGCCACTGGCCGAAGGCTTCGCATCAGCGCGGCAAAACGGGCCGGCTTGAGGGACTGAGCCCCATCCGAGAGGGCGTCTTTGGGGTGCGGATGGACCTCAATTATCAGCCCATCGGCTCCGGCGGCCACTGCTGCCCGAGACATCGGCTCTACCAGTTCCCACTTGCCCGTCCCGTGGCTGGGGTCCACGATGACCGGCACGTGGCTGATTTGCTTGAGCAGCGGCACGGCGCTGATGTCGAGCGTGTTGCGGGTATACTTCTCAAAGGTGCGGATGCCGCGCTCACACAGCATAACGCGGCCGTTGCCGTGGGTTAGGATGTACTCGGCTGCCATCAGCAATTCCTCGATGGTGGACATCATGCCGCGCTTGAGCAGTACCGGCCGCTGCGCCTCACCAACGGCGTGCAATAGAGTGTAGTTCTGCATGTTCCGCGCGCCGATTTGCAGGATGTCGGCATAGGTAGCGACCAGCGGTACTTGTTGAGGGTCCATCACTTCGGTGACGACTGGCAGCCCCGTCTCCTCACTCACTTCGGCCAGGAGGCGCAATCCCTTCTCCCTTAGCCCCTGGAAACTATAAGGGGAGGTGCGTGGCTTGAAGACCCCTCCACGCAACACATGGGCTCCGGCCTCCTTCACGGCCTGTGCAGTCTCCAGCAATTGGTCACGGCTCTCGACAGAGCAAGGACCCGCCATCACGACCAACTGTCCGCCGCCGATCGTCACCCCATTGACCTGGACCAGGGTATCCTGCGGGTGAAAATCCCGGCTGGCCAGCTTGAAAGGCCGCAGGATGGGCGCCGTTCGCTCGACCCCGTCCATCCGTTCGATCAGCTCGCTATCCAGTGGACGCCCATTACCGATGACGCCGATGACGGTGTGCTCTTCGCCTTCCGATATGTGCACCCGGCAGCCCAACTGCTCGATACGGGCAGTGACGTTGACAATCTGGGCCCTGGTTGCACCTTGCTTCATCACAACGATCATATCATCCCCTCCTTTGGTGCCACAACTGCATTGTCAAGAACCGGCGTTGTAGCGGCCGGATAGGAGCCCAGCAGTTTGACGAACGAGGAACGCCGTAGCAATCCCATGATCGCCGTTTCGCACTGCGGGTCCTGCCAATGTCCTTCAAAGTCCAGATAGAAAATGTATTGCCAGGGGTGGTTGAGGCGTGGGCGCGACTCTATCTTGCTCAGATTGATGCCCCGTGTGGCGAATTCTCCCAGGCACTCGTACAACGCCCCTGGTTGGTGGCGGGTGGAAAAGACGAGAGATGTCTTGTTTCGCTGGGCGCGGGGGGGATCATCGAGGGCGAGGACGAAGAAGCGCGTGTAGTTGAAAGGGAAGTCCTCAATGCCCGAACCGAGGACTTCCAGGCCGTATAGCTCGGCAGCTAATGCGCTGGCAATTGCGGCCACGCCGGGTTCCGGGTTGGCCGCCAGATCGCGAGCGCTGCCGGCGGTGTCGAACGCGGGCTCAGGTTCTAGCCCGTGGCGACTCAGGTAGCGCTGACATTGGGCCAGAGCCTGTGGGTGCGACCGCACACGCTTCAGATCCTCCAACGTGGCACCGGTAGGGGCAAGCAGCATATGCCGCACGTGCAGGATCGTCTCGGCGTAGATGCGAAGATCGCGCTCCATCAGCAGTTCATAAGAGCGAATTATAGAGCCAGCGACGGCGTTCTCCGCTGGCACCATCCCATAGTCGGCATCGCCATTTTCCACGATGGGGAATACGTCATCCAACGTCCTGCAGGGAACGCTTTCCACATCATTCGGGCCAAAGAACTGGCGGATGGCCTCCTCCGAATAAGCCCCGGCGATACCTTGAAATGCTACTCTAGTCATGTTTCTCACTCCTCCATAGATTGTGTTGCAGTGCACGGGCACTGCCCAGGTAAATGTGCCGAATTCGGTTGGGAGAAAGACTAGAGGTCTGTTTCATAAGTTCTTAGGGCAAAGCCCAGCAAAGCGGTTGGTGCGGAAGCGCCGGTTGAGTAGGGCCTGGAACGTTAGTGGAAGGGCCGTATCGAAACCAAGCGGCTTGGCAAGACCCGCTCCCTTGGTTTCGAT
>CAYWWC010000095.1:0-13580 GCA_964461615.1 uncultured Anaerolineae bacterium
CCTAAGGCTACTCTTACTACTTTTTTGAACATTCTCAACACCTTTCACTGCCCATCGTCTACCTTGATGATACAGCATGTTCGCCAATTGTCAAGTTAACGGCCCAAACAAAAGAGCCCTCGAACTTCGAGAGGGCTCTTTTGCTGTATGCCGGCATAGCTATTGAGCATACCTAGCCTGCCCAGGCCAATGCCCAGCCAGGCACCCAGAGTTGGCCGAAGCCGAAGAGGGAGAAGATCACCGAGAAGATGAGGAGTAGCACTGCCAGCACGATCAGCACGTAGTCCCGCCGACGGTAGCGCAACTGCTCCAGCCACGTGCGCGGGCCGACGCCGAACGCGCGCAGGTCCATCGCGTCTATGATGTCCTCACTGCCAGCGATGGCGTGGATGGTGACCGGCACGATCAACGGAGCCAGTTTGCGCACTTGAGTGATCAGCCCACCCTTCAGCTTCTCGATCTCATATCCGCGGGCACGCTGCGCGTCCATCGTCAGTTGAAAATCACGTCCCAGGGTAGGGATGAAGCGCATGGTCAGTTCCATCGCATAGGCGATCTTGTCCGGCAGTCCCAGTCCGTGGAAGGTGACGCCGTAGTGGGCCGGGTTCAGGGAGTAGGGGATCAGGATGGTCATACTGGCGAGGCTGAACACCCGCACCAGTTGGCTGAGGGCGTAGAAGGTGCGCTCGACGGTGATGTTGAGCGTTGGCTGCCAGCCGAAGATTGTAAACGGCGCGCTTAGGCTGGTGATCAGGTGCTCGTCGGCGTAGAACTCCACCCCACCACGGCCAGTCAAGAATGTCAGCAACGAGAAGAAAGTGATAAACGCGCCCATGAACAGCCAGACGCGGCGCGTCTCGTGCCACTTGATTCCCGACGTGAAGATCGCCACCAGGGCGATGAGGAGGAGTGGGGTCAGAAAGCGCAGGTCCCAGAACAGGACAGAGGCGACCATGAAGCAGCCGTAGAAGATCAACCACGCCCGAGGGTCCAAGCTCTGAATCAGTGATTTTCGCTTGCGATAGCGCCAGGTTACCAGCATTGTTCCACCGCCATTAGAAACCAGGCTTCTTCGAGAAGCCTGGTTTCTGGCTCCTACCGCCCGGTCTGCCGCTGGACGGCCGCGTAGGCCGCCACGAGGATCGGCACCAGGATGGCGGCAAAGATAAGATTGGGGCCGGCTGCGGGCAGGAACTCGCCAACGATGGCCACGGCTGGCGAGAAGCCGTTGATCCAGATGTCGGATATGGCGGCGAAGCCGATGCCAATGAGGTTGCCCAACATGCTCCAAGTCACCGCCGCCGCCACATCAATGTTCTGACCGAAAGCAAAGCGGACGATGAGCACCAACACAAAGCCGACCACCACCGAAAGAGCGGCGAACGAAGTTATGGTCGCGTCACCGAAGATGCCCGCATCCGGGTCAAAGAACATCATATTGGCCAGGCTGGGGTTCAGCAGCCAGAATATGGCCGCTATGGCGGCCAACACTGCGCTGATGATGAGCACTGTGTTCATGCCCTTCTTCTTGTCGGCGAAGAGGAGCGCCATGCCGGCGATCATGCCGACCAACCCGTTGGCCACGCTCCACTGCGGTGAGAGGCCGAAGCCCGTCAGCGCGTCGCCAAACATGTTGCCCACCGCGCCGGTGAAGAAGCCCACCGTCGGTCCAAAGGCATAGCCAAAGAACATCGGGATAGCGATGGCGGGCCGGAGCGCGACTTGGCTGACTGACGGCACGGCGAAGACGGTGCCGTTGAAGAGATAGGAGAACACGGCGTACAGTGCTGCGCCGATGGCCATGTACACCACCTGGCGCGTGCCCACCTCCCACACCCCGCTGCTGCTCGTGAGCCAGTAGACGACGAAGACGATGACGAGGCCGATGCCCACGAACACGAAGCGCAACAGGGCTGTCTCGTCCAATTTGAGGCTCTCGTTCATCGACCCCCCGATCCACACGACGAGCAAGAATATGACCAGGACGGCGGCGAGCGCGACGATCACGGATAGTAATTTGCGGTCCATTAGATTCCTCCTTTGCAGTTATGTGTCTTAGGATATTCTAGCCGTTTAGAAATCGTGCCGATTTATCTACATAAGCACCTCCTTTCTGCCAGAGTAACGAGGCAACGAGTAACGAGTTAACGAGGCGCACGTTACTCATTTTGCCTCATCGCCTTGTTGCCTCATTGACTCGTTGCCTCACCCCAAGGTCACATGTGCGCCAACAACTCAGCCCGCATAAAGCGCCCCGTCTGGGGCAGGCGCTCCAGGTTGGCCGCCAGCAGCGAGGTGGGCACAATGTGGCAACGTTCCAGGAGGTCGTACTGGGCCAGCACCTCCTGGGGCGGTCCGTCGGCGACGATGCGCCCCTCGTAGACCAGCACCACGCGGTTGGCGTAGCAGACTGCCAAATCTATGTCGTGGGTGATGAACAGGATGGCCTCGAAGTTCGGCAACTGCAGGATGGCGTCCATGAAAACCATGTAGTTCTTGTAATCCTGGCCCGCTGTTGGCTCGTCCATAACCAGGACACGCGAGCGCATGGACATGATGGCCGCGATGCTGACCCGCTTCTGCTGGCCGAAGCTGAGGGCCAGGGGCGGGTACTCCTCCAGTCCGCTGAGGTTGAGGATTCTCACCGCCTCAGCCACTCCCTCGTCAACAGTCACCTCATCGTAGCCCAGGTTCTCAGGGCCGAAGGCCAGCTCCTTCCGCACCGTGGGGGCGAAAAGCATGTGGCTGGGACTCTGAAAGACGTAGCCCAGGGTTTGGGCGACCTCGGCCACGCTCAACTCGTGCGTGTCCACCCTCTCGACCAGCACTTGTCCCCTCGTGGGCTTGAGCAGGCCGATGGCGTGTTTGACCAAGGTGGTCTTGCCTGCGCCATTGGGGCCCAGGACAGCGATGACGTCGCCGCGGTTGATGGTCAGGTTGACGTCGTGGAGCACCAGCGGCCCCTCTTCTTCATGATAGGCAAAGCCCACCTCCTCGAACTCCACCAAGGTCTCGCCGACCTCCTCCGCTTGAGTCAGGAGAGGCGGCGAATAGGCGGGAGCCGGATCATGGCGGGCCCGCGCGATGATCATCGGCGCCGGCAGCTTGACCTCGTGGTAGTCCACCACTCGCTCCAGGCCAGCCGCAGGCCCAAGATACTGCAGTTGTCCGTCCATCAGAAAGAGGGCCTTTTCCGGCCCGATCTTCAGTATGTCCTCCACCCGGTGCTCGACGATGAGGATTGCCCGGCCCTCGTCGGCCAGGCGGCGGATGAGGCGCAGGGCCTCTTGCGCGCTGGCGGGATCGAGGCTGGCCAGGGGTTCATCCAGTAGTAGGACAGAGGGCTGCATGGCCAGGATGCCGGCCAGGGCCACCTTCTGCTTCTCGCCGCCGGAGAGGTAAAATGTCTCCCGTCGCCGCAGGTGGTTGATGCCCAGGTAGTCGAGGGTTTCGTCAACCCGAGCGGTGATCTCCGCCCTCGGCAGCCCCAGGTTCTCCGGCCCGAAGGCCACCTCGTTGACGACGCGGCTGCCCAGGATTTGACGCTCAGGGTCCTGCAGCACCGTGCCCACGATTTGGGAGATGGCCGCCAGGGACTTATCGCTCGTCTCTTCCCCGTGGAGACGGATCCGCCCCTCCAACTCCCCCCGGTAGCTGCGGGGGATGAGGCCATTCAGGCAGCGAATCAGGGTAGTTTTGCCGCAGCCGCTGGTGCCAGCCACCAGCATGATCTGCCCGGCCTCCAATTCAAAGGAGACGTCGCGCAGGGCATAATCAGGCCGTTCGCGGTATTTGAAAGAGAGCTGCTCCACAGCTAGAGCAGGAGCGCGTTTGCTACTCAAGTGTCACCTCAGCACATCCACTTCGCGCAGAAAACGCTCCAGGCGATCCACGAAGCGTTCCGCCTCGGCCAGCGTTTTTCGGGCCGTCGTTTCGTCAATATTCGGCTCATCGGCATAATCCGCTTCTTCCCGCTGGCGGCGAGCCCTCTGGTAGAGACGGCTGAACTCCGGCTCGATGTCCCCCGGCTTGACCAGGTATTGAGAGAAGGCCGATTCAACCCCGGAATGTTTGCTCCGCTGCACCGATTGGCTGAACAGGGCTGCAGACGCCATGTAGAACACGGCATAGTAAGCCCGGCTGACCGCTGCCCGGAAGTGCCCGTGCGCGATGTTATCGCGGGCCGTCTCCAGTTCCTCACAGGCACGTTCTAAACGTAGCTGGGCGTAGGCTCGGATGTGTTCTTCCATAGCAGAATTCCCTCCCTCTCAATGCTCTGGTAGTATGGAAACCGTCTGGCTTGCATACGGCTCAGTTGTTCCACACCGCGAATGATGTCGGAGATGACGATGTCGTACTCAAACTGCACCTGCCAGGCCAAATCAACTAATGTCTGGCGCAAGGTTGGCGTGTCGTGGCGCACGATAATGAACAGGTCAATGTCCGACTCTGCATCGGCCTCCCCTCGCGCCTGGGAGCCGTAGAGGGTAATGGATGACACCTCATTGGCATAGTCCGTTGCCACACGACGCACGTAAGCAGCGATAGCAGCCCCCACTTCAGGTTGGCTGTCCGATAATACAGTCCTCAGATGGTGCTCATCTACAATGCTATTCATAGGTTTGACACTCCCACAAACGTTCACCGCCGCCAGTGGCCCACGTCCTGGAAACACTGAAGCCTCTGAAACCTCTGAACACACTGAATTTGTGGCAGCATCCCCTTCAGTGACTTCATCTTCATCAGTGCTTCAGTGGTTCTCCTCCCTTGTCGGCCTACGGTGAGTAACTCTTGAGCACGACGGGAAGATAGATTGCCGCCGCTGGGGTCGGTGTTGGCGTGGATACGTACTCATCAGCCCCGATATCGAAGCCAGCGCCGATGGGCCGTGGATCGCCATCAATATCGGTGGTGATGCCAGCGTTCACTCCCGCGTCAATCGCCGCGCTGCCAGGGCCGATGTGATAGTTTCCTGCGTCGGGGGCCACGAAGGCCGGGCTATCCCAGTAGTTGGGCGTGCCGACAATGATGTCGCCATCGCCGTCCCAATCAGTATCATTGGCCCATGTGCCGCTGCCCCATAGCGTAGCATTCAGCGTGGCCGCGCTGTATTCTGTGACGTTGATTCCCACGATGTGTTTCACCAGAATGGTGTTGAACAGGGCTACACTGCTATCTCCGGTGACGTAGACCCCGCTGCCGTCGCCGCCGCTGTTGCGGGCGATGGTAGTGTGCCGTAGGTTGGGAGAGGACTGCGCAAAAAGGTACAGCCCGCTGCCCCTACTGGCTTGGTTGTCGGCGATGATGTTATTGGTCAACTCGGCATCGCTGTCGTTCAGGTACAGCCCGCCGCCGTACCAGATGGCAGTGTTGGCAGTGACAGTGTTGGCATTGAGCGCGGCATCGCTGTTGTACAAGTACAGCCCGCCGCCACCATCGTCGGCAGTGTTGGTGCTGACGATGTTACCGTTGAGTGTGCCGTCGCTGAAGTCCAGGTATAGCCCACCACCCTCGTCGGTGGCGGTGTTGGAAACGATTACGTTGCCGCTGAGTGTGGCAGCGTCGCTGTTGCGCAGGTACAGCCCGCCTCCCCAATCAGCGGTGTTGCCAGAGACGGTGTTACCACTGAGCGTGGCATCGCTTACCTCTAGGTACAGCCCGCCGCCGTACCAGGCAGTGTTGGAGGTGACGGTGTTGCTGCTGAGCGTGACGCCGCAGCAAGACAGGTGCAGCCCACCACCGTGTTCGGCAGTGTTGGAGGTGACAGTGTTATCGCTGAGCGTGGCGGCGCTGTGGGACAGGTTCAGCCCGCCGCCCCGATCAGCGGTGTTGCCAGAGACGGTGTTCCCGCTGAGTGTGGCGGCGCTGGAATGCAGGTACATCCCACCGCCCCAACTACTGGCGGTGTTGGCGGTGACAGTGTTACCGCTGAGCGTGGCGGCGCTGTAGTACAAGTACATCCCACCGCCCCGCCCGGCGGTGTTGGCGGTGACGGTGTTACCGCTGAGTGTGGCGGCGCTGTCCCACAGGCACAGCCCGCCGCCCCAGCTGGCGCCGGTGTTGCTGAACACCTGGTTATCGCTGATGGTGGCCGTGGCGCTGATGACGTATACCCCGCCGCCGACATCATACCAGGAGTACTCCCCGCCACCCAGCCCGGCCGCGTCGCCGCCGGTGATGCGGAGGCCCTCGACCGCGGGGCTGATGTCGCCGGTGACAAAGAGCACGCGCCCGCCGTCCTGGGCGTCCAGCGTCGTGGGGTTGGCCTCAGGGTCGGGCGGATCGGTGAAGGCAGTGGTGTAGCCGCCGCGCACCGTCACCGTCTTGCTGATGTAGACAATCTGAAGGACGGTGCCCGGACCGTTGTACCCGGCGGGGGCGGGGCGTCCCTGAACGCCGGTGTAGGTGCCAGCGGCAACATTGACCACGTCGTCGGGACTATCTGCGGCGTCCACAGCTGCCTGCACGTTATCAAAGCAGGGCATGTGGCCGCCACAGTCTCCGCCGGGTGCCACGTAGATGGTGCTTCCTCCCTGGGCCTGAGTCTGACTCCCCACTGCGGTAAGAGCTAAGAATAGTGCACACACTGCCAGAAATACGGCCAATCCGATTTGAAGTGCTTTGTGCTCCATGATTGTCTCTCCTTTCGTGATTGGACTGATCCACACCTTAACCCAGAAGATCCTCCAGGCACTTCGTGGGTTCTTCCTGATATGATCAACCAACTTGAAGTAGACCGGCTCAGTACCTCACACAATCCGCCATTCCGACGGAATTGCCTTGTGACCCAAAGGCATTTCGTGCGAGGGGACTCTCTCTGGCTTGCTGTTCAGGCTGATGGCGGGTTTCCATAAAGTCATCAGAGAATTGGTTTAGGCTATCAAAGAGGGTTTGCCAGGGCTCACGGTAGGGGATGAGCAGAATGGCGTTTCCAATTTTCTTGATGAGGACCTCTGTTCCCTCAAATCTGAACTCTTTTGGAATCCTGACGGCTTGGCTTCGCCCATTTCGAAATAGCTTTGCAGTTTCCACGGCACTCCTCCTCTGTGCTCAATGTATACCGATAGTATATATCAAATTCGGCAAATTGCAAGGAGTTATTCGCGACCTGTTACAGAGCGAGTCCATCCACCAGATATATTCCTACGGAATATGCCCCCACTCGCTACCCTCCGGCCCCAGCTCCCACACCCCGCCGTCCAGCGCCTTGATGTAGGTGACGTTGTACTTGGGCCGCGAGGTGCGCTGGATGGCCGTCGGATAGCCCATTTCCTCGTCCACTGCCCAGCCCAGCCGGTCACGGACGCCCGCCTCCTCTCGCCACACCAGGCCGAAGCCCCGCCCCGGCTGATAGAGCCCCGCCGGCGGCACGATGCTCGGATCCGATTCCGGCTTGCTTTCATCCCACTCATCCAGGAAGACCCTGAAGGCAGGTTGCGCGCCATCATCGAAGAGCACATAGATCCAGTCCTCAGCCCCGCTCCACAGCGTCAGGCCGTGCTCGAAGTGCTGCTCCGCCCCGTCGGTGAGGACCGGGGAGCTGCTCGGACACTCGTCGGGAGCCGGGGAGAAGAACCAAGCGTCGGGGCAGCGCAGGGTCACTTGCAACGTAGCCTGGGCCACGTGCTCTGCCTCGTCGAGGACGAAAAGCACGAACCCTTCCCAGTTGCGGGACTCGGTCGGGATGACGTAGTCCATTGAGCCGATAGGCTCGACCTCCCACCAGCCATCGAGCTGACCGCTATTCATCAGGTGATACAGCGTGGCCTGGTCGCCGCCGCTGGACTGCCACTCCAGGGTGATGGCGTCCCCCGGATCAGCCTCGGTCACGTTGGCGCGGAAGTAGGCGATGACGGGCTCTTCGTCTGGTGTTGGGCTCGGTGCGGGAGTGGATGTTTGCGTTGGGATGGGCGTGGGTGTCGTGGTGGGTGTAAGGGTTGCTGTGGGAATCGGTGTCGGTGTAGCAGTTGGGGTGGGGGGGGCTGTTAGCGTAGGTTTCGGCGTGGTGGTGGATATGGGCGTTGATGTCGGCTCCGGCGTGGGTGTGAGCGACGCCACCGGGGCAGAGGTGCTGGTTGGAATTGTCGTAGGAGTGAGAGCCGGCGTGGCGGGTGCAATCACCGCGGGAGTGGCCGTAGGCAGCACAGGCACAGGTGTGGCAGTGGGAGCAGACGTAGGCAACACAGGCATAGGTGTAGCAGTGGGAGCAGACGTACATGCTGCCAACAGCAAGAGGCTCAAGCACACTACGACAATTCTGCCCAAAAGTAGGGGTTTCATCTTGCTCGATCCCATTCAGCTTTGGGTCAAAGGAGCATGCCGACCGAAGGAACCATGCGCTCGTACTGCACACCGGGCAGTCCGAGGCGACCACCGGCGACGGTCGCCAGGCCGCTTAAGAAGAATACCTGGGTGGAGCCGCCCCCGTCGAGATTGATGGCCTCCACCGCGCCTGCATCGGCCAGGAGGTCGGCAAGCTCGGCCAGGGTTACACCGTGGCTGTCTGCCTCCAGGTGCTTGGCTTTTCTCTCTACGCCCGGCGCCCCAACAACCATCAACTGCCCCTCCCGATCCACGCCCAGCCCGACGCGACCAGCCCGCGTTTTGTCCACATCATCTGGAAACTCGGTGGGCACCACGCCGATCTCCACGCGGCCATCAGCGTACTCCCGGTCAACCCAAAACTCCTCCTCGGCCAGGCGCGTCGCTGTGGCGACTGATCGCCCTCCTTGCACGAGCAGCGGGCCTACCTGGAGGGCCTGCACGATGTCCTGGTGTTTCTTACGCCTGAAGCGATAGCTCACCACCGGCCGGTCGCGCAGCGCAGCCAGGCTCTCGGGCGCCAGGACTCCCTGGGCAAAAGAGAGGATGAACCCGTTCTGGGGAATTTCCAGCCCGCCGCCCGTTTTCAGCCCGACGATCCTCTGGTCAATGATGGTCAGCTCGACCCGTCCGCTTTCGACGGGAGTGCGCCCCAACACGCGACTCTGGGAGGCGGTTCCGTAGAGGCGGGTGTAGACCGTCACCTTGGCCTGGGCGTTTAGGGCAAAGGCGCAGCTTCCAGTAGGGAGAGCAATGCTTACATCTTTCAGGGAGAACACTTCGGTCTGCCATTGCCCGTTGGCCCGCTGGAAGATAGCGCCCCGACGGTACAGCGGCGGGCGCTGGATGACCCCATCTTGCACGAAGAGGCCATAAGGCTCGCCCAGAGCGGAGTGGAAGCTGAAGAAGTCGTTGTGTTCCAGCAGGAAGAAGGCGGTGTTGAAGGCAATGCGCGGGCGCTCTTGCCACACCAGGTCGCGTGGGAAGGCCAGCCGTCCGATGGGGATCAGGTTCAGCATCACGGCAAAGTCCTCGAAGTCCACGGTGTCTGGAGGGCGGACGCCCGGCCCCAGTTCGAGGCGCAGGCGGCCCTCGCGTTCCAACAGGGCAAGCACGGCTTGGCCGCGCTGCCGCCAGGCGGTCTCTTTTGCCGGTACTGTCACCTGCCAGCGGCCTCTCTCGTAGCGCAACCAGCTCCGGCTCAGCAGCGTCCGCATGGTGTGCGTGATCAGCGAGTTCGCGCTGAGGAGCTCTTCCCCCGCCTCAGTGTGGCACAATGCTGTATCCGGGAACAGCTCGGACGCGGGGCGGTCACGCTCCAGGCGCAGGAAGGCCACGATGCGGGGGGCGGTCTCGCCCCTGCCAATGGCTTTGACCCAGCGCAAGTAGGCGGCATCCTTCAGTTTGACCTGGGGATTCTGCTGATCAATGTCCAGGAAGCGAAAGCCCGCCGAGGGGAATCTCAGGAGTGTGTAGTCGGAGAAGTCGCCGTCTCCCCAGTGGATGCGATTTTGGTTTTTATAAATGTCCTGAAAGCGCATGGTAGATCACATCTGTAAAGGGTAGTGGCTCATCATCTGCTCCATTTCCAGGCGCGGACTGGGAGCGCGCAACTCAAGTATCGGGTTCGCACCTACCAGACGGATCAGAATCGGAATGTCACCAAAACGATTCTGCAGGCGCAGGAACAGAGCCTCAAAGTCAACGTCAGCGTCCACCACCTGGCTA
Organism: uncultured Anaerolineae bacterium; assembly: GCA_964461615.1. Taxonomy (GTDB): domain Bacteria; phylum Chloroflexota; class Anaerolineae; order VGOG01; family VGOG01; genus CAZVCJ01. Next base: position 10,051 of record CAYWWC010000095.1, read on the forward strand.
TCGTGAACGGCAACAAACTGACCCAGGTACTGCTCGACCAACTGTGAGTGCATCCGCTCAAAGACTCTGGCTTCGGCTTCGAGTTTTTGATCTTCCAATCGCCTCAGGCGTTCTCTGATCGCTTTATTGACAAAGTCCTCAATGGTGCCACGCTCGCTCTTGGCGATCCAGCGGACCTGTTCGGCCAGCTTCGGTTGCAGGGCGATCATATTCGTGTTCATAGCCATACTCCTCCTTCGAGACGTTGGTGTCAAGGACGAACCTCTTGCTATTTCAACCCCGTAGTGGCGATGCCCTCGATGATGTAACGCTGGGCGAAGATGTACAGTACCAGCAGCGGTACGATGGAGATCACCGAACCGGTCAGAAGCAGATGCCACTGAGATTCATACATCCCCTTGAAAGCCATCAGCCCCAGGGGAAGGGTCCGCAGGCGGCTTTCAGAGATGTAGAACACGGGACGCAATAGGGCGTTCCAATTGTTGATGAAAGCCAGGACGAACAGGGTCACCAGGGCTGAGCCCGCCAGGGGCAGGAAGATTTTGTAGTATGTGCGAAAGACCGAGGCGCCATCTATGGCTGCCGCGTCCTCCAGGTCCTGGGGGATATTGGCGAAGAACTCGCGCAGCATAAAGGTTCCATAAGAGCCTGTCAGGAACGAGGGGACGATGAGGGGCAAGTAGGTGTCGAGCCAGCCGAGCTTGATCATCATGAGGAACTCCGGGATGATGGTTACCTCGATGGGGACCATGGCGGTAGCCAGGAGTGCGCCGAAGAAGAAGTTCTTGCCCCGGAACTCCATGCGGGCGAAGGCGAAGCCAGCCAATGAACAGGTGATCACCTGGCCGGCTGCGGCCATGAAGGACACGAAGACGCTGTTGAGGGTATAGCGTAAGAAGTTATGCTTGGTGAATACGGTTATATAGTTGTCCCACATGCCTGGCTTGAAGAGCTTATCCGGCATCCACACCGGCGGGATGGCGAAGATGGACTTGGAGGACTTGAAAGTAGTCAGCAGCATCCACAGGAAAGGGAAGACGGTGATGAAGGCGAGGCCTAAGAGGATCAGATACATAAGCGTCCATTTGCCTGCGGTTTTCTGGCGTTTGGATATCACGATCAGCCTCCTCTATGCCTGATAATGAACCCAGCGGTTCTTGAACAGGAAGTTGACCAGCGTCACAATCCCCACGAAAAGCACCAACATGCAGGCCAATCCTGAAGCGAATCCCATGCGCTGGAACGTAATGGCGTTCTCGTAGACGTAATAACCCAGAGTGGCGGAGGCGTAGAGCGGTCCCCCCTGGGTCATGGCGTATGTCACGTCGAAGGTCCGAAAAGCCTGGATGACAGAGTTGACGACGATGAAAAAGGTCACCGGTGACAGAAGGGGCATGGTGATGCGGAAGAATGCCTGTCGGCCGGTGGCGCCGTCCACGCGCGCCGCTTCATACAGACTCCTGGGAATAGCCTGAAGCCCGGCCAGGAAGACCAGCATCTGGAAACCCGCTGTCTTCCAAATGGAGACGATGATCAAAACCAGCAGGGAGTAGGGCTTTTCGGCCAGCCAGGCTATGGGATCGGTGATGTGGAATACGGTCCTCAGAAAGTGGTTGAGGATGCCGAAGCGGGTGGCAAAGATCCAGTTCCACACCATGGCTACGGCCACCATGGAGGTGATGTAGGGCATGAAGTAGAGCCCTCGAAAGAAGGAGATGACCGGAAGTCTCTGGTGTATCAAGAGGGCCAGGATCAGAGCGGCGATCACCACACCCGGCACGTAGAGGCCGACGAAGACAAAGGTGTTCCTGACCACGAGCCAGAAATAGTCGGATCGGAACATTTCCTGATAGTTGCCCAGCCCAAGCCAGTAGGGCGGCGCGGGCATCTGCCAGCGCCTGAAGCTGTTCACAATTACAGAGGCGATGGGATAGTAACGAAATACAACTAGCCCGGTAAGCATGGGCAGGATAAATAGATACGGTGTGATCTTTCTGTAGCGCATAGCGACCACCTATGTTGCTCGGCCTGGATCGCCAGATCCAGGCCGCCAAAAGCGGGGAAGGCAACCGCAGGTTGCCGCCATGCAAGCATGGCATCCCCTCAGAGAAATCTTGGATCTGCTGAGCATGTCTAAAAATGGTGTTCCGCCGGAGGGCGGGCTCCGACGGAACACCAGGGTAGAAGTCGGGATCGGTCAGCCCTCTAGGGCTCAGGATAGAAGCGGGTCAGGACTTCGTTAGCGGTCTTGGCGGTTTCTTCGATGGCTGTCGCCATATCCACCTCTCCGTTGTAGGCTTCATCCAGCCAGCCCTGCAGTCCGGCCCCACCGGCGTAGCCGCGCCACTCGCCCCAGCCAGGGGTGAAGGAGTTTGGCCCCAGGTTCTCGCCCCACTCCAACAGGAACCCCTTGTTATCGGGTTGCTGATCCTTCTCCAGGAACTCTTCGGAGTATGCCGTGGCCTTCACGATGGGCACCTTTCCGCCCTTGAAGGATGACGCTGGCCGGCCAGTCCCGGTCAGATACTTGATGTAGTTCCACACCTCGTCTGCGTGCTGCGTGGTGGGGGACATGGCGATGTTGTCGGGCCAGCCGTAGGCCTGATCCTTCTCCCAGTTCGGGCCTCGCGGAATGGGCGCGATGCCCCACTGGAAGGCGTCCTCGGCCACATTGCGGTTGTTCCCAATGTTCCAGGAGCCATCAACCCACATGGCCGCCATCCCCTGGGGGAAGATGTCCTGCTGGCGGATGCCCTCCATCTCCTTCGGCATCGGCGCTACCTCGTACTCGTGGATCAGGCTGTACAGGAAATCCAGGGCCTCAATGGCGTTGTCATCTGGCTCGAAGCGCGTCTTGGCGGCGTTCAGGAGGCGACCATCGTTCTGGTAGATCCAGGACTCGGTGTGGGCGTAGCGACCGTAGAACCAGAATCCGTACTGGTCAATCATTCCATCGCTGTCCTTGTCCAGCGTCAGCTTCTGGGCCGCATCCAGGAAGTCGTCCCAGGTCCAGTCTTCCGTGGGGTAGCCCACCCCCGCCGCGTCGAAGGCATCCTTGTTGTAGTAGAGCACCGTGCACACCCAGGCGAAGGGCATAGCCCTCATGCTGCCCGTTTCCTTGTCCGGGTAGCGCACGGCACTGAAGACGCCAGTGAAGTAGTCGTCCGGGCTGACATCCCTCTCAATGTAGTACTCGATGCTTCCCATGAGATCCTTGGAGGCATATTCGTCCACGTAGCCTGAGCTCATGTTGAAGACGTCGGGTATCTCTCCGGCAACAGCCAAGGCATTCATCTTGGTCCAGTAATCTGGTGTATCCACTGCCTCGAACTCGATGGTGACGTGGGGGTTCAGCTTCGTGTACTCGTCAATGATGCTGAGCTCCAGTTCCTCCAGGTCGGGGTCCCACATGTAGTACTTGAGGGTGACCTTCTCCTTCACCTCTTTCTCGACCACCACGGTCTGGATCACTGCCTTCTCGACGATCACCTCTTTCTCCACCTCGACGGTGACCGGAACCTCTTTCTCGA
>CAYWWC010000096.1:0-13559 GCA_964461615.1 uncultured Anaerolineae bacterium
AGTTCGTGTTGTTCCTCGCTATGGAGCTTTTCGTGATCGGTGTGCTGGGGGCTGTTCTGATCGCCGGACTGTACCAGATCGTTCGGGACAGGGTTCGCGAGTCGCGTCGCCTTGATGGAATAGTCCCGAAGGCCCGTCCAGTAACCCGGTAGGCGTCGTAGCTGAAGTGCTTCTGGTAACCGGGAGGTCTTAAGTAAAAAGGAGGTGCAGCAATGGAGAACATAATGTTGACAGTCAAGTTCGTACTGTTCCTCGCTATGGAGCTTTTCGTGATCGGTGTGCTGGGGGCTGTCCTGATCGCGGGGCTGTACCAGATCGTTCGGGACAAGGTTCGGAAGCAGCGCTCCCACCGAGAGCGGTACCCATTTCCTACAAGGGCGGGATGGGAAGCTCAAACTCGCCGGTGAGATGATTCACTGACAGAACAGACAAGCGTCCAGCATCTAATACTACAACGAGATTCCGACATAACATGTGCTCTGATGCCCGCCCCCGGGCCGTCCATAGTGCAACACCCGTCCAAACACGGCCCCGGGGACGAGCCTTCGAGCCTGCGGGTCCAAGAATTGCTCCCAAATCTCGTTGCAGTACTAGTCGGGGAAAGTTCGAAGGGAAAGAGGATCATGAGCAAGGCGGTAGGGCTGGTGGTCGCGGCGCTGTCCCTTGTGTTGCTCACTACAAGCTGCCTGGCTCCTGCAGTGCAACACGACGAAGCAGTTCGTCATACCATCGTAGTCTACGGCTTCAGTATTGAGGAAGAGGTCATGACCGGGGAGATCTTCCCCGCCTTCCAGGATTACTGGCGGCAGCAGACGAGCCAGGAGGTGACCTTTCAGAGCGAGTTCACCGGCTCCGAGGATGTCACTGGGGAGATTATGAACGGCGCATCGGCCGACTTAGCGATCCTGTCCAATGAGCAGCATGCCGTTTGGTTGCGGATCAACGACTTGGTGGAGACCGACTGGCATACCCTCCCACACCAAGGGGTCCTTAGTCGCAGCCCTATCGTCATCGTCGTGCGCCCCGGCAACCCGCTGGGTATTGAGGATTGGGCTGACCTGGCCAGCCCTGGCGTGAGTCTCATCCATCCCGACCCCCGCACCTCAGGAGGTGCTCAGTGGGCGCTTTTGGCTGAGTACGGCTCAGTGTTGCTGGACGAAAAGAGCGGTGGCAAGAAGGCGGCCTGCGAGCAACTGCGAGGCATCTGGGCCAATGTTGTCACGGATCCCACTTCATCCCGAGAGGCTCTGAAGCAGTTCTTGTTCGGCGTAGCTGACGCTCTTGTTACCTATGAGCAGGATGCGTTGTTGGCCCAGGCTCGTGGTGCGGATCTGGAGGTCGTCACCCCGCGCAGCACTGTCATGAGCGAGCACGTGGCGGTCATCGTGGACCGCAACGTGCAACCCTGGGAGCGAGAGGTGGTGGAGGCGTTCGTTGCTTTCCTGTGGAGTGAGACAGCGCAGGAGGCGTTCAGCCGCTACTATTTCCGGGCTGTGACCGACGAGGAGCTCAGCCAGGCCGCGCCGGAGTTTCACGAGATCGAGCAGCCGTTTACGGTGCATGATCTGGGAGGCTGGGGGCGGGCGTACCCGGAGATCATCCACGGGGTTTGGGAAGAGCAGCTTCTCAAATAGGCTGACCAACAAGACTGCCGTTCTCGTCCTGAGCAGTGTGGCGCTGGATTTCTGGCCAACATACTTGGCGTAGGCCCGTCACGGCTAGGTAGAAATGCTTGGTTCACAGGAGAGGTTGGCTAGGAGTTTAGAGAAGCAGCGGCTACGTGGAGATATTTAGGTCAGGGTGGGATCAATAAGCTTTTTCCCTAAGGGCAAGATTGATATTTCATCCGATGACATTTGCCAGCCAGTATGGTATGATATATGCGGAAGAGAAGAAGCGGGAATCTTCGCTTGGAGAAAACTTGGGAAGGAGGTGTAGCAACAATGGAGAACGTGTTGACGGTCAAGTTCATGTTGTTCCTCGCCATGGAGCTTTTCGTGATTGGCGTGCTGGGGGCTGTCCTGGTCATGGGGCTGTACCAGATCGTTCAGGGCAAGATCCGTGAGTCGCGTCGCCTCAATGGAGTGGCGTCGGATATCCTTCCTGCAACCCGGCAGGCGTCGTAGTTCCCCGGTGCTCCTGAGTGGACGCGAGGGATGATGCCCATGCAGCGAGGAGAGGCGTCCTGGTCGCGTGGTGCTTGACCTTCTGCAAGCGGTGAGGGGATGATCTGTCCAAAGGGAGAGAGGGCTCTCTCCTACGTAAGAGAAGGGCTAGTTCAATATGAATAGGAGGCGTAGTAGATGGAAAACATAATGCTAACTATCAAATACGTGATGTTCTTGACCATCATGATCAGTGTATTCGTTGGGGTCTGGATCGTGGTGGGCCGCGGACTGTTCGACACCATGCGCTGGCTCCTTCGCGGAAAGGGAGCAACACTGGGGAGTCTTCTGGATGAGGTGATGGCTCACCCAGGAGGTGAAACCCTTCAGGCTTGCATCCAGTGTGGGACGTGCACCGGTTCGTGCCCGGCGGTCAACGAAATGCAGTTCTCGCCCCGCATGGTCAACGCCATGGTCAAAGCCGGCTTGAGGGATGAGGTGCTGTCTAGCAACTCCATGTGGATGTGCCTGTCCTGCTACCTTTGCACCGAGCGCTGTCCCAGGGGCGTCAAGGTGACAGACATCATGTACGCCCTGAAGCGCCTGGCCATTCGTCACAATGGCGACAACTACTGGGCTCCTGCGCCGGTTCTGGAGAGAACTTTCGTTGATTGCGTCAACCTCACCGGGCGTCTCACTGAGATAGGGCTGACCGGCGGGTATTACTGGCGAACCAACCCTTTCAAAGCCTTGACCATGATACCCATGGGGCTGAAGCTGCTTTCCCACCATCGCCTGCCGCTCGTGCCCAGCAGGGTAGAGGGAATGCGAGGGTTGAGAGCCATGATCAGGAAAGCGCAAAGCCTGGAGATGGAGCAGTCCCAGCAGCCGCTTCCCGTACCTGTGGCGTAGATTCAGGGGCGATGATGAGTCCCCACAACTAAACACTTCATTACCCGAAATGGGAATCAGAAACCAGGTTTTTCGCTCTCAATGAGGCGCTCTCTGGCGCTCCAGAATGTCCCAAAAGAGCCGATTGGTTTGGGCGACAAAAAACCTGGTTTCTCCCCGCGTGTCGGGTAGTGGGACTAGAACCCAAAGAGGGAGAGGATGCTGTGAGATATTTATATTTCCCCGGTTGTTCCCTGGAGGCCACCGCGCGAGGCTATGCTCTTTCGACTGAGGCTATCTGCCAGGTACTGGGAATTGAGTTCCTGGAGTTGGAAGACTGGAACTGCTGCGGGGCTACAGCCTTTTACTCGATTGATGGACTGCTGGCTCTGTCTCTGGCTAGTCGCAACCTGGCTCTGGCTGAGAAAGAAGGGCGTGACCTGGTGGTCTCCTGTAGTGGTTGCTACATTACCCTGGAGAAAGCGAATGCCACCCTGCGTGATTACCCCGCTCTTAGGGCTCAGGTTGGTGAGGTGTTGGCCGAAGCTGGCTTGGAATACCACGGGGGGGTTAAGGCGCGCCACTTCCTGGAGGTGCTAATCAACGACGTTGGCCTTGAGGCCATAAAAGCCAATGTCAAAAAGGAGCTGCGCGGTCTGAAGGTAGCTCCGTATTACGGATGTCAGGTTGTGCGGCCCAGACTAGGCTTCGATCATCCGGAATTGCCCCAATCTATGGATCGCATGATAGAAAGCCTGGGAGCAGACGCCACTCCCTTCCCCTTGAAGAGTCGCTGCTGCGGCGGCCCGCTGATCGTACCCCAGGAGGATTTGGCTCTGGATCTAATGCACAATCTTCTCAGGGCTGCTGACGCCAACGGCGCGCAGTGCCTGGTCACTGTCTGCCCTCTGTGCCAGATGAACCTCGATCTATACCAAAGCAAGGTCAACAGCAAGCATAAAACCAATTATGAGCTTCCTGTCCTTTTCCTCACCCAGCTTATAGGGGTGGCCTACGGACTCAATGCCAGGGATCTAGGATTGGAAATGAACATCGTCTCACCGAGTAAGGTTCTGGCGCCGTACTTGTAGCTCGTCGCAGATCGCCCATTATCAATCAGTATCAACTGAAGGCTCAAAGGCCAGTCCCCCGGCCGGCCCGTTGACGGGGCTCAGAGCTTAAGTTGACACAAATGCAATCGCAGTAGGCTGATTATGCTGTGCAAAGGTAGTCAATATCAAGGAGATGTGTATGACAACATTGAGGCATCGCCAGAGGATGGAAAAGCTCTGCTATCACAGACGAGAGGTGCGAAATGGAGCAACCTAAAATCGGCGTATACATCTGCGAATGTGGCATCAACATCGCTGCCACGGTAAACGTCGCCGAAGTGGTCAAGTCCGCACAGGGGCTGCCGAACGTGACCGTCGCCCGTCAGTACAAGTATACGTGCTCTGAGCCAGGCCAGCAGATGATTCAGGATGACATCCGCAACCTGGGGTTGAACCGGGTGGTGGTCGCTTCCTGCACTCCTCGCATGCACGAGCCCACTTTCCAGCGGACGCTGGAAAGGGCTGGCCTAAACCCCTATTTCTTCGAGATGGCCAATATCCGCGAGCACGTCTCCTGGGTGATCCACGACCGGGAGTTGGCGACGGAGAAGGCCAAGCGACTGGTGCGGGCGGCGGCGGCGCGGGTGGCCTATCACGCCCCGTTGGAGTCGCGCGTGGAGCCGGTCACCAAGGCCGCGCTCGTCGTCGGCGGGGGTATCGCCGGCATCCAGGCGGCCCTCACGATGGCTGAGGCCGGCTACCCAGTCTACCTGATCGAGCGGGAGCCTTCCATCGGCGGCCACATGGCGCAACTGGACAAGACCTTCCCTACCCTCGACTGTAGCACCTGAATTCTCGGCCCCAAGATGATGGATGCCGGTCGGCATCCCAACATTACTCTCCTGACCTGGAGTGAGGTCGAGGAAGTGTCGGGTTACGTGGGCAACTTCAAGGTAAAGGTGCGCAAGAAGGCCCGCTACGTTGATGAGGATAAATGCACAGGTTGCGGCCTCTGCTGGACCGAGTGTCTAACGCGCCGCGTACCGCGCCTGAAACAGATCAAGATGGGCGAGATGGGCGTCGGGGAGAGGAGGGCTGGGGAACGATGAACATGGATCGGGTGAACGAGATCATTGATCACTATGGCATGGAACGGACAAATACGCTGGCCATACTTCAGGACATCCAGCGGGAGTATAACTATCTGCCGCGTGAAGCGCTGGAACTGGCAGCCGAGCGGTTGGATATGCCTCGAGGTGAAATTTATGGTCTGGCCACCTTTTTCACAGCCTTCAGCCTGCAACCGAAGGGTGACTATGTGTGCAAGGTCTGCCTGGGTACAGCTTGTCACGTCCGGGGAGGCCAGCGAATTCTGGAGGCACTGGAGCGAGAATTGGACATAAAGGCTGGTCAGACCACTTCCGATGGCAAGTTCTCACTGGAGGCAGTGCGTTGTCTGGGCGCCTGCGCATTGGCTCCCATAATTGTGGTCAACGAGGATCCCCACGCTTCTATGAACTCCGACAAGGCTACCAGGTTGATCGCCAAACTGGCTGGCGGCAAGGTGAAGCCAGCGGGGACGCCAACTACAGGCTAGGTTGAGGAAAGAATAAAATGCCAAGACTTAATAATCTGGAGGAACTCCAGGAGTTACGGACACGATTGCAGAGAGACATTAAGGCCCGCACTGCAACGAACACGACCATCACACTGGGTATGGGAACCTGTGGCATCTCGGCTGGCGCCCGTGAGGTGATGCAAGCCATTCTGGCCGAGTTGGATGCACGCGGCATTGAGGCTCACATTACCACCGTCGGCTGCATTGGCATGTGCTCGAAAGAGCCGTTGGTGGACATCCAGCAGGGTGACGAGCCTCGCATCACCTACGGCAACGTCAACCCCAAGATGGCACCACGCCTCATTGAGGAACACCTGGTGCAGGGTGGTGTGGTGGAAGAGTGGGTCGTTGGACGGATAGCAATGGGGCAGGAGGGATGATATGGCCCAACAACATCGAGCTGACGTGCTGATAAGTTGCCTCCACGATCGCTCACGAGGGCTGACACCGGCTTTTCAAGAACAGATCAAAAGGTACGGCTTGACGGATGAGATTGGCATTGTACAGACCGCCTGCCGAGGTCTTTGCGCCATGGGCCCTGTGGTGCTTGTCCAGCCCGGCGGCTTCTGCTATACCAACGTGAAGCCCGCCGATGTGCCTGAGTTGGTGGCGGAGACGCTGGTCTGGGGCAACGTCGTTGAGCGGTTGGCATACAAGCAGCCAGAGGTGCACGAGGCCATCCCCTACTACGGCGATATCCCCTTCTATAGCAAGCAGGTGCGCCTCGTGATGCACAGATGCGGGATGATCAACCCCCAGTCTATCGAAGAGTACATTGCTACTGGGGGCTACCAGGCGCTGGCCACGGCGCTCTCCTCAAGGACCTCCGAGGATATTATCGAGGAAGTCAAGAAATCGGGTCTGCGGGGCCGTGGCGGGGCTGGCTTCCCCACCGGGCGTAAGTGGGAGTCAACCCGTCAGGCCGTCGGCGACGTTAGATACGTCATCGCCAATGGCGACGAGGGAGACCCAGGCGCCTTCATGAACCGCAGCCTGATGGAGGGCGATCCGCATGCCGTCCTCGAGGGCATGACCATCGGAGCCTACGCCATCGGCGTGCATGAAGGCTACCTCTACGTGCGAGATGAATATCCGCTGGCAGTGGAGAACCTGGGGATTGCCATCGAGCAGGCGCGGGAGTACGGCCTGCTGGGTGAGGACATACTGGGCAGCGGATTTAACTTCGATCTCAAGATCGTGCGTGGCGCTGGCGCGTTCGTGTGCGGCGAATCCAGCGCGCTTATGCGATCGCTGGAGGGCAAGGTCGGCGAACCGCGCCCCAAGCACCATCACGCCACCGAGCGAGGGCTGTGGGACCGTCCCAGTTGTCTCAACAACGTGGAGACCTGGGCTGATGTCCCGCTCATCATCAGAAACGGAGCCGACTGGTTCGCCTCCATTGGGACCGAGGGAAGTAAAGGCACCAAGACTTTCTGCCTGGTGGGCAAGATCCAGAACCCCGGCCTGGTCGAGGTGCCGATGGGCATCACGCTACGGGAGATCATCTACGACATCGGCGGTGGCATTCCTGACGGTAGGGAATTCAAGGCAGTGCAGACCGGCGGGCCTTCCGGCGGTTGTATTCCCGCCGATCTGCTCAACCTGCCGGTGGACTATGATACTCTAACCGAAGCGGGTTCGATGATGGGCTCCGGTGGCATGATCGTCATGGATGATCGTACCTGTATGGTAGACGTTGCCCGCTACTTCCTGGATTTCCTCAAAGAGGAGTCGTGCGGCAAGTGCGTAGCTTGCCGTGAAGGCATCAAACGTATGCTCGAAATCCTGACCAAGATCACCGAAGGCCAGGGCACAATGACCGACGTTGATCAGCTCGAAACGCTGGCCTGGGCAGTTCAACAGACGGCGTTGTGCCAGCTCGGCAAGACGGCGCCCAATCCTGTCCTCAGCACGCTGCACTACTTCCGCGACGAGTACGTGGCCCACATTGAGGACAAGAGGTGTCCGGCGGGTGTCTGCAGGGAGTTGATCGAGTACTGCATCGTTGGGGATAAGTGTACTGGCTGCGGCGTTTGCTCACGCAGGTGTCCGCAGGAGGCTATCAGCGGGGAGAAGAAGGAGCCCCACGTCATTGACGCGGATCTGTGCATCAAATGTGGCGTCTGCTTCGACGTTTGCAAGTTCGACGCGGTAGACGTGAGATAACGGAAGGGATACAATATGGCTACACTGATAATTGACGGACAAGAAATCCAGGCCGAAGAGGGACAGACCATTCTTGAAGTCGCCCGTCAGGCCGGGATCGAGATACCCACTCTGTGCCATCACCCAGCCTTGGAGCCCTATGGCGCCTGCCGTCTCTGCACGGTGGAGGTGATCCGCCGTGGCCACTCCTGGCTGGAAACGTCCTGCACATACCCTGCGTGGGATGGGTTGGAGATCAAAACCCGCTCCCCGGTCGTCGTCGAAGCTCGCGGAGCTATCCTGGGGCTGCTTCTCTCACGCTGCCCCAATGTGCCGGTAATCCAACGCCTGGCGCGGGAGTACGGCGTCACGGAACCGCCTTTCCCAACGGATGAGCCGGACGAGAAATGCATCCTCTGCGGTCTATGCGTGCGCACGTGCCACGAACTGGTCAAGGCCGACGTGCTGAACTTCTCCCAGCGGGGCATCGGACGGCGGGTGGGGCCGCCCTTCCTAGAAGAGGCTAGCCAGTGCATCGGCTGTGGGGCCTGTACCATTATGTGCCCCACTGGCGCCATTGAGATCATGCTGGAGAAGGAGGCGATCTACAAAGAGAAGCCGCTGGGCCCCACCAGCGCCATCTGGGTGCCCTCGCTGCAAGCAATGCCGCTGGTGCCGGTGATTGATACTGATGCCTGTATCCACTTCCGCCAAAACGACCGCACCGAGGGCGAGATCGCGGACGCCTGTGGGCTCTGCCAGATGATGTGTGAGGCCGATGCCATCAACTTCGACCAGCAGGACGAGATTATGGAACTGGATGTGGGGACGGTCATCGTTGCTACCGGCTTTGAGATGTGGGACCCCGTTCAACTTTCCCAGTATTCCTACGGCAAGTCGCCCAACATCATCACCGGCCTGGAGTTTGAGCGTCTCTCCAACGCCGGTGGCCCCACGGGCGGCGAGATCCTGCTGGCCGATGGGCGCAAGCCTGAGCGCGTGGCGATAATCCATTGTGTGGGCAGCCGAGACCACAATGCGCGCGAGTACTGTTCTCGCTTCTGCTGCATGTACTCTCTCAAGCAGGCCCACCTGGTGCACGACAAGACCGAGGCCAAAGTGTACGAGTTCTATATAGACATGCGCGCCTTCGGCAAGGGCTACGAGGAGTTCTACGAGCGGGTGCAGAGGGAGGGCGTCAACTTCGTGCGTGGCCGTAGCGCCGAGGTGGAGGTGCTCCCCAACGGCAAGCTGCGGGTCAAGGGAGAGGATGCCAACCTAGGCCGGATGGTGCAGATGGATATGGATATGGTTGTGCTCAGCACGGCCATTGAGGCCCCGCATGATGCCGACCGGGTGGCCTCGCTCTTCGGCCTGAGTCGCAGCGAGGATGGCTTCTTTGCCGAGGCGCACCCCAAGCTGCGTCCGGTGGAGACGAACACCGATGGCGTTTTCCTGGCCGGGAACGCCCAGGGCCCCAAGGACGTGCCGGATACGGTGGGTCATGCCGGCGCGGCGGCCTCTATGGCCCTGGCACTACTGGACAAGGGGGAAGTGGCCATCTCACCGCAGGTCGCTGTGGTGGACGAGAAACTCTGCTCGGCCTGCAAGACCTGCATTGAGCTCTGCCCCTACACCGCCATCAGTTTCATTGAGGAAGACAACGTGGCCCGCGTGAACGAGGCGCTGTGCAAGGGGTGCGGCACGTGCGTGGCCGCCTGCCCGGCTGGGGCCATCGCGGGACGGCACTTCACCACCGAGCAGATCATGGCCCAAATTGAGGGGCTCTTCCGTATGCCGGTAGAGCAACTTGTTGAAGTTGAAGGAGTACACTCATGAATGGTACGGACTTTGAACCGAGAATCGTCGGCTTCCTGTGCAACTGGTGTACCTACACCGCGGCCGACACGGCTGGCATCTCCCGCATGGAGCAGCCGCCCAACGTAGATGTCATCCGCGTGATGTGCACAGGGCGTGTGGATCCGGCCTTCATCCTCAAGGCCTTCGCCGAAGGCGCTGACGGGGTCATAGTCTCTGGCTGCCACCCGCCCGGAGACTGCCACTACAACAACGGCAACTACAAGACCTTCCGACGTATGCCATTGGTGGAGGCGTTGCTGGCGCAGTACGGCATCGAGAAAGAGCGTTTCCACTGGGGCTGGATCTCCGGCGCGGAGGCCTCCAAGTGGGCGCAACTGGTGCGTGATTTCACCGCGCAGGTGCGCGCCCAGGGGCCGCTCAACTGGAAGCGTGAACTCGAAAGCAAGGAGGATCGGGTTGATGGCTGATAAGCTGAAACTAGGACTGTACTGGGCCGCTTCCTGCGGCGGCTGCGATATCGCCATTGTGGAGCTGCGGGAAAAGATCCTGGACCTGGACGCGGCAGCCGACATCCTCTTCTGGCCGGTGGCAGTGGACTTCAAATACAAAGATGTCGAGGCTATGCCCGATCGCCACATTGACGTTTGCCTCTTCAACGGCGCCATCCGCACCAGCGAGAACGAACACATCGCCCACCTATTGCGCCAGAAATCGAAGGTTCTGGTGGCCTTTGGCTCCTGTTCCCACACCGGGGGCATCCCAGGCCTGGGCAACTTCTTCGACCGTCAGTCCATCTTCGAGCGCGTCTATCTGGAAACGCCTTCTACTGACAACCCCGAGGGCCTTTTGCCGCAGACTTCCTACCAGGTGCCTGAGGGGGAGGTGACCATTCCTGAGTTCTACAACACGGTCAAGACATTGGGCCAGGTGGAGGACGTGGACTACTTCGTACCCGGTTGCCCACCGCAGGCCCCACAGATCTGGGCTGTGATTGAGGCTGTCCTGGGCGGCAACCTCCCACCCAAGGGGAGCGTGGTCGGCGCCAACGAGAAGACGGTCTGCGACGAGTGCGAACTCAAGCGAGAGGAGAAGCGCATCAAGAAGTTCTACCGTCCCCACGAGATCATCCCTGAGCCTGGGCGTTGCCTGTTTGACCAGGGCATCATCTGCGCGGGGCCGGCGACGAGGGGCGGCTGCGGCGCGCTTTGCCCCATCGTGGGCATGCCCTGCCGGGGCTGCTATGGCCCGCCGCCGAATGTGATTGACCAGGGGGCCGCGCTCCTTTCGGCCGTCGCTTCGGTCGTAGACGCCGACACCGAGGAGGAGGCGGCCCGCATCGTGGACGAGATCGTGGACCCGGTGGGCACTTTCTACCGCTTCGGGCTGCCGTCGTCGCTGTTGCACCGAAGGAAGTTGGAGGAGGCCGAGCAATGAAAAAGATCAGCATTGACCCCATCACCCGCCTAGAGGGCCATGGGCGGATTGACATCTTCCTCGATGAGGAGGGGAACGTTGCCAATGCCTACCTGGTGGTTCCCGAATTGCGAGGGTTCGAGAAGTTCGCCGAAGGCCGTCCCGTGGAAGAGATGCCCCGTATCACGCCGCGCATCTGCGGCGTCTGCCCGGAGGCGCACCATCTGGCCTCGGTCAAGGCCTGCGACGCGGTCTATCACGTCGAGGTCCCCCCGACGGGCAAGAAACTGCGCGAAATCCTCTACTCCGCCTTCTTCGTCGCCGACCACGCGGTGCATTTCTACATCCTGGCCGCGCCGGATTTTGTCCTGGGACCAGACGCGCCCCCCGCCGAGCGCAACATCCTGGGCCTGGTCCACAAGGTCGGCTTGGAGATCGGCGGCAAGGTCATCAAGTGCCGGGGCATGGGCATGGACATCATCGGCATGTTGGGCGGCAAGACGGTGCATCCGGTCGGCGCGCTCCCCGGTGGCGTCAGTAAGGCCATCAACGAGGAGGAGCGGGCGCAGATCGAGGCCTGGGGGCGCGAACTGGTCGAGTTCGGTCAGTTCAGCCTGCAACTGTTCCACGACGTAGTGCTGGGGAACAAGACCTACCTGGACATGATCCTCTCCGATGCCTTCACCACGCCGATGTATTACATGGGTCTGGTGGACGAGAACAACAAGGTCAACTTCTACGACGGCAAGGTGCGCGTCGTGGGCCCCGAAGGGAACGAGTTCGTCAAGTACAGCCCGGAGGAATACCTGGACGTGGTCGCCGAGCGCGTCGAGCCCTGGACCTATCTCAAGTTCCCCTACCTGAAGAAGGTAGGCTGGAAGGGCTTCGTGACCGGCAAGGACAGCGGCATCTATCAGGCCACGCCTCTTTCACGGCTCAACACCGCCGATGGCATGACCACACCGCTGGCGCAGGAGGCCTACGAGGGGTTCTACGAGACGATGGGCGGCAAGCCGGTACACGGCACGCTGGCCACGCACTGGGCGCGCCTGATCGAGTTGCTCTACGCCGCCGAGCGCATCGTCGAGTTGGCGACCGACCCCGAGATCACCAACCCGCACGTACGCAACGTCCCCACCGAGACCCCGGACGAGGGGGTGGGCATCGTGGAAGCGCCACGGGGCACGCTGACCCATCACTACATCACCGACGAGAAGGGCATCGTCCAGAAGTGCAACCTCATCGTCGGCACCACCAACAACTACGCGCCCATGTCAATTTCCATCAAGAAAGCGGCTCAGGCGTTTATCAAAGCGGGCCAGATCAGCGAGGGGCTGCTGAACAGGGTAGAGATGGCCTTCCGCTCTTATGACCCCTGCCTCGGCTGTGCCACCCATACCCTGCCCGGCCAGACGCCGCTGGAGGTGCTGGTGCGCGATGCCGAGGGGAACATCGTGGAGGCGCTGAGGCAAAATATGGAAGTTGGAGATTAGTTTGAAGACGTTGGTAGTTGGCCTGGGCAACCCGATCCTGACTGATGATGGGGTGGGCATTTACGTGGCGCGAGCAGTGGCGGCGCAATGTCAACGGGATGACGTAACCTTCGCCGAAGCGAGTGTCGGGGGGCTGCGATTGCTGGATGTCATTGCTGGCTACGAACGGGTCATCATGGTGGATGCGATCCAAACCCGCGATGGCAAGCCGGGCGATATTTACCGTCTGCATCCCAACGACCTGCGGGTCTCGTTACATTCGGGCTCGACGCACGACCTTTCCTTCCCTGGCGCGCTGGCTTTGGGGTGGGGACTGGGCATGATGTTGCCCGACGATGAAGCCATCGCCATCATTGCCATTGAGGTGGAGGACGTGCTGACCTTCGGCGAAACATGCACTCCTGCGGTGGCCGCGGCTATCCCTCACGCCATGGAGGCGGTGTTGGCGGAGTTGGGGGCGGAAGAGCAGTAGCGCACGAACTGGCCGTTACCGCGTCTAGTCATTAGTCACATTTGGCCTATTACCCTCGCTAGAGGGTTTTTAGGAATCTCTACGGCGGAGGAACTCGACGGAGGCGTCGAGTTCCTCTTTTATTGGCTCGAGTCTGGCGATGGCTTGACTACCAAGCGACTCTGGGGTAGAATCAGGCCAAGTTCCTGATAGTGCCCCCCGTAGATGGGAGGTCACGTGTTCAACATCACGTTCTTGATTGGTATGCTCCTGGCGGGATTCGCTGCCCAGTTCATTCACGGGACGCTGGGCATGGGCTACGGCGTGCCCTCGACCTCGCTGCTGGTGGCCATTGGGCTGGCCCGGCCATTGCCAGCGCCTGGGTGCATACCGTGGAGATCGTGACCACCTTGGTTTCCGGGATCGCGCACCATCAACTCGGCAACGTCAAGAGGGAGATAGTCCTTCCTCTGGTCATTCCCGGCGTCATCGGTGGGGTTCTGGGGGCCTACTTTCTATACTGAGCGCAAATAGGATTTGTGAAAATCAGGCCGCGTCTGGAGCCTGCCA
>CAYWWC010000097.1:0-13506 GCA_964461615.1 uncultured Anaerolineae bacterium
ATAGTCTTTATGATACCATTTTCTGTCAAGATAAGGTCAACAATCAGCCTCCTAGATACTCTGTATGAAGGTCGAAGGCATTGACCCTTGCACCTACGACAGAATTCTCTTTGAGGTACCTGAACGACCTGTGTGGGTTTGTGCTTTTTTCTCTTCTTTCTTTGCTGTGTCTTTTTGGCTTTTTGCTTCCCCTCTTGTTTCCTTTCTTCTCGGACCAGTTGAAAGCTGATGAACTTTCTCCTACGATAATCTGTGTGGGCAAATTTGAGTATAGCTTCAAACTGACTATGAATCTGCTTGCCAACTTCTGTTGCATGTCGCTTCGGCTGATCAGCAAAATCAACTTCAGACAATGTATCAGCCGAGTGTCTGATTTTGGAAAGCTCGTCGGTCAACAACTTGAGTGCCTGGCAATCCTCCTGATTGTAGGTCACCAACAGGTCTTGGTATTGTGTATCATGGGTTTCATCCCAATAATGTCGCCAAACAAGGCTTTGCAAACCAGAGGCATCGGGCGATGTCCAGTTCGCTCCGATAAACTTACCAATGTCTTTCAATCGATTCGAGCGTATCGGGAAGTACACTTTGCCGTAAACATATGTGTTGACGTTGACCAAGCGGCTTTTGAGGCTTTCACCATCTGTTTCGTAGCGTCTCGCTAGTTTAGCAATCGAGCGTGGCTCATAACTGCCGTAATGGTAGATAGACGCATCGGGGTATTGGTTGGCCTTTTCCACAAATTGCTGCCATATCCGGCCTTCATCTTCACGGGTATCTGCCCAAAAGAAATGGTGTGTGCAGGTGCCCGCTTCACACACCAACAGGCCAATGAGATAGTCATACTGCTCGTCGGGGACACCCTCAATATCCAAGAATAGTTCAATTGGCTGTCTGGTCAGTTCGGGCAGGCCTTGCAGGTAGATTTTGCCTGTCCTTATCGCCAACGCCCGCAATTCCAGCTTGTGTAACACCGGTGGCGGATTCTTGGTGCGCTTTTTCCGCCGTCGCGGTTTGTACAGGTACGAAAGCTGCTTGACTGTAAAGATGCCCTTTTTCTCATAGCGGCGAATCACCTTGGGTGTGACTCGGTCCAGCAAACTGAGATTGTCCTCTCGCTCCGCCTGCGCCTGACACAAACGCTGAAACTGGCAAAGGGGGCAGTGCTTGTTCAAAGTGAGGAGGGGCGGTTCAGGCAATGCGGCTTGGGTCCATTCTTGCAAGTCCTCAAACAAGGGAATGAGCGTTTTGCCACTGTTCTCCAGCTTCACTTTGCGCGGCTTCGATCCCATCACGACAATTCTGCCCACCACAGGCGGAGTGCTCTGGATTTGCTCCAGCACATGGCTGACAAAAAACAGCGCCAGTTTTTGGTTTTTGTTGACGCGGTGTGTGCCCACAAAAATCGACGGTTCATAGCTGTATTCGCCTAGTGATGAAGGCATCTCCACCTTTGTCAGAATGCCGCAGGCAGCTTCAAACGTCCCAGCTTGGAGCGTCGTGTCGACA
Source organism: uncultured Anaerolineae bacterium (assembly GCA_964461615.1). Classification (GTDB taxonomy): domain Bacteria; phylum Chloroflexota; class Anaerolineae; order VGOG01; family VGOG01; genus CAZVCJ01. The sequence goes on from CAYWWC010000097.1 coordinate 1,507, forward strand.
AGGAAGTCACTTCCGCTCCTGAGAGCAGCTATGCTGTAAGTTTGCACATTGGTATGCTCCTGTCTGAAGGTGTCCAAGTACGCGTTTTGATTAGCGATTTTTCGCTGTTCAAGAATGCGTACATACTCGTGGGGCAAGCTTTGCTCATTGGTGTATAGTAGGAGATATGCCTTTCGCGGACATTGTGCATAGGCGACTACAATCTCAGAAGTGATCGTTTTTCCCATTGGTTTACATTATGCCGAATGGCGTGACAGCAACCATCATAACCTACTGGAGGGTAACAGTGAGAGGCTCTCTTTGCTCCTCCGCTATCCTCTCCAGTTCAGCCAGGGCCTCCAGCGTCTGCTGGGCCTCCTCCTCGTCCAAACGACTGATTGCAAAGCCGACGTGGACGATGACGTAGTCTCCCACCTGGGCCTCAGGGGTGAAGGCCAAACATGTCTCCTTGATGACCCCCCCGAAGCTCACTTTGCCCATGGGGACGCCGAGGGGATTGTCCTCGATGCTCAAGATTTTACCAGGAATTGCCAGACACATAGTTCCTACCTCCAACAATCAGGGCAGCTCGAAAGTCTCCTGAAGCGCCTCGACAGCTTCGTCCATGTCATAGACGTCAATGAGGCACGAGGCGGTGGAGATGGAGGTGCTGATAGCCAGGATGTTGATGCCAGCCGAGGCCAGCGCCGAGAACATCATCCCGGCGATGCCAGGCCGCTCCCCGAAGTGAGGACCGTAGATGGAGATTATCCCCACCTCCTGCTCATGAACTATCTCTTTCGCCCCCAGAGTTTCTTCAATAGTGCCGAGGGCCGCCAATGCCGCTGTCAGGTCCTCTGGAGCCACACAAATGACGATGTTGTCCAGGCTATTGAGATCAATGTTATGAACGATGAAAGGGACATTGACGCCCATCTCGCCCAGGGCACTGAAAACTGCGCCAGCCACACCAGGGCGGTCGGGAATAGACATCACACCAATCTTGGCCAAATTACGTCTCTGAATGATTCCACCGACTCTGATCTTCTGTCCCCGCACTTGCCTTTTCCTCCCGATCTAGTGTGCTTGATTACTTCGGCAAGGTCACGTAGAAGGTACTTCCCTCGCCTGCCACGCTTTCCACTGAGATCTGGCCTCTGTGCTGCTCAATCACGTCCTGGGCAATGGCCAGCCCCAGACCCGTCCCTTCCATTTCCAGGGATTTGGCGTTCTTGGCGCGATAGAACTCTTCGAAAATGCGCGATAGGGCCTCCGCTGGGATGCCAATCCCGGTGTCGGAAACCTCTGCTTTTATCTGGTCATCCTCGCTCCAAGCCTTGACCGTCACTGAGCCGCCATCGGGAGTGTACTTGACAGCGTTGCTAACCAGATTCATGAAGACTCGTTCCAAACCGTCCTCGACCCCGACGATGATAAAAGGCTCGTCCGCTAGTTCCACCCTGAACTCCAGCCCTTTCTCCTCCGCGCTGGGTCGGATCAACTCTGTGACCTTGGTGATGACCTCGTTTAGCACTACCTCTTTCTTTTCCCCCCTGAGCTGCTCCATCTTGCCGGCAGCCAACTCCAGGAGGTCTTTGACCAACGCCAGCAAAAAGGAGATGCGCCGCTGCGAACGCTGAAGGAGGTCCTGCTGCTTGGACGTCATAGGGCCAACATAGCCCTGCTCCATGATTCTCAACATGCTCTGAACAGCAGACAGGGGCGAGCGCAATTCGTGGGTGACCATTCGCACGAAGTCGGACTTGGCCCGATCGACCATCTCCAGAGCCTGGTACGCCCTGGCGTTCACGATGGCAGTTGCCCCTTCATTGGCCAGAGCTGAGAGGAACTCGGCATCGTCCTCGCTGAAGTGATCCACTTCGGCGCCATAAACGCAGATCACCCCCTCCGCCTTGCCCCTGATGAGGAGAGGGACACAAAGCATGGCTCTGATCCCCTCGGCCTTCGCCTCAGCCGGATACTGGAGACGGCCGTCCCGCGAGGTATCGGAAACGATGGTCGGCTGACCAGAAAGAGCCTGAGATGTATGGAGGCTTTTGTGGACATCTACCGGCCCCTTGGCCAAGAACTGCTCGCTAAGCCCGTAGGCAGCGACGGTCTCAACGATTTGACCGCTTTCATCCAGCAGTCTGATGGTACAGGCCCTGATTTGCATCGCTTCGGCCGCGGTCTGAGCGATTAGGTTCAGCACTTCCTCCAGGTCAAGAGTCGAGCCAACCGTCTTGCTTACGTCATACAGGGTTTGTATCCGCTGGTAGGCACCGGATAACTCCTGTTGCAGCCGCAGCAACTCTTCATCCTTCTGGCGGAGGTTAATGGTCACCGAGGTAGCCAGATAAACAGAAATATACAGGCAGGTCGTGAAGAAGAAAAGAACGGCAGCGATATACCAACCATTTTGATAAACGGAGGCAGGGATGAGGCCCAAAGACACATGAGGAATGATGCCCCTGTACTCAAGAATCGCTGAAGCTCCCACTGCCAGGGCAGCAAGAGTGGCAAAGAAGTAGCACGCCTGGGGTGAGAGCAAAATAGAGGCAAGGATGAGATGGAAGATGAAATAGAAGAGGAGGGGACTCTCAACCCCTCCTGAGAAGTGAACCAGCAGAATCATGGCCAGCCAGTCCAGGGCGGTCTGGGCTTTGGCAAATAGGTCAAAGACCGCTGCTTCAGAGACATCACCTCTCTCCGGAGCGAGCCTTTCCACCCGTTTCAGGTAGAGCCGAAAAAGGGCGTTGTAGAAGAAGATAGACAGGCCAACAATGTAGAACGGCCACGGGGAGAGTCGAATACTTGGAATGGAGCTGGCAAACCAGGCAGCAGCCAGTACCCCCACGGCGGCCAACCATCTCAATTGGATCTGCCAGGCAACCTGTCCAGCCAACTCCTCTTCAACCGGCGTCCTGGAAAGTACGGCCCTTTCTTCTCTCATGGAGCGTTCTCTCCTTCCTGGTAAAGATCAAAACGACGGGCCATGTCGCCCGTCGCTGATAATTCTGGTGAAATTGGTAGATTGGTACATTGGAAGATTGGGGAGCAAGTTTTCAGGACACCAGTTCCCCAATCTGCCAACCAACTACTTTCCCAACAGCTTCTCTACCTTCTGCACCAGAGCGCTTGGCTCCAGGGGTTTCTCCACGAAATCGTCCACGGGCAGGTAATCATCGTCTGGCCCAAAGCGCAGGGACGTCGTGCTGTGAAGGGCGGTCAGCATCAAGATCGGTATACCGCTATAAGGGGCATACTCCGATTCGGGATCAGGGCTCCGCAAGTGCAATGAGACCTGGAACCCCTCCGTCGTGTAGTCCATCATCACGTCCAAGATGATCAAGTCGGGATGGATCTCCTTGACCTTCTCCAATCCTGCTGTGCCACTGGCCGCGCTGAAAACCTGGTAGCCATTGGCCTCCAGGGTCAGCCTGATCACCTCCACCAAATCCGGGTCATCGTCAACGACCAAGATTTTCTCGTTAGCCATTATTGCGTTCCTCCTATGGATTTCGGACTTCAGATTGCGGATTGATCTCACCTTGCTATGGAGGGGCGTCCTCGCCCCGATTTCGCGGCCAAACCACCTCTGGACAGGGCGGGGACGCCCCTCGGTAGCGGTTTTAGCAAGATCAGGTCGCTGCTCAGCCAGCATCAAGTTCATCGAGAACCATCCCGATGACCTGCGGAATAGCCCCCTCAACCTCCGGACTGAGCCCACTCCCTCCCTCCATCTGCCCCGGCTGGATGCCAATGATGATCACCTCGGCGGGGACCACCTCCAGAGTCTCTGCCAGAGCCAGCACCTCTCCCAACCCTATCTGATGGAGGGATAGCGGAGTTCCTGCCGCTTTGAGTTGCACTTCCGATGGCGTGAACCTGGCCACGCGGCCGGCGGTATGGCCCATCTCCGCCGCGTCCACGATGATAACCCTCGGGTAGCCTTCCATCAGGCCAATCAGGCCCAGCCCGGCTGTACCCCCATCAACCACCTCCACCCCGTCCGGCAGATCCAACCCTCTCAGTTCCTCGATCACCCGCACGCCGATTCCCTCATCTCCCAGCAGCGGGTTGCCCAGGCCCAGAATCAGGGTGTGTTTCACACAAACTCCACGTTCAGGAGATGGGTCGAGCACGAGATGCAGGGATCGTAGGCTCGCACCAGCATCTCCAGAGCCAAAGTGATTTCCTCTTTAGATTTGTCTATGATAGTGGGCGTCAGAGCTTTCAGATCCCGTTCAATGTTGTTGTGATTCATGTTGGTGGGAATAATGAGGTTGGACCCAGTGATGGTTCCGCCATCATCCACGGTGTACTCGTGAATGAGCAGACCTCTGGGCACCTCCGTCGCCCCCACGCCTGTCCCGCCTTTGATCTCGACGCTGCGGTCTTCCTCTTTAAGGCCCATATCCAGAAGCTCGTCAATGATGCGCACACCGTCCTCAAAACAGTGGGCCGTTTCCACCAACTGGGCTATGGTGTTCATGAAGGGATTGTAACACACGGGCTTCAGGCCCATTTGTTCAGCCGCCCATAGAGCCAGTGGGGAGAGCTTCTCGTAGTTGTTGTTGAAGCGAGCCAGAGCTCCAACCATGAAGGATTCGCGGCCTGCGCTGGTGTGCTTGGCAGTGGAATGAGGAACAACGAACTCTTTTATCTTCTCCCTGTACTGAGATACCGGGATGGCGTCTCCATCAGTGGAGGCGATAACACCGTCGTAGAAAGCGTACTCGTCGTCCCGCTGGAGGGCAATATACTCTGTCTCGCGCTCGAAATCGGGAATCTCCAGTGTCTTGGCAATCTCCACCCAGGCCTTCAGATCGGGGATAGCATCCATGATCTGCTGGCGCAAGTCTCGCAGTTCCTCTGGCGTAGGGATACGGGTAAAACCGTTCACCACCAAGCTGATGGGGTGTACGGTGCGGCCGCCGATCAGGTCGCTCCATTTGTTGCCCAAGCTGTGCAAGCCGATGGCCTTCAGCAGCGGTTCCTTGTGGGTCGTCGCCAAAGGAACGACGCTGTTCACCCCCAAAAAGTCGGGAGCCGCCAGATAGAAGACGTGCAGGGTATGACTCTGCACCGTCTCCGCGTGCAGGATCAGTTTCCTCAAGAGGGTCGTCTGCTTTGAGGGTTGAACCCCAATGGCAGCCTCGATCCCTTGCAAAGAAGCTACGGTATGGCCAATGGAGCAGATACCGCAGATGCGGGAGGTGATGTGAGGGGCATCGGCATAGCTCTGGCCCCGCAGCATAGCCTCAAAGAAGCGGGGCGCTTCGGGTATCTCCCAGCGCAGCTCCTTGATGGCGCCGTCTTTCAGGTCAACCACGATGTTGCCGTGTCCCTCCACCCGCGTCAAATAGTGGACGTTGATCTTGCCGTCTCTCATTTAGCCACCTCCGAGTAGCCAACAAACATGCGGAAGCTATTCAACATTTGCTCCACCGTGAGGCCATGCTCTTGCAAGACCTCTTTATGGGAATTGAGATTGGGATCATCCACCAGGCCACGGCAACCCTCGCACTTGTTGCCGTAGGTGGGGCAGATGGCGTCGCATCCAGCCCGTGTCACCGGCCCCAGACAAGTCATCCCCTTGTCGAAAACGCAGACGTTGCCATTCATCTTGCACTCCACACAAACGGAGTAGTCGGGGATAGGGGGCTTCTTGCCCAGGAGCAGGGCTTTGACCACCTCCAGGAATTCGTTGCGGTCAATGGGGCAGCCGGGGATAGCGTAATCCACCGGCACCACCGCGCTCAGAGGACGGGCAGGGATGGTGTCGAAGTGCTTGGCGTCTTCGCCATAGACGTACTCCAGCACCTCGTCCATTTTGAAATGGTTCTTCAGGCAATTGATGCCCCCAATGTGAGCACAAGCGCCCAAAGCCACCAGGACTTTGGCGTTTTCGCGGATGCCCTTCAGGCGTTCCATCTCCGCCTCACGGGTAATAGACCCCTCGACGAAGGCGATGTCATATTCGTCAGAGTGTCCCGTCACGGCTTCCCGCCAACTGACCACATCCACCAGTCCGACGAGGTCCAATATCTTCTCTTCCAGGTTGACGATCTGGAGCTGACAACCTTCGCAGCACCCGAAGTCAAAAATCGCGATTCTGGGTTTCGTCATTTTTTGCTCTCCATTCTCTCCTCATGAATTTGTTCGCCTTTCATGCAGCAGCGATGGTTACTGGTTGTAGCGATGTGATTGGTATAGTCTCTATAACTGAAGGCGTATAAGTTGACAGAAAGAGAACATCACTTACCGGTGGACGTTGCAGAATGTCAAGCACAATGTCCCGGAGTTCATCTGATAGCTCTGCCAGGCCCGTGAGAGGGAAGCTGCGTGGGCCAACTTCGGTTCTCTGCGCCAAAAGGGAGTACTCCAAAAAAGTCAGGCCTATGGCTCGACGCTCTTTCTTGTTGATACGCAGCAGTATGTGGTCATTCAACTCGATACCAGTGGCTTTCTCTCCAGAAGAGAATGAAACATACAGCGTATCGCTCATCTCGTCATAGTTGAAAATTGGCTCTGTCATGATCGTAACCCTCACCCTATCTCTTTCTGATAGCCAGTGACGATGTAGTTATTGGAAACAGGCTCACCACTTGGTCCTTCGCTAAACCTGAACAGCACGATGGCGATGATGTGCGTGTTGTCCTCTGCCAAACCGCTAAACGGCTTAACGTAGCGATATTTCTGCGGGTTAAGAGAGTCTTGCTTCCGCCTACCTGATTGAATTGCCTCTCTCAGATGCTTCTCATAGGCTGACATCTCGGGATGGTTCATCGGTTCAGTGATGTGTTTCCACCGCTCGTGAGTCAAATAGATGTCATTGCCATAACGATCGTGAACCTCCCACCGTCTGCCGGCGATCATGATGTTCCTTTCCCCGCCTCCTCTGGTTAAATCGCCTCCGGCAGCTCCTTCAACTGGGCGTAGCTGAAGACCGGACCTTTCTGGCAGACGTACTCGTTGTTGATCTGGCAGTGGCCGCACTTGCCCACACCGCACTTCATCCGTCGCTCTAATGACAGGAAGATGCGGCCATCCTGTATCCCTTTGCTCAAAAGCTCCATGAGCACGAACCGATACATCACGGGCGGGCCTACGGTCACGGCCACGGTGCTGCGGGGGTTCACGGTGATCTTCGAGAAGAGTGTAGTGATGACCCCCACATTGCCAGTCCAGCTCTCGTCGCCTCGGTCCACCGTGACGTGAAACTCCACATCGTCTCTGGCCTCCCACTTGGCCAACTCATCCTTGAACAGAAGCTCCGAAGGATTCCTGGCTCCGTAGAGGATAATGACTCGCCCGAAGGACTCTCGTTCATCCATCACCTGATTGATGAGAGAACGCAAAGGAGCCAGACCCAGACCACCGGGGGCGAATAGCACATCCTGGCCCCTCATTTTTTCCACTGGGAAGCCGTTGCCGAAAGGCCCGCGGATGCCCACAGTGGAGCCTGGCTTCAGGCGATGCAGTGCTTCCGTTACATCTCCAACCTTGCGCACGCACAGCTCAAAAGTGCCGTTGCGAGTAGGCGAGGAGGTAACGGAGATAGGAGCCTCACCAATGCCAAAGACAGAGACTCCCACAAACTGGCCAGCCAAGTGTCCCAGGTCTTGGCCGTCTTTCAGGTTCACGGTGAAGAGCCGCTCGTTCTCAGTCAATTGCTCTATCTTCACCAGTTCAGCCAGAGTAGGCTGATAAAGAGAGCGGCTTTCGCTTATACCTTGATCCGTCATTTTTTCTAAGCCTCCAATCCAGACATTTAGGGTTCCGAAAGCCCCAAAGGTCTAGGATCACGATCTCTGTTGGTATGCTGCCACCTCCCGCTCGGCCCAGCCACGGGGAGTGCAGGTGCGCTTCAGGGTGTTGTACACCTCAACCGGATCTATGTGCACCAGGCAAGAGCGCACGCAGCGCCCGCAGCCCACGCAGCCCACTTTGCCAAACATTTCCGTCAGGTATTTACCCTTGCGGAAGAAGCGGTGTCGCTGCCGATCAGATCGAGCTTTGCGGAAGTTTTCCCCTCCAGCCACCGTTGCGAACTGTGGCAACTGACAGGAATCCCAGCGGCGCAAGCGTTGCCCCTCTTTCAGGTTGAGGGCCAGCTTGTCTACGACGTCGAAACAATAGCAGGTAGGGCAAACCAAAGTACAAGACCCGCAAGCCAGGCATTTCTCCCCCAGTTCTTCCCAGAGGGGGTTATCATAGCCGATGGCCAGTAGATTGGGCAAGTCGCTGATGCCCATTTCCAGCTTGTAGGTGAACTTGGGCCACTTGGCCTCCTGAACGGCTCTGAAGCGGGACATGTCCGCCTCAGTAGCCTCCCGTGCTCCTTTGTACCTGGCCAGAAGCTCCATTCCCGCTGGCGAGCCGTAATCCACCATGTAGGCATCGCCGATGTCGGTCAGGAACAGGTCATACCCTGCCTCCACTGCCAGACTTCCCATGCTCTTGCAGAAGGAATGTTCATCGCATGGTTCGTTACAGTCTAGCCCAATGATGATGGCTTTCTTGCGCTTCTCCATATAGTTGGTGTCCAGATTGTCGGTGGAGAAGGCCAGGTCGAGGAGCCAGGTGGCGTTGATGTCGCAGGGATGCAACCCCATAATAACGCGGCGTTTCGCCTCGATCACCGGCTCGCTCCTTACCGCCTCGCCCAGCTTGTACTTGAGGATGGTCTCTTCCGTCGGGAGGAAGTACTCCTTCGGAGGAAGCAGGGTGGTGTTGTAGTCCAGGCGCAGTTGGGAATAGTCGCCGATTGGACTGAAGACAAACTTGCCGTCTTTGGCCACCGGCCCTACTACTTCCGTCTCCTCCATGATGCTCGTCACCAGGGAGGCCATGTTCTTCTTGTCAATTACTTTGAGCGGCATAGTCTTTTACCCTTTCCAGGAATTTCACGCTTGCCAACAACCAACCGAGGCGATTATATCACAAATCAAAGGCTTTGTCAAAAGTTTGTGACAGGATTCTCGATCTTCTGTGCTGCGACGGCCACCTGCCCCAGGGAGATGCCGCCATCATTGGGAGGGATGCGCTGGTGGACGTAGACCCGCAGACCGGCGTCGGTCAGGCGTTGATAGGCTCGCTCCAGGAGAATGCGGTTTTGGAAGCACCCGCCGCTTAAGGCAGCACGCTTTGCTCCCACCGCCTGGGCCACGGAGACCATCCCCTCCACCAAAGCATTATGAAACCGTGCCGCCATCTCCCCCACTGATACCCTCTGTCGGAGGTCCGCCAGCAGCGCCTCTAACAACGGGCCCCAATCCAGCACCAGCGGTTGAGATTTGCTCATTGGCAGCGGATAGGCGTCCGTCACCATCTCGTCCACTGCGTACTCCAGCATCATCGCTGCCTGGGCCTCGAAGCGGATCTCCTGGCGCAGGCCCACCAGGGCAGCCACGGCGTCGAAGAGGCGACCAGCGCTGCTGGTGAGGGGCGAATTCACTTCCCGCTCCAGCATCCGCTGCAACAGACGGCGATCAGAGAGGGAAAAAGCAGCTACCGGAGCCAGATACTCCCACTCCAAAGCCTGCGGGCCGAAGTGCTCCCACAACACTCCCAGCGCCGTCCGACGAGGTTCTTTGACCGCCGCCTCCCCTCCCGGCAGGCGGAATGTGCGCAGATGAGCCACCCGCTCGAAGCCCGCTGCATCCCCCCACAGAAACTCCCCTCCCCATACCGTCCCGTCGGGACCATAGCCGGTGCCGTCCCAGATCACCCCCAATACTGGCCCCTCTACCTCGTTCTCAGCTAGACACGAGGCCAGATGCGCGTGGTGGTGTTGCACGGGGACAAGTTCAGCGGGAGAGGGCTCAGCAGCCTGCCGGGCCCATCGGGTTGAAAAGTAATCGGGGTGCAGATCGTGGGCAATTGAGAGGGGCTGCACCTCGTAGAGTCGGAGAAAGTCAGCGATGACCCGCTCGAAGGCGGCGCAAGCCTCCGGCGTATCCAAGTCGCCGATGTGCTGGCTCAAGAATACCTGTCGCCCCACGCTTAGGGCAATGGTGTTTTTCAGGTGCGCTCCCACGGCCAGGATGGGGGGAGTCTCGTGCTTTAGGAGCACCGGCAAAGGAGCATACCCCCGCGCTCGCCGCAGCACCAACTCCTGTCCCAGCACCACCCGCACCACCGAATCGTCGCAGTGGCGGACAATGGGGCGATTGTGCACCAGGAATAGGTCAGCGATACCCCCCAACCGCTCCCAGGCCTCATTCTCGTCAATGCAGATGGGCTCGTCAGAACGGTTGCCGCTGGTCGCCACGACAGGAAAGCCCAATTCCTGCATCAGCAGGTCGTGGAGGGGGGTGTAGGGCAACATCACCCCCAGGTAGGGGTTGCCTGGAGCTACCGCGTCGGAGACTCCATAGAAACCTGGTTTCTTGGAAAAACCAGGTTTCTGCTCCCGCCGGCGCAGCAGCACGATGGGCGATTCGGGGGAAACGAGCACTCGCTCCTCAAGAGGGGAGACAAAACAGTGTTCTTTGATCAATTCCAGAGAGGGATAGAGGAGAGCGAAGGGCTTCTCCTCGCGGTGTTTCCGCTCCCGCAGCCGCCACACCGCCGCCTCGTTGCGGGCATCCACGATGAGCAGGAAGCCACCCAGCCCCTTCATCGCCAGGATGCATCCCTCCCGCACCGCCCGGGCCGCCTCCCGGATGGTCTCGTCGCCAGTGAGGTGACAGGCACTTTGAAAGTGCCTGTCACCTGAGTAGAGAATCACTCGGGGACCGCAAACAGGGCAGGCCACGGGCTGGGCGTGAAACCGCCGGTCCAGGGGGTCCTCGTACTCCCGGCGGCAGTCGGGGCAGAGGGGGAAGTGGGCCATGGAGGTGTCGGGCCGGTCGTAGGGCAGGGCCCGGATGATGGTGAAGCGGGGGCCGCAGTGGGTGCAGTTGGTGAAGGGGTAGCGGTGGCGGCGATCAGTTGAGTCCTCCACCTCGCGGCGGCACTCCGAGCAGGTGGCGATGTCGGGTAGGATAAGGACGGTCTTCTCCCCCGTACCCTCGCTATGACGGATGACGAAGTCGGGATAGCCAACGGAGTCGAGAAACGAGAACTCCAGACTCTGGATGATGGCCAGAGGAGGCTTCTCTCGCTCCAGGCGCAGGAGGAACTCCTCCAGCACTGCACGCTCCCCCTCGACCTCAATGAACACCCCCTGGGAGGAGTTGAGCACCCAGCCCCGCAGGCCCGACTCCGTGGCCAGCCGATAAACAAAGGGGCGGAATCCCACCCCCTGCACCGCCCCATGGATGACAACTTTCAGGCGCACATTCTCTACAATAGCCATTCTGTCCCTGATTATACTCCACTTCGCCCATCCTGACAAGAAACCAACAGCCCCGATTCACGTCTATTCAACAGAACAACAGGCCAGGTGATCTTTGTCCCCTCGCCTGTGTTCCTCTCCTCGCTTGATTTTCCCGCCACAGCGCGCTGGGGCAACCTCCGAGGGCAACCTACCTCACAAAGGTCAGCACCAGTGTGCGGACGTTGAGCAGGATGAGCAGAGCGCCGATCAGGATGCCCATCATGCGGTGGGGGAGCCTCTTGCACAGCCAGGCAGCGATGGGCGCGGCGATTACCCCGCCGACCAGCAACGCTGCCACGATGTCCCAGCGGAAGGCCTTCAGCCCGATGGTCAAGGCGAAGGTGATCGTCTCGGCCAGGGTGACAAAGAACTCCACCACGTTCACCGAGCCCACCACCTCATGCGGTTCGCTGTTCTCGGCCAGGATGAGGCTGGGCGTGGCCACCGGGTCCCATCCGCCGCCCCCACAGCGTCAAGGAAGCCAGCCACCAGGCCGAGGATGGTCATCCTGGGCCTGGACAACTGCTTGCCAGCCACGCTCCATTCCTTCCGAGTGAAGAAGCGATAGACAATGAGGCAACCCATGACCAGCAGAAGCCCGGCCACCCAGGGCTTGATCGTCTTGCCGGGGATCAAGGATATACTAATCACGTTTTGATTCTGTGAAAATGACAAGGTTGGCGATTTCTGGT
>CAYWWC010000098.1:0-13483 GCA_964461615.1 uncultured Anaerolineae bacterium
AACTGCTGGTATGTTTGGTCTGGTGCTGGTGATGGGTATGCTGGCTGGAGTAGGGTCGGTGGCTGCTCTGGAAGAAGATGTAGGGGAGAGCGGTGGCGGTGCTCTGGTTGCTGGCACTCCTACCGATGTGCTAGTGGATGCTTCTCCGGGAGAAATCCGAGCCGATGGCGAATCCAATTCGACCATCTCCAGCACGGTGAGAGATGCGGGTTGCTCTCCGCTGCCTGGGGCTTTTATCGCTTTTACCACTAACCTAGGCGCCATTGATCAAATCTGCTTCGCGGAAGCGGAAGATGCTTCAGTGAATAAGTTGCCCGCTGATAACGATTGGGCAACGGTGACCAGCACTTTGGCTAGCGGGGGGTACTTTGTCAAGTCATGCGGCACATCACACCCTAACGCCGCCTTGAGCTGGACCTTCACGGCAACCGCAATTTCCATGTTGTATGTTGAAGATCCCGAAGGCGGCGTTGTTGAGGTTCAGGTGGATGGCAACACAGCTATCACTGTGGACATGTACGCTGCCACCAGAGTGGCAGCGGAGAGGGTGATAACTGCTGGTCTAGTTTCTGGATCGTATGTTGTAACCGTAAGCTACTTGGATCAGTCCCCAGTTGGAGGAGGAACCTGTATTCGAATTGATGCTTTCCGCTGCGGAGCCACGACCGATGAAAATGGCCGAGCCACAGCTACCCTGACCTCGGCGATTCTGACATGCGAATCGGAAAACGCTACAGTGACCGCTCTTACAGGTGATACCGATCCCGATCCCCTCATTCCCTACGTCAGACCCTACATGATAATTGGTACAGAGTTGGTTCAATTCACGGCGAGCGTACCTGAAAGCGTGACGGTCTCGGCCTCTCCCAATCAGATTGTGGCAGATGGGTCTTCTACCTCCGATCTTGAAGCCGCACTGCTGGATCAGTTTGGCCAGAATGTGCCTGACTACACCGTGGTTGGCTTCGTTGTGACCGATGAGGACAGTGCCGCCCCTGGTGAGGCATGGGCCATACTCCCATACGAGTTGGTGGAAGGGGAGGACTCTGAGGTGAGCAAATCGGGCTCGTGGAGCACGGGTACCAATTCCCTCCATCATGGTGGGGAAGTCATCTCTAGCACCACTGCGAGTGACACTGCGGTTTGGACCTTCACGGGAACGGCTGTCTCCCTGATTTATCCCAAGTTGTCTGATGCTGGTGTGGCCACCGTCACCGTTGATAGCGGCGCGCCCATCACCATTGATATGTATGCCTCGTCAGCGCAATATCAGGTTGAGCACGTTATCACGGATACCTTAAGCTTCGGGCCACACGTCATAACAGTGACGGTAGGTGGGTATACTGTGACCGGGGGTACGGACACGCGCGTTTACCTCGATGCTTTCCGCTCTGGCACGAGTACTTCGGGTGGCACGGCCACGGCTGTGTTGACCTCAGGGACGCAGGCGGGAGTGGTGTGGGTTGATGCCGCGGGTGTGGGGAGGCAGTGCTGTGAAACCGACGGCGTGGTTACAGATACAGTACCCATAACCCTCACGGCTGGCGATCCGTACACTCTGACCATCACGCCTACTGATGTGCCTATCACCTGCTGTAATACCAGCACCCTCCAGTTCACGGTGACCGATCAGTACAGCAACGTGGTGGGGGCTGTGGTGCCTACGACACTGACGGTGGACTTCACCAGCACGCCATACGTTGTTTTTACGCCTACCAACGCTGCTGTTGTTGTCACCGAAGGTGTTGGAAGTTTGGAAGTCCATGGCTGGACCTCGGGGACTGGGACTATCACGGGCACAGTCCGTGAATTCTCCGATGCTACTGATACGTCGAACCTTACCGTCACGGCGAGTTCTTGCCATACCCTGACGGTCAATGCCAGCCCGCCACAGATCTACGTCACTGATGAGAATACGGGTCTCCTCGCCGGCTTCTCTTATACCTCAACCACCACCGCCAGAGTGACCGATAGATGTGAGAATCCAGTAGAGGATGGCACGGTGGTGACTTTCACCACCAGCCTGGGCAGCGTTAGCCCGATTACTCAAACCACAGTCAATGGCTGGGTCACAACAACCCTTACCTCGCAGCAGATTTCTGGGCCGACCCAGACAGCCACCATTGTAGTTACACCTGCTGGCTGCTCCGGGGTGACCGGCACGACCAGTGTCACCTTTGGGCTGCACGTCTACACCCTGACGGTTGCAGCCGCTCCCAACGAGATAGAGGTTGGCGGCAATCTCTCCACCCTCACCGCCGATGTGAAGGATGGGTTTGGTGGTTCTACGCCTGATGGCGTCATGGTGGGCTTCACCATCACCCCCACCCTGGCCTCGCTGCCGTACGAGTTCGTGGAGGGGGAAGACGCAACCGAGGTGATAACGGATGGATGGACCATCAGCACCACCGCGAGTCACCATGGAGGGTACGCGATATTCACTGATACCGCAGACTCTACCGCCAGTTGGAACTTCACAGGCACGGCTGTCTCTTTGATGTTCGGTAAGGCTCCCGACAGCGGTGTTGCTACCGTGACCGTGGACAGCACAGTGGTCATGACTGTCGATATGTATTCCCTCTCGCCACAATATCAAGTGGAGAAGGTTATCACGAATACTCTGAGCGATGGGCCGCACACGATCAACGTGACGGTAGCCGGGTATACTGTAACTGGGGGTACGGACACGCGTGTATACGTAGACGCCTTCCGCTCTGGCACGACCACTTCGGGCGGCACGGCCACGGCCATCGCGACCTCTGGGGCACAGGCTGGGGTAGCGACGATTGAGGCTGCGGCCATAGGGAGTACGATCACGAGCACAACGCTCATCACCATTACGGCCGGCACTCCGGGTGGTTTGACCATCACGCCTACCGACATAGACATTGATTGCTGTATCACGAGTACTCTCCATTTTACGGTGACCGATGCGTACAGCAACATAGTGGGTGAGATGTCCTCTCAACCGGTGACGGTGTGCCTGTACTGCAGCCCGGGGGATCTAGTGGACTCTTGGTCGCCCAGCAGTTGCGTTTCGACTACCAATGGTGTTGGCAGCGCAGAATTCCATGGCTACGGGCAGGGAGCAGGAACTATTAGAGGTTATGTCCAAGGGTTTGCTCAAGATGCTGAAGACACCTCAAACATCACGGTCACGGCGAGCTCTGCTGCCTCATTAACTGTCGCCCGCGAGCCAGAAGCCATTCTAGCTGATGGGTTCGACACCACCACCATCACGGCTACGGTGAAGGACTCCTGTGGGAACCCCGTGTGCTACAGTATAGTGACGTTTGAAGCGGATTCCGGCACCTTCGAGCCTCCCCCCGCTGCGACGCTCAGTATCACCAGGGCCACGGACTGTAACGGTGTAGCTGTGGCGACGCTGACCTCGGGATGCATACCAGGCACTACAAATATCACAGTGACGTTAGGCTCTCTGACAGCAACCACTTCCGTGGATATGGTAGGTGTTGCTTGGGCCGTGCAACTGGCAGCCAATCCCCCCAGTATCCAGGTAGGTGAACACACATCCTACCTCACTGCTACAGTTGAAGATCAGTTTGGAAACCCTGTACTCGATGGGACGGTGGTGACCTTCACCACGAGCTTGGGTGATGTCGGCAGCGATACCACTACCAAGCCCACCACTAATGGGATAGCTGTGGCCACTCTGACCTCGTTGGAAGCGGGCACGGCCATCATCACGGCCACAGTCGGTTCCGGGGTTGATACGGTCACTGACATGGTTACTGTGACCTTCGAAGCTGGTCCAGTCTATGCGGTGACGTTGGAAGCTTATCCGACAACCCCCACGGTAGGTAGTAGCTCGGCGCTTACGGCCACGGTGAAGGATCAGTACAACAACAATGTGGCCGAGGGAACCGTTGTGACCTTCACTACTAGCCTGGGTGACGTGGGAAGCACCGAGGTTACCAAGACGACCGCCAGTGGAGTAGTCACAGCCGAGCTGAACTCCCAGGTGGCAGGCACGGCAGTGGTTACAGCTATGGCGGATTCGAAGTATGACATAACTAATGTGACATTCCAACCTGACGTGCCCTACACGTTGACCCTGGCGGCCCAGCCGATGACTCTAACCGTAGGAGACAGTTCGACGTTAACGGCCACGGTGACGGATCAGTACGATAACGATGTGGCCGAGGGAACCGTTGTGACCTTCACTACTAGCCTGGGCGAGGTGGGAAGCACCGAGGTTACCAAGACGACCTCCAGTGGGGTAGCAATGGCAACACTGACCTCTCTGTTGCCTGGAACGGCGGCTATCACAGCCTCAGCCGACACTGTATCCGACACCGTGGACGTGACTTTCGAAGCCGGCCTACCTTATACAGTGACGTTGGAAGCTAATCCGACGAGCGTATTTGTTGGCGGGGACACCTCAACCCTGACGGTCACGGTGACTGATCAGTACACTAACCCTGTGGCCAATAACACGGTGGTGACCTTCACTACCAGCTCAGGTAGCCTCGGCAGCGATACTATCACCAAGACCACCACCGATGGGGTAGCCACGGCTGTTCTGACCTCGCCGGACACCGTGGGCACGGCTTTCATTACGGCCACTGTCGATTCCAAGGTTGGCACGGCCACAGTTGAGTTCATGCCTCTCCCACCCTATACAGTGACCCTGGAGGCCGATCTGACGGAACCGACAGTGGGTGAGACGTCGTCGCTCACGGCCACGGTGAAGGATGAGTACGGCAACCTTGTGGAGCCGACGGTGGTGACCTTCACCACGAGCTTTGACAGTGTGAGCAGCGAAACCATCACCAAGACCACCAGCAGCGGGGTGGCCACAACAACGTTGACTTCTCAGAAGCCTGGGACGGCGACCATCACCGCTACAATTGGTATGACATCTGCCATAGAAACCGTGGTGTTTAGCGCTGGCTCGCCCGCCACGGTGACGTTGGAAGCTGATCCGACGAGCGTATTTGTTGGCGGGGACACCTCAACCCTGACGGTCACGGTGACTGATCAGTACACTAACCCTGTGGCCAATAACACGGTGGTGACCTTCACTACCAGCTCAGGTAGCCTCGGCAGCGATACTATCACCAAGACCACCATCGATGGGGTAGCCACGGCCACCTTGACCTCGGGGGATGCAGCAGGCGTGGCAGTAATAGCGGCGACGGCAGGTTCCGAGGTCGCTACGGCGGTGGTCACGTTTACCCCCGATATACCTTATGCTATAACATTGGTGGCTGACCCGGCGAGCATTCCCATCGGTGGGTTCACGTCGGATGTCGCAGCCACGGTTAGGGACCAATACGACAATCTGGTGGCCGATGAGACGGAGGTAACCCTTACTACGGACCTAGGTAGCATTGGTTCAAACAGTGTGGTCAAAACCACTGCCAATGGGGTGGCCAATGCCACCTTGACCTCCGAATTGATCATCGGCACAGCGAACGTAACCGCCACTTCGGGTTCAGCCGTAGGGCAAACTCAGGTGACCTTTACCGTTGGGGCGCCATACACAGTCACTGTGGAATCGTGGCCGCCAACTATTGAAGTGGGGGGCGACACAGCCACGATCACCGCAACGCTGACGGACATCGGCGGCTACCCGGTGGCCGACGACACGCCCGTAGTCTTCACCACTGACTTCGCCAGCATCGGCAGCGACACGGTCACCAAATACACAACTGATGGAGTAGCCGTCGCGACACTGACTTCGGATACGGCGCCTGGCGTGGCCCACGTTACAGCTACATCCAACTCCAAGTCCGACACGGCAACTGTGAAAGTCGCAGCCGGGCCACCCTTCGACATACAAGTTACGGCCGATCCAACCGACATTCCTATTGGCGGAGCCACTTCGCGCATCACGGCTACGGTGAGAGATCAGTACGGCAACAATGTGACTAATGGAACCAACGTAGACTTTATGACCACTCTGGGAAGCGTGTTGCCCTCTTCTGGTACTACGGACGAGGGGGCGGCTGTGACCACACTGACCTCCGGAATAATCATGGGGCCGGCTACTGTCACCGCCACTTCTGGATCAGAAGAGGAGTCAGTTGAGGTGAACTTCACCGTCGGGCCACCGTTCTACGTTAATGTGGTGGCAAACCCACTGAATATCGCGCTTAATGGGCACACCTCAAACATCCAGGTCACGGTAAAGGACATCGGCGGCAATTACGTGGCCGATGGTACGGAGGTGACTCTCGTCACGAGTTTGGGAATCTTGGACAGTGACACGGAGCCTACCGTCGGCGGCGTGGCTGAGGCCGTTTTGACCTCAGAAACCACTGCGGGTACAGCAGTCATCGCCGCTACAGCGGGTTCGCAATACCACACGACAGAAGTTGTCTTCAGCCCGGATCCGCCGGACGCCGTGGAGGTGACGGCATACCCGATGGCTATCCCCGCCAATGGGGTATCTACGTCAGCGGTTCGGGCTACCGTGACCGATCAATATGGCAACATGGTAGCTGATAGTATAACTTGTGGCTTTCACACCTCCCTGGGGGGAGTAGCGCCCCTCTCCGACACCACATTCAATGGCGTGGCTGAGACCACTCTGACTTCCAGCGAGACCACTGGTCTGGCCGCTGTGACAGCTACCTGTGATGGTATACCGGATACGATCTACGTAACCTTCTACGTGCCCGCGTTCAAGATCTATCTACCTACAGTCTTCAAGGCTTACTGATTCTCTGCTGCAAGAAACTTGCGTTACCATAGCCATGGAAAGTGATGAGACCACTCAAGCTAGCCTCATCAACAACCCACTCTAACAAAAAAGCCATCGGGGAAATTCACCGGTGGCTTTTTGTTGGAGTGGGTGAGGTTGTGGTATAATAGAGGTGACTTCTCCCCAATCTCATGGAAAGGACGAGGTATGAAGACCATAACGATAGCTGTCATCATCCCTACCTATAACGAAAGCGAAAACATCGAGGCCCTGGCCAAAGAGATTTTGGCCCTTCGACTGGGCCCTTCGACAACCCTTCGACCCTGCTCAGGGCGGGCCTCAGGAGAGACCTCAGGACAGACCCTGAGTGACACCACCGAAGCGATAGCCATCATCATCGTTGACGACAACTCGCCTGACGGCACGGGGAAGATCGCCGATGAGCTGGCAAAGCTGTATTCGGGCATCAAAGTCATACATCGCTCTGCCAAGTTGGGTTTGGGCACCGCCTATATCTCGGGCTTCAAAGAGGCGCTGGCCTTGGGGGCCGACTGTGTTGTGACTATGGACGCCGATTTCTCTCACCCCCCTGGCTACATACCCGACCTGGTAGCCAGGAGCCGGGATGCTCAGCTGGTTATCGGTTCTCGCTACGTTGGTGGGGGGGTACAGTTAATTGGGGGGTACAGCGGCAGATTCTGAGCAGAGGATCTAATATTTTTGCTCGCTTGGTGCTGGGCCTCAAGGCTCATGACTGCACCGCTGGCTTCCGCTGCTATCGCCGGGAGGTGCTGGAGTCCATCGAGCTGGACGAGATTTTCTCCGACGGCTACTCCTTTTTGATCGAAATGCTCTATAAGTGCCAGCGAAGGGGGTGGGAGATCGGCGAAGTGCCCATCATCTTCGAGGATAGACGACATGGAACCTCCAAGATCTCCCGTCGCGAGATCTTCAAGGCCCTTTACACCGTGTTGCGTTTGAGATGGAAAAGCATCTTCTCCAGTTAGTTGGGGGTATTACTGGAGATTTCCTACGTACTCCAAGGGATGTCCAGATTTCTGTCTGAAGCGCCAATCCTGCGCATAAGGCCGGGATATAACACTTGCCCTGAGCCCTGCGACAAGCTCGGTACAGGCCTGTCGAAGGGCTCCTTGGCGAGCACGCAACCACTCAGCGGCGTTTCCTCTTCTTCTTCTTGTCCTTGTCGTCATCCCCGATGATCATAGTCAGGACGAAGCTGACCACGCTTATCACCAGCGCACCCAAGATGGCTGCCCAGAGATTCTTAACATAGAAGCCCAGATCAAGCTGTCTACCCAGCCAGGAAGCCAATTGGAGCATCAGGGCATTGATTACCAGGGTGAAGAGGCCCAGGGTGAGCATAATCAATGGACAGGTCATGAACTTGAGGATGGGGCGGACCAGGGCGTTCACCAAGCCAAAGATGAGGGCCATTAACAACAGTACCTGCCAGCCTCCATCCGTCTGAATGCCTGGTACTAGCTCGGCGGCCACATACAGAGCCACGGCGTTGATCAACCAGCGCAATAATAATCTTTGTCGCATGACACACCTCCTAGTTTTTGTCTGTTCAATCCGTTCTTCCGTTGTTGTTTCGTTAGCGAAGGCGCGTGTGAGCACCTTCAATCTTCTCTTAGCGCCAACCGCATCTGGGCCAGCGTCCTCTTTTCGATGAAGCCGCGTAGCTTGAGAGCCTCAATGGCCTCCCGATGTTCAGCAGGGTGACTGACGCCAGCACCTCGCTGCGGATAACTCCCCAATATGCAGAGAGCTTTTGCGATCAGCATTCCCTCCAGTTGGCCTCGATGGTCAGGGCGAACCATCAACTCCAGGTTGTGCTGGCCTCGCCAGCGGGAGGCCAGCACGGTGAGAGTGGCGATGAAGCGCCCGCCATCCTCTACTGCCAAGCGATATTCCCTACGTCCCGCGATCAGATTGCTCAACCATTTGGACAGCCGCCGGTCTGGCCCCACCATAAAATGATCGGCGCGCACTGGCTTGAGCCACCGCCCCCCCTCCGAGGCGGCGGCTGAGGCCAGCTCGTATTCCTTTCGCCACTCGCTGTAGCTCCTCCTACGCAGCGTACTGTCTTCAGTGAGAGCTACCGGTCTCACCTTCTCCAAGCTCAACTCTGTCACAGCGGCGATCTGTTCGAAGCCCAGGTGTTGATAGAGTTTGTGGGCAGGGATGTTGTCGGTGTGTACCTGGAGAATGACCCACTCCCCACCTTGCTCTCTAGCCAGGTCAATGGCCGCCCGCACCAGATGGTGGGCGATGCCCTGGCCCTGATAATCAGATCGAACAGCAACGTTGCTGATGAGCCAGCGGAGGGAGGAGGGGGCGAGTCTGCCCACATTGACGTTGCCCACGATGCGGCCTTCTTCTACCCAGACGAAGCCACGGAAGGTCTCGTGGAATCCAGGGCTGGTGCGATCCAGCAACCAGAGGAAGGGGCCAAAGCGGCTCATGACTTTTAACTCACGCAGGGCCTCTCTGCCTTGTTGGGTCAAGTGCTCGCCAAACGCTCTCTCCATAAGCGCTGCCACCTGCCCTATATCGCGGCTTGGGTCCACAGGCCGCAGGCCGCTGCCTCCTTTTCTTCTACAAACGGCTTTAGCTACCATTCACTCCCACCCGATGATCCACGCGCAGAGGCCGGCCAAGAGGACGGTGCTGACCACCAAGGCTGCGAGTTGCCTCGGCAGAAGCCCCACGTCCTTGGCTGCCCACAGAAGCATGGGCACCATAAACACCGCCAGGACAAACCACGCCACTAATTGCGGATGTTCACTGAAGAATTGTCGCACAGACATCAGAAGCCCCCTCCTTGCTGATTCTCAGTTCTCTCTAGGGGTAACGAGTCAATGAGTAACACGTTGAAGTTGCATGTTACCTCATTGCCCCGTTGACTTGTTACCTCGTTACTCATTCCCTCGTTACTCGAAACTATCCTATCCCGCTCCCTCTTCACCTGTCGCCAGGTCTCATCGAGGCTGCGGCTATTGTCAATGACCACGTCGGCCAGGGCAAGCTTGGCCTCCTGGGGCGGCTGGGCCTCGATGCGCTGCCGGGCTTCCTCCTCGGTCAGACCCCGCTGCTCCATTAGACGGGCTAGTTGCTGCTCCTTGCGGCAGGTGACCACCCAGAGGGCGTCGCAGTCTCTGTCCATGCCGGCTTCAATGAGCTTAATGGCCTCAACCACGATCATGAGTTCCTGGCTACTCTCGATCAATTCCTCGGTGCGAGCGATGACGGCCGGATGCACGAGGGCTTCCAGGCAGTGCAGAGCGGCTTCGTCGGCGAAGACGATGCTTCCCAGCTTTTTCCGGTCGATGTTCCTCTCGTGGCCCAGGATGCCCTGGCCAAATTCCTGCACCACAGCTTGCCAGACGGGCGTGCCTTTCTCCATTAATTCGTGAACAAGGACATCGGCATCAATGGCTTTGGCCCCCAGGCAATCCAGCATACCCGATACGGCGCTCTTGCCGGTGGCGATATTGCCGGTCAGGCCGATGATGTACTTCACACTGCACCTGCCTCTGCCCACTGGGCCAGGAGTCGCTGCAGCTCTTCATTTACCCGCTGGTATTCTCCTCCCAGCTCCCGCAAGCTCTCAATGTCCTGATCCATGCTGGCAGCGACCAACTCCTCGTCCAGGGCTGCCAGTCGGGCCTCCAGAGCAGCGATTTCCTCTTCTAGCTCCTCGGCTCTAGCTCCTTGCTTCTTGCCTCTTGCCTCCTGCCTCCTGCCTCTTGCTCTCCGCTTATTGTCTCTTCTCTCCTGCTTCTTGCTCCTTGCTTCTTGCTTCTTGCTCTTCTGCTCCTCGTAGTCGGAATAGTTGCCATCGTAGACCCGTAGTTCTCCATCTTCGATAGCCCAGACCTGGGTGGCCAGGGCGTTTATCAGGTAGCGGTCGTGGGAAACGATGAGGATAGTGCCGTTGAAGTCAGTCAACACTTCCTCCAGTACCTCCTGGGAAGCGATATCCAGGTGAGTGGTGGGCTCGTCCAGCATCAGAAAGTTGGCCCCCTCCAGGGTCAGCTTGGCCAGGGCCACCCGGCTTCGCTCTCCGCCCGATAGGTCTCCTATTGGCTTGAAGACATCGTCGCCGGAGAAAAGGAACCGCCCCAGAAAGCTACGGGCCTTCTCCTGCGGCAAATCATGGGACTCGAGGATCTCAGCCAAGACGGTCTTCTCCTTGGCCAGGGTCTCGTGGGCTTGAGCAAGATAGCCAAACTTGACGTTTTGGCCGATCCGCACCAGCCCGGCCAGGGGGGATACCTGGCCGATGACAGTTTTGAGAAAAGTAGTCTTGCCCGAGCCGTTGGGTCCCAGGAGGGCGGCCCGTTCGCCACGGCGCAGACACAAGTCTGGGCAAGCGAAGAGTGAGTCGCCAGGCTGATAGCCGATGGCCAGATTCTCTGAGACCAGGACGAGATCGGCGCCGCGCAGGTCGGTCTCGATAGAGAGGCTTATCTTCTTGGCCTCGCGGGGGCGCTCCAGGCGTGGCAAGCGATCCAACCTCTTCTGGCGCCCCTGCGCTTCCTTGGTCCGTTGGCCGGCCATGTATCGGCGGATGAAGTCCTCGGTCTTCTCGATGTGCTTCTGTTGGGCCTTGTACTCGGCCAGGCGTCGCTCCATACGCTCGACTCGCAAAGTCGTGTACTGGCTGTAGTTTCCGGCGTAATCCTCCACACAGCCAAAGGCCAGCTCCCAGACCCTTCTCACCACCTTGTCCAGGAAGTAACGATCGTGGGCTACTACCACCAGGCTGCCTTTCCAATTGGACAAGTACTCTTCCAGCCATTGGGTAGCCGCCAGGTCCAGATGATTAGTAGGCTCATCCAGGAGGAGCAGATCTGGCTCAGAGAGGAGCAGCTTGGCCAGGAGCGCTCTCGTCTTCTGGCCGCCGCTAAGGATTCTCAGGGATTGGCGCTGTTCCTCCTCCGGGAAGCCCAAACCAGCCAGAACCATCTTTATCTCGCTCTCGTACCGATAGCCGCCAGCCAACTCAAACGCTTGCAGCGCTTCCCCGTAACGCTCCATGACCCCTTCACGCTGGGTGGGGTCGGCCATTTGCTGTTCCAGATGGCGCAACTCGGCCTGTTGGGCTCGCAGATCGGTGAAGACGGTCAGCATCTCCTCGTAGAGAGTACGCTGGCTTGGCAGCTCAGCCGCTTGGGGCAGGTAGCCAATCTGCAGCTTACGTGCCCTGTGCACTCGGCCCGCTGTTGGGGTATCCAGACCGGCTATGATGTGCAACAGCGTTGTCTTGCCTGTGCCGTTGCGGCCTACCAGAGCAACTCTATCACCCCTGGCGATTTGGAGGGAAACATCCCAGAAGACATCCTGAGGGCCGTAGGATTTGGCCAGTTCATTAGCCGTTACGATAGACATCTCTCGATCCTCTTGGCTCCAGTGCGGGCAACCAGGATTATACCACATTCTCCCCTGGCTACCAACTCTGCACTAAACGAGGTCGGCGCAGCAAATCTGGCTGGCGGGGCGACCCGCCCCAAGATCGGGCAATTCTGGCGCAAAGATGGCCAACATGATTGACTTGCTCCACCACGATAAGACATTTGACTTTTTGTGGTCTGGTCAGTATAATATAAACAATTCGAGCGCGGGTGTAACGCAGTGGTAGCGTATCTGCTTCCCAAGCAGACTGTCAAGGGTTCGAATCCCTTCACCCGCTCTGCAATATCTAACTCCCCTCCCAACCATTTGTGGTTGACCTCTCGGAAGGGAGTTTTTGTATGCCGTAGCAATCTGCTTCGGCTAATCTCCGTTGAGCCCTACAGGCTGTCTGCCTTCCTGGCAATGTTCATGCTGCACGCGGAATCATGTGGGAGTAGCCTGTTGTTATCTGGCACAGCGGAAGCCGACGTCGTCGTTGGCCAGCTCAACACCGCTGGCGCTCCGCTCGGAGGTGCGCACCAGTATCTTGTCGCTGAACCAACCGCCCCCCTTGATCACCCTGTACTTCTCCCCAAAATATGGAGAATAGAAGTCACCGCCAGGATAGGCCTTGAACCAATCGGTCGTCCACTCGGCCACGTTGCCCGCCATGTCTAGCACACCATAAGGACTGGCCCCGGCAGGGAAGCTCCCTACAGCGGTGGTCCCGCGGTTGCCCGCCTCTTTGGCGTTTGCCCTGGCCGCATCCCACTGGTTGCCCCAGGGATAGCTGCGCGCATCGGCGCCTCGGGCCGCTTTCTCCCACTCAGCCTCGCTGGGCAACCTCTTCCCAGCCCACTCGCAGAAAGCAATGGCATCGTTCCAAGTTACCTTCACCACGGGATGCTGGGGCTTGCCCTTAGCATAGTACCGCCAGGACGTCTCACCCGCCTTCTCCGCATTGCTGACATAGCTCGTCTCCCAGACAAACCTCTCGAACTCCTGGTTGGTCACCTCAAGTTTGTCAATCTCGAATGCCCCGACGGAGACCACGTGGGGTGGCCTCTCGTCCTCCACATTGCTGCCCATGGTGAACTCTCCAGCAGGGATGGCAATCATGGCCGCCTCCATCTGTGGAGGCGGAGCACCCTGCGTAGGTATGGCCGTCGGCATAGGAGTGGCAGTGGGGGGGACTGGGGTACGGGTTGGCGTTGGTGGAACTGGTGTCGGGGTGGCAGTGGGCACGGGGGTGTGAGTGGGCAGAGGGGTGGGAGTTGGGGTGGGGGGCGTAGGTGTGGCTGTGGGTGTGGGGTTGCGGCCCAGGGCGGGGGCGGCGGTGGCCGCGGCCCTGGCCGGCGCGCTCCTGTTGGGCCTCCCCGTGGCCGGGGCCCT